>CAZWCV010000001.1:0-100089 GCA_964632725.1 uncultured Anaerolineaceae bacterium
TAGACCGCCCACAGCCATGCCGTCGTCGGCATATATGATGGCGTCCACCGGCTTGTTCAAAGCCAGCAATTCCGAAGTGGCGACGAAACCGCTCTCGACATCGAAATTGGTTCCGCGCGTCGTCTGATAGCTTTCGTACTGCAAATCGCTCAAGCTAAGCGCAAGACGATAACCCCAGTATTTCTCTCGGCTCGTATTTGTTGTTTCCGGTCCGTTCACCAGACAAATTTGCCGCCGCCCTCGCGCTTCCAAATGACTGATCGCGTAAACCATACCCTGTACATAATTTGCCATGACGGCATTGCCATCAAGAGGATGGGCATGCCCGCCGGCTGTGACGAAGGGGATAGACTGCGCCCGCAAGCTTCGCAACAGCGCATGGTCGAAGGCGCCACCGAGAAAGATCACTCCGCTGATATGATTCGCCTCGATCACATCTTCCATTTGCTCAATATCGGCAAATGCCTTGTAAATATGTGTTGATACGCGCCGATCTTCAAAGACGGACTGCGCGCCACGGACGATTAGCTGCTCTATACCGCCGGTCAGCGCCGGCAAGCCCTGAGCATGCTGTTTGACAGACGACGATAGGAAGGCCATCGTGCGCCCCTGCTTAGCGGTCTGCCCCCGTAGCCGCGAAAATGGATAGTCAAGCTCGGTCGCTGTCTTCCACACCGCTTGACGCGTATGAGAGTCGACATGCGGATGATCATTCAAGACACGGGAAACAGTAGAGATTGAAACATCAGCCTCGCGCGCGACATCGCGAATCGTCGTCTGTCCCTTTTGTCGCTGTATTGAGTCGCTCATAAGAGGTAAGCCCAGCCAGCAAATATCGGAAACAACTGTATCTAATTTGCTGAAACATGTCAAGAAAATGCCCGAAACTTATTTCTTGTGGAAAAGAGTAGGGGATTTTTTGGTCACGTCGTTCCCTGCACTGCCGGCTCAGGTCGGCGCAAACAGCCTCTCACAGAAGACTTGCGCGCAGCAGCAGGTCGCGACTCTCGCCCAGCGCCCGGGCCGGGTTGGGCAAGCCGGGATTCAACTCCAGGCTCAGCGCGCCCTGATATCCGATCTCCGCCAGCGATCGCAGGGCAGCATTGAGCGACTCCTCAGTCATCACGCCGTCCAGCAGCGCCCAGTGCAAATCGCTGACGCCGTCATTGTCGTCAAAGTGCATATAGCCCAGCCGTTCCTCCGCGTTCAGTATGGCGCTGGCCGGGTCCTCGCCGGACATCTGCAGATGGCCGCTGTCGATCAGGATGTACAGATTCTGATGGCCGGTGCGGCGGATGAACTCCAAGGTCTCGCTGGCCGTCGGCAGCGCCGTTCCCGGGAAGTGCTCCACAGCGAGTTTGATATCCAGTTCGGCAGCGCGCTCAGCCAAGCCGAATACGGAGTCGCTGTAGCGCGCAAGAGCGTCGTCGCCATCGTCCATTCCCGGCACGACGTAGGCGGTATCCGCCTCCAGCTGCGCGGCAAGCGCGATGCCCTGCGCGACATACGTGACGGCTGCCTGTCGCTGCAATGGATCTTCGTGATCCAGCGACGCTCCCGCCGGCATCCCGAAAGACGCGCCAAGGCAGGACACGCGCAGTCCCAATTCTTGCGCCAGCAGCCGGCTCTCAAGCGTCCCCAAGTGCATCGGCTGAATGTCAATCCAGTCGAAGCCGAGCGCGCGAACCGCTCGCAGCGCCTCAGTCTCCATACCGCCCAGAGCCCAAATACAGCAAGCGATTTTCATGCGGCGTCCTTTCGCGCGGTCACGCTTCCGGGGGCGATACTAGCGCATGCCCGGCCCCTTGTCACGGTTTGACAAGGCGGCGGGCGAGTCGTACACTTGGCGCAGCCGCAAAAGCAGGGGAGAGACAATGGATCGGAAAATCGCGCTCATCACCGGGGCCGGCTCGGGCATTGGCCGCGTGACCGCTCTGGCGCTCTGGGAGGCCGGCTACTCAATTGTGCTGGCGGGGCGCCGCGATAGCAGATTGCGCGAGACCTGGTCAGCCGCCGGCGTCGCCGAAGACCGCGTTTTGATCGTCCCCACTGACGTCAGCGACCGGCAGGCCGTGACGCAGCTCTTCGCGCAAACGAAGGAGCGGTACGGCAGGATCGATCTCCTCTTCAATAATGCCGGCGTCAATGCCCCGGCCATCCCGCTGGAAGAACTCAGCGACGAGCAATGGCTGAGCGTCGTCGCCGTCAATCTCACCGGCGCCTTCTGGTGCCTGCGAGAAGCTTACAAGCTGATGAAGTCACAGACACCACAGGGCGGCCGGATCATCAACAACGGCTCAATCTCGGCGCATGTGCCGCGGTCGCATTCGGCCGTGTATACCGCCACCAAACACGCCTTGACCGGCCTTACAAAGTCGGCGGCGCTGGATGGCCGCGACTACAATATCGCCTGCGGGCAAATCGACATCGGCAACGCGCGCACCGAAATGTCGGACAGGCAGCAGCAGCGTCTGGAAGCGGCTGCGGGAAATGCTGAACCGCAAATGGACGCGCGCCACGTCGCTGACGCCGTCGTCTACATGGCCAATCTGCCCCTGAACGCCAATGTGCTCTTCATGACCGTCATGGCCAACGCTATGCCCTATGTGGGCCGGGGTTAGAGGAGCGTGAGCGAACTGGTATGGCTTACGGCGGTGGAGCTGGCGGCGCTGATTCGGCGCGGCGAAGTCTCGGCCGTGGAAGTATTGACGGCGCACCTTGAGCGGATTGACGCGGTAAATCCCGAGCTGAACGCCATCGTCACCTACTTGCCGGATTTGGCGCTGGAGTTGGCGCGCGCGGCTGACGAGAAGCAGGCGCGCGGGGACCAACTCGGTCCCTTGCATGGCCTGCCCATCGCCCACAAGGACCTCTTTGAAACCGCCGGCATCCGCACGACCATGGGCTCGCCCGCCTTCAGCGACTATGTCCCCGAGTCTGACGATCTCATCATCGCGCGCTTGAAGGCGGCGGGCTGCGTCACGCTGGGCAAAACCAACGTGCCTGAATTTGGCGCTGGCTCACATACTTTCAATCCGGTCTTCGGCGCGACTCGAAATCCCTACGATACATCAAAGACTTGCGGCGGCAGCAGCGGCGGCGCGGCGGTGGCGCTGGCGGCCGGCATGATTCCTATCGCCGACGGCAGCGATATGGGCGGCTCGCTTCGCAATCCCGCCAGCTTCTGCAATATAGTTGGCTTGCGCCCGACGCCGGGTCGGGCGCCGCAATACCCCAAGGGCAACGCCTGGTCGACGCTGTCGGTGGACGGACCCATGGGGCGGACTGTGCAAGATGTCGCGCTGATGCTGCAAGCCATCGCCGGATACGACAGCCGCGCGCCGCTCTCGCTTGACCAACCGGCTTCCGCCTTCGCCGCCGATCTGGAGCGAGACTTCGCCGGCGCGAGAATCGCCTGGAGCTCCGACCTGGGCGGCCTGCCCGTTGACCCGGCGGTGACCGAGACCATAGACCAGCAACTTCCAGTCTTCGGAGAATTGGGCGGCATCGTCGAAGCGGCCGAGCCGGATTTCAGGGACGCCTACGACATTTTCCAGACCTTGCGCGCCTGGAACTTTGAATTGTCCTTCGCCGAGCATTTTGCCGAATTTGGCGAGGAATCCTTTAAGGAGACAATTCGCTGGAATGTGGCGCAAGGCAAAGAGCTGAGCGCAGGCCAGATTAGCCGAACCGAAGCCAGGCGCACTGAGCTTTTCCACCGTGTGCGCGAATTCCTCGAGACCTACGAATTTCTCCTGCTGCCGACTGCGCAAGTCCCGCCTTTTCCCATTGAGTGGGAGTATCCGCGCGCGATTGCCGGCGTCGCCATGAATACGTATATCGACTGGATGATGACCTGCGCCTACATCACGATCACAGGCCTGCCGGCGATTTCCATCCCCTGCGGATTCACCGCTGAGGGCTTGCCTGTCGGCTTGCAAATCGTCGGGCGGCCGCGCGCGGACTTCGCGGTGCTGCAACTGGCCTACGCCTTCCAGGAAGCGACTCGCTTCTACGAACAACGGCCGCCGCTGGATAGCAATTCCTAGCGCGACAACTGGAGACAGCGCTTGGACCTCAACCTAATCAACTGGCTGCTGGCGCTACTGCCAGTCTTGACTGTGCTGCTGCTGATGGTCGGCTTGGGCTGGGGCGGCAGCCGCGCCGGTTTGGCCGGCTTCGGCGTCGCTCTGTTCCTGTCAGTAACCGTCTTTGGCGGCGGCCTGCAGCTGGCTGCGGTGGCTATCGGCAAGTCCGTTTTTCTCGCGGTCGACGTCTTGTACATCGTCTGGATGGCGCTATTCTTTTACAACGTGACCAATGAAGCGGGCGCGGTTGCCTTGATCGGACGCAGCCTGCCGCGCCTGACCTCCGACCGCGCCGCGCAAAGCTTGCTAATCAGCTGGGTGTTCGTGTCGCTATTGCAAGGCGTCGGCGGTTTCGGCGTACCGGTGGCGGTGGTCGCTCCATTGCTGGTCGGCCTGGGTTACACCGCCACGCAATCAGTAATCATGGCGGCCTTGGGCCACGGCTGGGCGGTGACTTTCGGTTCGCTGGGCACGTCATTTGTGGCGCTGACCGCGGTCACCGGGCTATCGGGCGAGATTCTGGCGCACGACGCAGCGCTGGTGCTGGGTTTGGCCGGCTTCTTCAGCGGCGGCCTGGTCGCCTTTGTGAGCGCCGGCCGGGGCGGATTCCTGCGCTCGATTCCCATGCTGCTTATCGTTGGCGCCGTCATGGGCTTGACCCAGTGGTGGATCACCACCAATGGCATGTGGACCCTGGGCTCCACCTCGGGCGCGCTGGCCGGCGCTGTCGTCGGCGTAATCTATGTGCTGTCCCCGCTGCATTCTGGCCGGGCGCGGGCTGCGCCGGAAGCCGGCGGCGAGCGGCCTCGCAGCATCGCGCTGGCGCTGGCTGCCTACGTCATCTTGTTAATCCTGGCCTTTTCGGCCAACTTAATCGGCCCGCTGGAGCAAGTGTTGGATACAGTTCGCATCCAAATCGAGTTTCCTGCTGTCGCGACCGATTCTGGCTGGCGGACCCCCGCCGAGAGTGGACGCGCGATCAGCGTCTTTGGTCATGCCGGGGCGATTCTATTCTACGCGGGTGGAATCGCTTTCCTCTTGTATCGCCGCGCCGGGTATTACGCGTCCGCTTCCGTATGGCGCGAGATCTGGGCAAACGTGCGCCGCTCGGCTTCCAAGTCGACCATATCGATACTGGCGCTGGTGGCGATGGCGGCTCTGATGACCCATTCGGGCATGACGCAGATCATCGCCCTTGGCGTCAGCGAAACATTCAGCGCTCGGCTTTATCCCCTGGTGGCGCCATTCATCGGCGCCCTGGGCGCATTCATGACCGGCAGCAACACCAATTCCAATGTGGTCTTTGGCGCATTGCAGCAAGAGACGGCTGCCCTGCTGGCGCTGAGCGCGCCGGTGCTGCTGGCGGGTCAGACGGCGGGCGCGTCGCTGGGCAGCGTACTGGCTCCGGCCAAGGTCATCGTCGGCTGCAGCACCGTCGGCCTGGCCGGGCAGGAGGGTCCCGTGATCCGGCGGATGCTGCTGCTGGGGCTGATACCGGTCGCTTTTGTCGCGATATTTACCTTTGCCAGGCTGGCCGGTTCATGAGTCGCTGGTCAAAGTTCTGCCCGCGCGAGAGTTGCGCCACCATGCGGTCTATGGACGCAGCCCGCGAGAGCAGCCGCAGCCGACAAGCAGTCTTTCTGGAGGACGAATCATGAGCGAACTGGCGCTTTTCGGGGGCGGCAAAACTAGAACGGCAGCCTATCCAAGCTGGCCTGTGCATGACGAGCGCGATGTCGCGGCCGTCGCCGATGTCGTGCGCAGCGGCGCCTGGGGCGGCTTCCCCTATCCCGGCCCGCAGACAGAGCGCTTTCTTGACGCCTTTATTGAGATGCAGCGCGGCCACTACGCCGTGGCGGTCATGAACGGCGCCATCACCATGGAAGTTGCGCTGCGCGCGGCCGGCATCGGCTGGGGCGACGAAGTTCTGGTTCCCGCCTACACCTTCCAGGCGACCGCCTCCGCGCCCATGATGGCGGGCGCGATTCCGGTGCTGGTTGATATCGATCCCGACACCTTCTGCATCGACCCAAAGGCCATCGAATCCGCGATCACCGACCGGACGCGGGCCGTCATCCCCGTGCATATCGCCTCGCAAATGGCGGATATGGACGCCATCATGTCCATCGCCGAGCGACACAAGTTGATAGTCATCGAGGACGCCGCCCATGCGCACGGCGCGATCTGGTCCGGCCAGGGCGCCGGCGCGCTCGGGCATTTCGGCTCCTTCAGCATGCAATCGACCAAGATCATGACCGCAGGCGAAGGCGGCGTATTGCTTTGTCAATCGCAAGAGCACGCCTGGCGCGCGGCCAGCATCATCGACTGCGGTCGGCCGCATGACCCCGCCGGCGAGATGTACACGCAGGGCGGCAACTATCGCATGACCGAGCTGCAAGCGGCGCTGCTGAATGTCGCCCTGGAGCGCTTCCCGGCCCAAGCCGCCATGCGCGAGCAATCGGCCAATTATATGGACGAAGCGCTCAGCGAGGTCGATGGCGTCCGCGTCTTGCCGCGCGATCCTCGCCATGAAAAACGGGCGCTCTATCGCTACATCTTCGCGGTTGATCCCGAGGCCTTCGGCGCGACCAATAACGTCATCGCGCGCGCGATGCAGGCCGAGGGCATCCTCTGCTGGAGCGGCTACGATCCCATGTATCGCTATGATCTGTTCCGGCCGCAAGAGTCGCGTCTGGCTGTGCCGTCGGCTTTCCCGGAATACTTTGACCTGGAGAACATGCACATGCCCGTCACCGAGCGCATCAGTACCCGCGAAGGATTGTGGCTCGACGAGGAGATCTTCCGCGAGGGCGGGGGCGCAGTCGACGAAGTGGTCGCGGCCCTGAAGAAAATACAGACGGCGCTGGCGGGCGACCCGTCGCTGGCCGAGCGCATTCGCGCGCTTGACTGATTAGTCCGCGCGCGCCGTCGTCGGGTAGCCGACCGGGTCGACCATGACATCGATCAGCATGGGAGCGCGCCGCGACATTCCCTCCAGAATCGCAGCGTCGCAATCACGCTTCGAATCCACGCGGCGATAGGCGATGCCATAAGCGCGGGCGATGAGCGCGAAATCCGGGTTGTGAAACTCCGTGCCAAAGGCGACTCGCCCCGCGCGCAGCTGCGCCGAGCGGATCAAATCCAGCGCGGCGTCGTTCATGATAATCACCAGCGCCGGCAGCTGCCGCTCAACCAGCAAGCCCAGCTCGCCCATGACCATGGCCAGCCCGGCATCGCCCGTGATGCAGACGGCGGGCTCACCAGTGATTTCCGCCGCCGCGATGGCGCTGCAAAGCCCGAATCCCATCGCCGAGAGCCCGTTCGAGACAAAGTAGCGGTTGGGCGCCCGCGCCGGCCAGTTCAGCGCCGCGAAGATCTTGTGCGAGCCGACATCGGTCGTCACGACGATGTCGTCCGGCGTGTTTTCCCGTAACGAAGCCAGGAAGGTCTGCGGCAGAATACGCTGGGCGCGCGCTTTCGGCAGGCTGACCCGGCTTTGCCGCTCACGGAATCGCCGCACACGCTCTGCGCCCCAAGTCTCCAGGGTCCGGCAGTTGACGCCCTCGAGCGCGTTTAGAATGTCGTTGACTGGGCCGACCGCTCCCCAGGCGCAGGCAAGGCGCGGGTCGCGGTTTTCCCAGTTGGCGATCCACACCAGCGGCGTCTCGTAGTCCCAGGGCTTGACCAACTCGACCACATCGAAACCGATGGCGATTATGCAGTCGGCTTCATCCAGCAGCTCGTATACCGGGTCGGCCCGCGTCAGCCCGATGGTTCCGGCGAACAATGGGTGCTCGGCCGTCAGCGCGCCTTTGCTCTTTGGCGTATCAATGACCGGCGCGCCTAAGCGCTCGGCCAGCTCGCGAATGGCCACGTAGGGCGCGTCCGGCTCCAGACCCAGTCCGAGGGCGATGACCGGTTTGCGCTTGTCCGACAACAGCGCGCGGAGGGCGTCGAGGTCATCGGTATGTTGCGCCGCCGCCGCAGCCACGGACGGCGCGACCGAGCGTTCCGCCGCTTGCCGGGCGATGCGATTGTGCAAGCCGAGATGAACCGGGCCGGGCCGGCCGGCCCGCGCCAGGCTCAGCGCGCGCTGAATTGTCTGGATAGCGTTGGACGCCGAGAGCTCGGCTGAAAATTTGCACATCGGCTGGAAGACGGCTTCGAGATCCAGCACTTGATGCGTATGCCGGCCAATCAGCTCGGGGTCAGTCGTCGCCGTGATCAAAAGCACCGGCGCCCGGTCGAGGTGCGCATGCGCCAAGCCGGCGGTCGCGTTGGCCGCGCCCGGGCCAAGCGTGGTCAGCGCCACGCCAATCTTGCCGCTCAAACGCGCTTCAGTCGCCGCCATGAAAAGCGCGCTGCTCTCGTTCTTGACCAGCGCAAAGTCCAGGCCGCGCCGGCGAATTGCATCCAGGATTTCTACATTTTCGCCGCCGGGCAAGCCGTAAACGCGCGCTACACCGGCAACATGCAATTGCTCCGCAAAGTGCTCGGCGACTGTCGCCATAAACCGGGCCCTTGTCACTACTGTTTCGAGACTGTCATTATGCAGCTTGCGGCTTCGACGTCCTTTTACCGCGCTTTAGCTTTATCGCCGCAATCAGCAATTGGCTGCGCAAGTGTTGAGCAGCAGAAACAGGCTCAATATAAAGAGCGGTATCATCATCATCCACTCAAAAACTTGCTGATTGACGCGGTCAATCAGATATCGCGCGACCATCACGGCAGGTGGAATCAGCACAAAAACCCAGGCGATACTTAGCAGGCGATCGACATCAAACATGCCCAGAAAAACAAAGCCGGGCATTTTGGTCAGATTCATAACCGCGAAGAAGAGCGTGGTCGTGCCGATAAAGCGGCGCGGCGTCATCTGCGGCTGCAGCAGCAAATAAGCGGTAAAAGGCGGCGCGCCTACGTTAGCCAGCGTCGAGCCAAAACCCGAGGCCAGCCCGGCGAAATAGCCGTGCCATTTTCTGGGACTGTATGACAGCGCGGCCAGGCGGTCGCTGGCGAACTTGAATATCAGGGCGAGCAGGGTCAAGCCACCAATAATGCGCTTAAGCGTCAGGGCGTCAATGTCTTTGAGCACGACCGCGCCCAGGACCACGCCCAGCAAGCCCGGGATGACCATGAGGCGGAGGTAATAAGGGTCCCACTGCTTCCAGTAAGAGTACAGCGCGAAGCCATCGGCGAAAATGAGCAGCGGCAAGACCAATACAACGGCGACCTGCGGGTCGATGAACAAACTCAGCATAGGGACTGTGAGCGCGACCGGTACCGGACCGCCCAGCCCGCCCTTGGAAAAGCCGATCAGAATGCCGACCAGCGCGAATACAAGCATTTCGTTCGTCAAGACTGAATCTTTCCGCAAGACTTTTGTCTAGCAGCCATTATACTGTATTCGTACTCAGATTCCGGCGACAGGGCGATGTGTCGGCACGGTCGGCTCTTGGCGCGGCGCCGGGGCCTGACCCGCAGACATTGCCTTGAGCCTACAGACTGGAGAATCCACCTTGGACATCAAGCAGATAAATGACGAAGGTCGCGAACTGTGGAATCAAAAGGCGCGCTTCTGGGATAAGCTGCATGGCGAATACGGCAACGTCTTTCATCGCAAGCTGGTCGAGCCCAGCGTGCTGCAGTTGCTTCGACTGCAGGTCGGCGAATCCGTGCTTGACGCCGGCTGCGGCAACGGCGTAATTGCGAGGCGGTTGGCCCGGGCAGGCGCGGCCGTGACGGCCTTTGACTACAGCGCAGCCATGCTTGATCTCGCCCGCGCCCGCGACAGATTGGCCGGCGCTCGGGTGGACTACCGCCTCATTGACGCGACGGACGAGTCAGCGCTGCTGGGATTGGGAGCGGGGCGCTTCGACGCGATAACCTGTTCGATGGCTTTGATGGACATGCCGGTGATTGATCCGCTGTTCGCGGCCGCCAGCCGACTGTTGAAGCCGGCGGGACGGTTTGTCTTCGCCACTATGCACCCGGCTTTTAACTCCAACAATCCGGTTTTCCTGCACGAGAAAGAAGACCGCGACGGCGTCGTCAGCGAGCATTACGCCCTCAAGCTGCGCAGCTATCTGGACGTGCCGCCGGAAAAGGACTCGGGCGCCCCGGGCGAGCCGACGCCGCACTACTACTTTCATCGCCCGCTCAGCGAATTGCTCGGCGCCGCCTTTGCCGCGGGCTTCGTCCTGGACGCCTTGCTTGAGCCCTCATATGAGGCGGAAGCCAAAGGTAGCTCGTCAAGTCTGGACTGGAGCCGATTTCGCCAGTTCCCGCCGATTCTCAGCGGGCGCCTGCGGCTGGGCTAGATCGCGGGGTTGTCGGCATTGAGTTCCGCGGATTCGTAATTTCCGCCGGCATACTCCCTTAGCAGCGCCAGCAAGTCTTCCAGGGCCGATATGATATCGGCGCCGCCGCCCGGGTGATGCGCCTCGACGGTGATGACGGCGTCGGTCGTATCGGCATTTGCGGCGCTGGTTGCGCTCTGCCGCCAGCACCAACGGCGCGCCACCACCATCTTGCGCTCATCGGAAAAGACGACTTCGCCCGGCTCCGGGCGCATGGCTGCGCCGCTGGCCAGCTCGGTATACAGCTCGCTGCCATCCGCATAATGCACGGTGATGGGCGCCGCTATCTGGCGCGTATCGAAGATGGCCACCGGCAAACCATAGCGGATGCTGACCAGATTGCCGATATCAACCAGGGTGTTGATGCCGGGAATATCGCCCTTCTTGGTTAATCGGCGCAGCAAGGCTTCGGCGGCGCTGCGATACTTGGTGGGGGATACGCCGAATGCGCTGAATGCGCGGCGCCAGGCGTTTAACGAGGGCAGCTCGCTCAGAGGCGTATCGCCGATGCGCGTTTTGACCGCTGCCTGTTCGGCCAGGTATCGGTCTCTGAGCGCGGCCGAGGTCGGCGCGTTGGTCATGCTCCGAGCGACTATCGCGCCACCCCTGAGGTCCGGATAGTTGGCGATGATATCTTTGTCGTATTGAAAGCTCGTCATCTTAGCCTCCTGCGGCTAATTCCGGGGCGGCTGCCACCTTCCCAATATCATTCTTGTCCAGCCAGTTGACTATCCGCAGCCAGACGACCAGCGGGATGACCGCAGCCAGCGCCGAGGCAAATACAATCGCCCGCATGCCGCCGTCGCCCACCGCGTCGATAGCGAAACCGACCACCAGGATGCCCAGAGTCTGCACCAGCTCGAAACCGGCGAAGTCAAGCGAGAACATGCGACCCAGGTATTCGTCATGGACTTGCTGCTGGATTATCACCGAACTGTAAGTCCAGTTGATTGAGCCGCCCATCGCCCGCACGACCACGGCCAGCGCCAGGAATTCCAGCGACGGCGACAAGCCCCAAAACAGCCAGCCCAGCGCGATCAAGGCGAAGCCGGCGCCGATCAGCCGGCGCAGCACCTTGACCGAATCATCGCTGAAGCGGTTTGCGATCAGCGGGCCGATGATGGCGCCAACGCCGAAAGCGGCCCAGAGAATAGCCATCGACGTAATGCCCTGGTCGCCGAGTACAAAGACCTGTGTGCCAAAGAATATCAGCAGCGCGTCCGAGCTGGTGATGCTCTGCCCGGCTTTTACAAAGAGCGCGGAGGCCGTCTCCGGGTGACGCCGCAAGTAACGGATTCCATCCAGGAAGGTGCGCTCGGTCTTGTCCGTGATTGCGCGCGGGGGCTGGCCGATTTCCGAGCGCGGACTTTCCGGTATCACAATCAGCAGGACCAGAATCGCGGACAATACAAAGGTCATGGCGTCAACCAGCAGCGCAATCTGCGTCCCGAAGAGTTCCGCCACCAGCCCGCCGCTGATGGCGCCGACGGCCAACATGGCCGACCAGGTGACGCTGCTCAGCGTATTGCCGATGATAAGCTGATGACGGTACAGAATGCTGGGCATGATGGCGTTGCGCGCCGGCTCAAAGACCGAAGAAATCATGAACTGGATGATGACAAGCACGTAGATTAGCGGCAGGTAATCCGGGCTCCGGGAGGCGAACAGCAGACCCAAAACGGCCAGCGCGCGCAGTAAATCGCTGATTATGAGCAGGCGCTTGCGGTCGAAACGGTCAGCCAGCACGCCGGCCCAGGGCCGCGCCAGCAGCGGCGGCAGCATTCGGGCGATAAGGAATCCGCTGACCGCGATGCCCTGATAGCCGCTGCCCTCGGTGTAAGTGATGATCAATGCCGAGACGACGATGGTGCTGAACCAGTCGCCCAGCAGGCTGACGAGTTGCGCCGCCCACAGCTTGGCGAAATCATGATTGCTGCTGAGAAGCCTGATGTAGTCCATTGGCGGCCTCGAAAGTGGAGCGTCAGTTTACAGCACATCGGCGACGGATGCACGGCGCAACCGGCGTCAGCGCGAAATATCGAATCGGTCGCGCTTGATTTGCGGCTCGTTCGCTGCGCCTGTAGACTTGGCGCAGAAGGCAAACGAGCGCGGCGAGGATAGACGATGGAAAGCCTGCTTTACGTTGGGGTCGGCGGATTTTTCGGCGCCAACGCCCGCTATCTGCTGACGCTCGGAACAAACCACTTGCTGACGCCGCTGACGGGCATTTTCCCGTATGGGACTTTGCTAGTCAATGTCCTGGGATCATTTGGACTGGCGCTTTTCGGCGTCTGGCTCGGCGCGCGCGTTGGACTGTCGCCTCAGCTGCGCCTGCTGATCGGCAGCGGCTTCTTCGGCGCTTTCACGACATTTTCGGCCTTTGCCAACGAGAGCTACGCCTTGGCGCAAGAGGGCAAAATTGCGCTGCTTTTGCTTAATGGCATCCTGAATTATGGCTTATGCTTATTAGCAGTTGCGCTCGGCATTTTGCTGGGCGGCCGGCTCTTTGGCGCGGCCTGACAATTCCTGATCAATTGGCCAAAAACCTGCCGATTTCATGATCGAAGACATTATCAAAGTCGTCATCCTGGCGCTTGTCGAGGGCGTGACCGAATTCTTGCCGATTTCGTCCACCGGGCATCTGATTGTCGGCAAGTCGCTGCTTGGCTTTAACGGAACGGGCGCCGTATTCGAGATTTTTATACAGTTCGGCGCTGTTCTGGCAGTTGTTCTCTATTATCGCAAGACCCTGTACGGGCATAAGCTGAGCTTTTCAATATCGCCGGAAGGCCGCCGCTTCTGGTCGCTGGTGTTGCTCGCCTGTTTGCCCGCCGCCGTGCTCGGTTTCGTGGCCGGGGAGCGTATTGGGCGGTTTCTATTCTCGCCTCAAGTGGTCGCGATGTCATTGATTGTCGGCGGATTCGTCTTCTTGCTGGTGGAGCGCCTGCCAGTGTTTAAGCCGCGCGAGCGCGAGCCGGGCAGAATCGCGGACATCACCGTGAAACAGGCGCTGACGGTCGGCCTGGTGCAAGTTCTGGCTTTGATTCCCGGCGTGTCGCGCTCCGGCAGCTCCATTATCGGCGGCATCCTGTCCGGGCTGGACCGCCGACAGGCAACCGAATTCTCATTTGTCCTGGCTATCCCATTGTTGGGCGGCGCCACGCTCTATCGTTTGGCGATCGTCATTCAAACGCTTGGTTCCGGCGAGCTCTTCTTGCTGTTGCTTGGCGCCGCGCTTTCGGCGGTTTTCGCCTGGCTGTCCATCGATTGGCTATTGAGATATGTATCAAACAACAGCTTTGTCGTCTTTGGCTACTACCGCATCGTAGCCGGTCTGCTGATTCTTGCGGCAGTTTCGTCCGGGCTGATTGCTTGACCACGTGAATCCCGATCGCATTGGATAGATGCGGCAAATACTGTCCCAATCTCGTTTGTCCGTTATTTCGTCTCTACCTATAATGAATCGCAGGGGCGCGTATTGCGCGTCCGGCATTTGCCTTTTAGGCAGTGGCGATCGCCAGAACCGTTGGTCGCTTCTGCGACGAGGAGTAGCCGATTAATGTCCGACTTTTCCCGGCGCATTCAACTCACGCTGCTTTTGGCGGTTGTCGCCTTGCTCGCGACAGCCTGTTTTCGCGATACGTCTGAGGCGATCCAGAACCAACCGGTTGCTCGCGAATACCCTTCGCCAACGGCAGTCCAGGAATCAGAGCCGACTGTTCTCCCGCCGACGGCTACTGTGGCGCTGGAGGCGACCGAGCCCGAAGCGGCTGAGCCGGTAGCCGATCAATTCGCGCTCACGGCAACTGCCTTGATCGCGCTGCAGACACAACCGGCCGCTGGCGGTCCGTCTTCGTCAGACGGCGGCGTGACAGCTGGAGATTCGCGAGCGGGCCAGGCGACGGCTATTCTGCAGCCCCGCGCCACCATACCGCCCGGGGAAGACTGCGTGCACGAGATTCGCGCGGGGGAGACCTTGTTCCAACTCTCGCTGGCGTACGGCGTAACAGTGGACGCCATCGCGGCAGCGAGCGAAATCGCCAACCCGGATCGAATTACCGTTGGGCAACATATCACGATCCCACTCTGCGGCACGACCGGCTTTATCCCGCCGCCTACCTCCATTCCTACCGCAACGCTTGACCCCGCGACCATTCCGCCGACGCCGGAAGCGGTGGAACTTGAAATCGCCAGCAGCGATGACACGCGCAGCGCCCTCATTGAGCAAGCGCAAGAGGCGCTGCTGGATAACGCGCTGACTGATCCTTCGGAAGCATTCAGCGCGCAGCTGGCCGGCGAGGCGACGCCCAGCCGGACTTACACCGTACAGCAGTTCGACACGCTCTTCGGGATTGCCGCGGCCTTTGGGACTACAGTGGAAGTCCTTGCCGCCCTGAACGATATCGCCGATATCGACAGCTTGCAGGCGGGCGTCGTTTTGCAAGTTCCCTAAGCCGCAAGGTTGACAGTCGCGCTTGCTCGGTCTCGCTGAAACTTGAATCAACAAGTCCGTGGCTCGCCCTTGCCCGCTCGTGCCGGGCTGTGCTACAATGCCGCGACTTCTGACAGACAGCCAAGCGCCTTCGGGCGCATTTTTGCGAGGGCCTGCCGCCATGAGCCAGGAATTGATGCAAGCGCTGGTTGCCAAAAACAATCGGCATCCTAAAATCGAATCAGGCGATACTGTTAAAGTTCACGTTCGTATCATCGAGGGCGCCCGCGAGCGCGTGCAAGTATTCCAGGGCGTCGTGATTCGGGCGCGAAAAGGCGGCAACGAAGCCAACTTTACCGTCCGGCGCATCGCCAGCCACGGGGTCGGCGTCGAGCGCACCTTTTTGTTGCACAGCCCGCGCATCGAGAAGATCGAGATACTGCGCCGGGCAAAAGTGCGCCGCGCGCAACTCTACTATCTGCGTGACCGCCGCGGCAAATCCGCACGCCTCAAAGAACGCCGTTGATTCGCAAGCGATTTCGGCAACTCCGCTATGGGCGCGCTGCGGCGCGTCTTGCCATCTTACGCGTCGCCGGGCGCGTCTCTCAGCGTGTAACGCGTGCCTTTGTTGGCGCCCACTTTGTTGAGAATGCCCTTCTCCACAAGATCCGCCAAATCCAGGCGCAATGTCTCCGCGGAAACAGAATGGATCAGCCGGCGGTATTCCCGATTCGTGATTGAGCCGCTGTCCCGAATGTATTGCAGCGCGCGGGCCTGGCGGTGGTTGGTATCCCGCGCCCACTCCGGAACTTTCGGTCGGATTCGCTCGTTGTGCAGGGCGACCGCAAAGCTATACGGCCGGGCGTCGAATTTTGGCGGGGAATGCCCGGCTTGTTCCATGACTTCCAACATCCGGTCAATGCCGAGCCCCAGTTCTTCGATATAGCCCCAGTGGAACAAACCCCCGACCAAGCGTGGATTGCGCGAAAAGTGCTCATCCTTGATATTTTCCACGGTGATGAAACCGGGCAGGCCGCCGGGCGATATCACCTCCAGCCGGTCGGAGAACATACGCACCTCGATGCGGCGCCCGCGCAAGCGATAATCTCGGTGGCATATCGCGTTGACCAGCGCTTCGCGCACGGCGAATTGCGGGTATTCGAAGGTCTCCTCGCGTTCCAGGCCTTTGACGACAGCGCTAATAGCCATCTCGCTCCAGACGAGGTTCCAGGTCGATTCGATGAGACTGGGCGCCGAACCCGTAATCTCCTCGCGGCGCGTGTAGCCGGCCAATCCCTGCTCGCCGCGCGGCGTTGTGCCCACAAATCGGGCGAAGACGACGCTGCTCTGCGGCAGCCAGCGCTGCGGATAATCGCTGAAAAGCAGCAGGCCGCAAACGGTAGGATTGCCGTCGGCCGTTATGGCGCCAATCTCCAACAGCAGCCGATTGAAATCACCGCTGTAGACGCGTTTGGCGCGTTCGGCGCGCTTTTCCAGGTATTCGTCGATTATCGCGCGATTGAAGTCGTCGATTGTGGCGCCGGGCACGGCTTCAGTCTCAAAGTCGCCCGTATTTTTGGCGCTGGCCAGGCGCAAGATTTCCTGACCGCCCAAGGGTCGGTTGATCGCGCCGCTGCGAATCAACACTCGGCCGTCGGCCAGGGCGTGCAACTCTGTGCTGCGCGGCACACGGATCGAGAAAGCCGGGATCAACTTGTCATCGTCGGCGGAGGCGTTTGCGGCGTAGTCACCTTCTATGCCAGGCTGAGTCTTTCCGGAGTCCGCTGGCTTCAGCTGGATGGCATCGCAGCCGTCTATGACGACCGGCGGATTGTAGAGATTGTCTGCCAGGCTTAGCGCGCGCTCGATTCTTTCTCTTGTCAGGCCTTCCTCCGCCGGCGCGCCGTCGGCGTCCGCGCCGACCACAATGGCGCCGCCCTCCGTATTGGCGAACGCCACCAGGTTCTCGGCTATTGCATTGGCGTCCGCGTCTTGAATGAAGGCAATCCGCGAGCCCTCTACCGGCTCTGTCAGTGTGTCCATAGACCTCAATTGTCCGCCCGGCCTTTTGGCCAATTCACAATACGGCGCCCATGCAGATCATAATCGCAGAATGCATTGCCTGACATTATAATGGGATTTCCGCAGGGGCTGACGTACTTACATAGTAGATTTCGAGGACTCGACCCAAATGCTGGACCTTGTCGCGCCGATGTCGCTGGTGTTGCTGAGTTGGGCGCTCCTCTTCCTTCTTTTCAGCGGACTGGGCCTGGTGGCGCTGAGATTGTTTGGCAAACCCTTCGCCAGGGGCCGGGACTGGCTGGACAGCTTTTGGCTGGGCTGGTCGCTGACGCTGGCCGCGTTACAGATCTGGCACTTTGCCTTTCCCGTTAACGAAGTGATTCTGCTGATTTTCGCGTTGGTCGCGGCTCATCAATTGATGTCTCAGCGGGAATCCGCCGCGCGCCTGCTGGCTCAGATGCGAAACGAACGCGCGTATTTGCTGGCCATGGCGCTGCTAGGCCTGTGGCTGTCGAATCGGGCGCTGGCGATGCCGACCGCCTTTGACAGCGGCTTCCGCGACATCCAGGCCGTCATGTGGATCGACAGCTTTCCGATTGTGCCCGGCTTGGGCAACCTGTTTTCGTCCCTGGCTTTCAATCACTCCGTCTACTTGTATGACGCCTTGCTCGACGTGTCAGTCTGGTCCGGGCGGTCGCAACATATCGCCACGGGCTTGCTGCTCCTGGCGTATCTCGCGGGCGCCTTAAAATCGGCGCTCCAGCTGCGCGCCATTCAGCCGGGCGAGACAATTCGCTGGTCGTCGGTTTTCGCGGCCTTGACCATCCCTTTCGTACTGTTCTACACCGCAGGGCATAGCGGCATAACGCATTTCCTGACCGATACGGTTGTTGATTTGGTCGGCTTTCTTTGCGTGGCGTATTTTCTGGATATTCTGCAGGACTGGAACCTCCGCGCGCGCGACAATCGCTATCTGCTTTTGCGCCTGGCGATTCTGGTGTTGATTGGGCTTACCGTTAAGCAGTCCTTCGTCGTATTCGGGCTATCCCTGGCGGCGACGGTATTCTTCGTTTGGCTGAAGCGCGGCGGCTTCCGCCGGGATCGCGAGCGCGCCGCTCGCCTGCTGAAGCTGATCGCAACTTTGGCGGGCTTCGTGGTTTTGCCCTGGTTGGCGCGAGGCGTGGTCACCAGCGGCTATATCGCGTATCCGCAGACTATCGGCCGGGTGGATGTGGACTGGGCTATTCCGCACGAGCAGCTGCTCGCCAGGCAGCGCACGATGTCGACCAACACGCGAATTCGCGGCGGCGATCAGGAAGAAGTGCTCGGCTCTTGGGATTGGCTGGGTCCCTGGCTGCGGAAATCCGCCAGCAGCATCATGCCTACCATGCTGCCGACTTTGATCTCGCTGGGCGCGCTTGGCTTGTACGCCATCGGTCGACTGCGCGATCGAGGCGCAAATCGCGAACCCGGCCCCGGCCTGTTGGCGTTGACGCCGCTGCTCATCATGTTGACATTCTGGTTTTTCACATTCCCCGAGCCCAAGTATGTGCGCTATATTCTCTGGAGCCTGGCGGCGCTTTCGGTCATAATGGCCTTTGAAATCTGGTCTGACATTGCCCTGCGCGCGCGTGTCATTGCAATACAGGCATTGGCGTTGCTCTGCCTTGCTTACGTAGCGTATGTCATCGTCGGACGCCAGAGCTATCCTCTGCCGGCCGGGCCCGATGACGGCTTCTACGACCATTGGCCCGTGGCCTACCAACAGTACGTGACAACCAGCGGCCTTCAGCTGAATGTACCGACCAACGGCAACCAATGCTGGCAAGCGCCGCTTCCGTGCACGCCGCACCCCAACCCGCAGCTGGAGGCGCGGGCGCCCGGGGAGTTGCGCCACGGTTTCAGAAATGCAGGAGTCGCGGAGGTAGACCAGGCTGATGACTAGAATCGCCGCAGGCGCGTCGCCAGCCAATCTGTGGCATGGCGCGGTAAACAGCCGATGATGACCATACTGCCATTGATAATGTTTGCGGTGTCCTTGCTGTTCCTGCGCGCCTGCCTGATTGTGATGGGCTACTACAAAGAACCGATCCTGTCCGCCTTTCAGCAATACGGCGACGAAGTAGGTTTCAGTCCATTATTTGACGCCTGCATCTGGGGCCTGGTGCTGGCTTACCTGATATTCACCTTGCTAGTGCCTTCGTCGCTTTTGGTGCTGATGGGCATCTTCGCCTTCGTCTTCTTCTTTATGCTGTATTGGCGCGTGCGGGACAATATCCTGGATCACCCGGAGATATTTTTGCGCTTTCCCGGCTGGTATCGCGAAATCGTAGATCGCACCACGCGCGAAGAGCGCCGCAAGCTGTCGTATATGTGGCTGGGCCTGCCGCTGAGGACGCGCCTGCTATACAACGCGCAGCACGAAGAATTCCGCAAGTGGGTGGAGCTGGTTGTGCTGTCCGTCGCGTGACCTTCAGGAGGTCGCTCTGCCGGCCCGCAAAACTCAAACGACCCGGCTAAAAGACCGGGTCGCTGAAGAAGCTGGGAGACCTGGACTCGAACCAGGAATGGCGGATCCAGAGTCCGCTGTTTTGCCAATTAAACTATCTCCCACTAACCGCCGGCCATGCTAGCAGCGAATTCGCGATCATTCAAGGCCAGGCGGCCAAGACTGCTGGACGCTCCCTGGCCCCGGCAATACTACCCATGAGGCAGCGGCTTACGATACCGCAAGGTTCAACGCTTCCACCGCCAGCTTAATGCGGCGGATGGACTCCGCTCGTCCCAGGATCTCCATCGTTTCAAAAGTCGGCGGCGATACACGCTGGCCCGTCACCGCCGCGCGCAGCGAGCCGAATACCTGGCCATTCTTGTAGCCAATCTCCTTGGCGTAGGCCGCCAGGGCGCTATGCTGCGTCTGGTGGTCGAAATCGGACAGGCGCGCGAGCACAGGGATTGAACCGCTAAGCACACGTGCTGTACTGGCGCCGTCCATCTTGCGCTGGATCAAGACCTCCGCCGGCGGCGCTGCAAAGGCCTGCCAGTCAGCGAAAAAGAACCCGGCCATCGGAACGACGTCTGGCAGCGTCTTCAGCCGCACTTGCAGCAGCGGCGTAACGCGGCGCAGCAAGTCATCATTGACGGCGTATCCCGCCGCAGTCAGCACGGGCTTGAGCCGCCGCGCCAGGTCCTCAACGCCGGATGCCTGAATATATTGGCTGTTCAGCCAGTCCAGCTTGGCGATAGGGTAGGCGCTGTTGGCCGGGTTGACGTCTTCGAGCCTAAAGCGCTCTATCGCTTCCGCCGTGGTGAACACCTCGCGATTGTCGCCGAAATTCCAGCCGATATTGGTCAGGAAGTTCATCACCGCTTCGGGCAAGTACCCGGCCTCAATGAATTCGTGCACCAGCACCGGCACGCTCTTCCCATCGGCGGCGAATTGCTGTTTGCGTTTGCTGAGCTTGCCCTTGCCGTTGGGATTGAGCAACACGGGCAGATGGGCGAATTGCGGCTTCCGCCAGCCTAGCGCCTCCCAAATGCGGATATGCAGCGGGAATGACGGCAGCCATTCCACCGCGCGCGTCACATGCGATATCTCCATGTGGTAGTCGTCAACGATATGCGCCAGATGATAGGTGGGGAAGCCGTCTGACTTCAGCAATACCGCGTCCTGCAATTGGGCGTTGTCGAAGGCCACCTCGCCGCGAATGATGTCGACTCCCGTCGTTTGTCCGCTCAAAGGCATCTTGAAGCGGATGACAAAAGGTTTGCCCTGCGCTTCAAGCTCCGCGGATTGTTCACTGGACAGGTCGCGATAGCGCCGGTCGTAACCGCCGCCGGACGCGCGCATTTCGGCCAGCTCCTCAGCCGTGGCGAAGCACTTGTAAGCCAGGCCCTGCTCAACCAGCCGCTCCCCCCAGGTCCGATACAGCTCCAGCCGCTCTGACTGAATGTAGGGCCCGTAGCCGCCGCCAAGGTGGGGTCCCTCGTCGATGTCCATACCCAGCCACTCGAAGGACTCCAGGATACGTTCCAGCGAACCCGGCACACTGCGCTTTTGGTCGGTGTCCTCGATGCGCAGGATGAATTGCCCGCCGTGATGACGGGCGAACAGCCAGCCGAATAGCGCCGAGCGGATGCCGCCAATATGCTGCGGGCCGGTTGGGCTGGGGGCGTAGCGCGTCCGCACCGGCCTCTCGGGACGATTGCTCACAATTTCAGCTCCTTCAATTTGCCCCACTGATTATTCTTGACGGTTCGCCTCAGATGCTGATGCGCCGCCGCCGCACGATGACGCTCTGCACCAAGCCGATGCCTACCATGGTGAAGAGCAGCGATGTCCCGCCCGAGCTGACAAAGGGCAGTGTCAACCCTGTCACCGGTAGCAGATTCAAATTCATGCCGATTGACACCGTCGCCTGAAAGAAGATCATGGCGGCCACGCCGAAGCAGATCATGCTGCCCAGGGGATCACTGGCTTCGCGGGCGCCCTTGAGTATGCGCGTGAGCACGACGGCGAACATAGCCAGCAAGGCAACGCCGCCGGCCATGCCGAACTCATGCGCGATCACGCTGAATATAAAGTCGGTATGACGGACGCGCAAGAAGCGCCCGGTATTCTGCGAACCGACATAGTAGCCCTTGCCCAGAACGCCGCCCGAGCCAATGCTGATCAGCGCCTGATTGATATTGTAATAGGCGTCCGACTCGGTATCCGGCGCCAGGAATGTCTCGACGCGCAGCCGCTGATACGGCGGCAGCAGCGGGAAGACTGCAATCAAAATGACCAGCCCGGCGCTCAAAAAGAGCGCGATGTGACGCAGGCGCAAGCCGGCCGACCAGATGATAACCGCCCAGATCACCAGGAATACGATGGTCGTGCCCAGGTCGGGCTGCATGAATATCAGCGCGGCCGGCAGCGCCATGTGCAGCATGCTGCGCAGCACCGTTGACAGCCTGCCGAGGTCGAGATAGCGCTCGGCCAGGTATTGCGACAGCGTTATGATCATCATTATCTTGCCGATTTCCGACGGTTGCAGCCGTATGCCGACATTCAGCCAGCGCTTGGCGCCGCCGGCCCCTTCCACGCCGAAGACTTGCACCAGCACCAGCAAGATGATCATGGCCGCGTATATCCACGCGCTGACGCCGCCCAGCAGCCGATAATCAATCGCCGCAACTACGATGACCACCGCAAAGCCGATCGCCGCGAACCTAATCTGATCCGGCACGCGGTTGATTATGTCGTCATCGATCGCGTCCTGGGTGGCGCTGTCGATCATCAGGATGCCGAAGACGACCAGCGCGGCCGTGGCCGCTAACAGTACATAATCGAATCGACGCCAGATACTGCTCTGTTCCATTGGTCAGGCAATGCTAGGTTAATAGCTGAAGGCCAATTATACCGAACGCGGACGGGGCATACAGGGTAAACGCAGCTTGGAATGTCCGGGGGCAGCCCGCCCGGCGGCGACGGGTGCGTTAATGCGCCGCATGGAAACGCAATAGGCTGACGGGCCTATTTCTTTTTGTCGTCCTCGGTCTCGGCGTCGGTTTCGACCGCGGCCGCCGCAGCGCTGGCATTGCTTTCGACCGGGTCTTCATCAAGACCGTCTTCGCTGTCGTCCTCGCGGGAGGCTTTCCCCGCGCCATTTGATTCGTCGCTCGCCGCGGTCTCGGGGCGCAACTCCATCTGGATTTGCTGCTTCTCCTTGGCAAAGGGAATCTCGGCCACCAGCTTGCTATGAGCGCGATCGCGCTGCTCCAGGGCGATTTCCACCCGGTCCTGATCCACAACCAGGTACTTGACGATCACCGCCAGTATCTCCCGTTTCATTTCATCCATGCGTTGCGGCGGCAGGTTGATGCGGTCGTGCTGGAGTACGAAATGAAGCCGGTTCTTGGCGGTGGCGCCGCTGCCTTTTTTCGCGCGTCCAAACAGGCGATTCAAGAGGCTGGTCATGGATTTTTCCTTTACTGGTAGCCGCTGCTGATTGTGCCGCGAATGCTGATGGCCCCTACCGACCTTCGATGAATCTGACCAGGCGTCGGAAGAACCCGGCATCGTCGTCGAGGTTCATAAAGGGCACGTCTTCGCCGGTCAATCGCCGCGCCACATTGTTGAAGGCCATGCCGGCCTTGGAATCCGTGTTCAAAGTGACCGGAACGCCGCTGTTGGATGCTGACAGCACCAACTCGTCTTCGGGAATAATGCCGATTATCGCGAGGCCCAATATATCGATCACATCATCTGACGACAGCATTTCGCCCTTCTTGACCAGCTCGGGCTTGATGCGGTTGAGGATCAGGCGGCCGGGTCCCTTTTCCGCCGCCTCAATCAAGCCCGTGATGCGATCGGCGTCGCGCACCGCCGACACCTCCGGGTTGGTCACGATCAGCACTTCGTCCGCCGGCTCCAGCGCATTGCGGAAGCCGCGTTCAATGCCGGCCGGGGAATCAATCAAAATATAGTCGTGGTCTTCGCGCAATTCGTCCGTCAGCTTGACCATATCGTCCGGGCTAACGGCCATTTTGTCGCGTGTCTGCGCGGCCGGTATCAGAAACAGGTTTTCAAACTTCTTGTGCTTGATCATGCTCTGGCGCAATTTGCTGCGGCCTTCGACGATGTCGACCAGGTCGTAAACGATGCGATTCTCCAAACCCATGATGACATCCAGGTTGCGCAGACCGATATCGGCGTCGATGACGACAATCTTCTTGCCCAGGCTCGCCAGGGAAATCCCAAGATTGGCAGTGGCGGTGGTCTTGCCGACGCCGCCTTTGCCCGATGAAATCGTTACCACTTTCCCCGCCATTCGGCATCCTTTCTCGGCTCAGTCTCTGGCTTCAACGATTATCTGATCGTCTCGCACGAAGGCGACTTCCGGCATGACGTTTCTGCGCTTGCCCGGCGGCGATGTCACCAGATAGCCGGCGATCCTCAGCTGGCTCGGGCTCATATCCAGGGCGCAGACCACCGCCGTTTCGTCGCCCAGGGCGCCGGCGTGCACATAGCCGCGCAGCTTGCCCCATATAATGATGTCGCCCGCGGCGATGACCTTGGCGCCCGGGTTGACGTCGCCGTACACCACGACGTGTCCTTCGCTGTGAATCGTCCTGCCTGAGCGCAAGGTGCGCCGAAAGAGCGTACCGTAAGTGCCCGTCTCTTCCGGATTGACCGGCGCGGTTTCTTGCGGCATCGTTGCGGTCGGCGGCGCAATTGGGTTGCTATTCTCGGTGGCCACCTGCAACGCTCTGGCCGATTTGCGCGTCGTTTCGCTCTCGCTCCGCACCAGCGACAGACTCAGGCCGCGACGCTCCAGCAGCGCCTTCAACGAGCTCAGTTCGTATTTCGGCACCGGTCGCGCGCCAAGCTGAATCGTGATATTGGCGCCGGCGAAAAAGTCGGCTTTGTCATCAATGCGCGCAGCCAGATGATCCGTGACCATTTGCCACTTTTCGGTGGTGCTGAGCGCGATTAGCAAACCGTCATTTACGCCTTTGATGGCGATCAGTTCTTCTTGCATGCTGGCAATCTTCCACATCCGCGCGCGGCATTGCGAACAACGTTCAATTCAATATACTCGTTTTTGAATAATCTGCTGGGCGCTCAAGCCGTCAATTCAATGCAATCGCCGGCGAGGGCGTAGTTCTATGCGAACAGGGCCAGCGATGTATTTCGCAGGCTGCTCGCGACATTAAGGATTCACGATGTTCAGCAGCAGAAGCGCCGGAAGCGCGAAGTAAAGCGCCGAGACCAGGTGAATCCACAAGCCGGCGTCATTCTCAAGCGACTTGTTCACCCACTGGCCGAAGGTATTGACCGCGTAGGTCATCCACATCACCTGGATTATCATCAGCGGCAGCAGCAAGATTTCACGGTTGCGGCCGAGATAAACCAGACCAAAGACGACGAAGGCGGCATAAGCGAACATGGTGACGACGCCCAACGGCGGATACCAGCGCGCCAGCCGAGCCAGGCCCAGGACGCCCAGCGCGATGCCCAGGACGCTGAATTGCTCGATGATAAGTTGACCGAGCTCAATCCAGCGCGTCGCTTCCCGCCAGCCCCATAGGTCGACTACCGGCGTCTGTGTCACAATGTATGTTCGCGCAAGCAGCGCCAGGCCGATGCCGACTGTCAGGGTCAGCGCCAGCCAATACCAGGCCGGCAGACGCGCGTAGGACAGAAACAGCGCCAGCAGGATAGCCGGCGCAAAGAGCACGACCAGCGGATCGTTGACCGCGCCAATGGCGAGCAGCAAAAGCAGCCCCAGCGTCTGCCAGGATTTCGGCGCCACCGCCGGCTTGATGCCCGGCCTGGGATTGGTCAGCATGATCATGTCAACCAGCACGTACAGCAGCCAGGCGCTGACGAGCCCGGTCAGTCGCAGGCTCTGCGGCGTGCCGATCTGGCTCCAGAACAAGATGAGAAATACGCCGATCCCCAGCCCAATGCCCAGCTCCCGGCGCTTTAGCAGCATGGCGCTGGCAATCATCGCGAAAAGCGCCACGGCCGCGGCGATGACAATGGTCGCGGGCTCCGCTGCGCCGCCGCCCGTCTGCGACCAGAATACCGGACATAGCGCCAGCGTCAGTCCGCCGGCGGTAGAGGCGACGAAACCCATCGGCCGCATGCTCGCGGTCACGCCAAAGATGGCGAGCGCCAGGCCGCAAGCCCGCGCCAGTGGCGTCTCACCCAACGTTAGCAGCAGCAGCCAGGCGCAGCCAGCCGCCATGACGGCCGGGCTCCAGATGCGCAGCATAGCGCGGCGCTCGGCAGTCAGCAGTTTCACCCTAGGTCTCTTCCAGCCCGTCGCGCGCGCCCGGGCCGCGCTCAGCCTGCAAGCGGTAATACTCTTCCATGGTCTTGCGCACGATCGGCAGGGCGGTCGCCGAGCCTTCACCGCCGTTGTAAACGAAGGCGATGATGATGATTTCCGGGTCGTCGTACGGCGCGTAACCGGTATACCAGGCGTGCGAGGGCCACTGGCCCGGCACGCACAAGTTCAGCGGCCGCGCGATGTCATCGCAATATTCAGCCGTGCCCGTCTTGCCCGCGACTTCAACGAAAGGCAGGGCCGCGGGCTGCGCGGTCCCGCCTTCGCCGATCACCGCCTCGCGCATGCCTTCGCGCACCAGCGCCAGCGTCTCGTGAGTTACAAAGGCTGGAATGTAGGGTTCGCTCGGGGCGCGGAAGCGAACCGGCTGACAGACTGAAGCGTTAAAGCTGTAATTCAGCGGGATGTGAATGCGGTAGGTATGCAGGTCTTCTATGCCGGGATCGGGATTGAGATCGACGGTGTTGCGATAGCCCTCGGGGTCGCAGCGGTTGGGATCGTACCAGCGCGAGTCGGGTTCGCAGACGCAGGCCAGGCTCGATTCCCGCTTCATCAGCATATCTTCCAGCAATAGCAGGGTGAGCTCGTCGCCAGGGCGCATCAACTCGCGATTGAGCGTGCGCAGAATATGCGGCTCAAAGGGCTCTATCACCTGACGCTCTTCGTCCAAGAACTCGCGAACGATGGTCGGTTGATACAGGACCCCGCCATTGATAGTGGCGGCTACGGACGAGATTAACTGCAGTGGCGTAACATTCACGTAGCCTTGCCCGAAAGCGGCGTTATACGTATCACCCGTAGACCAACTCTCGCCCTCGTTGCGTCGCTTCCAATCAGGGTCGGGCATACGGTTCGGGTTTTCGAACGGCAGCTCAATGCCAAGTTCGCTGCCGATGCCGAAGGCCGTGCCATAACGAAACAGATCGTCAATGCCCAACCCGCCAGGCCGGATCGTTCGAGAAGACAAATCTGGGTTGCCGCCGCCGATCTGATAGAAATAGACATCGCAGCTCCAGGCGATGCCGTTGATCATATTGACGCGGCCGTGCCCGCTGCGCAGCCAGCAGACAAAACGCTGCGACGCCGCCCGGTCGTTGGGCGCGTAACGATTCTCAACCAGAATCTGGCCTTCGTCCAAGAGCAGCGTGTTCGGGTCGATGACATTCTCTTCCAGGACCGCCGCGGCCGTTATCACCTTCCAGACCGACCCAGGCGGGTATTTGCTCTTGATGGTATTGTTCACCAGCGGCCGCAGGGGATCGTTGACGATTTCGAGGTAATATTCCCCGTCAATGGCGCGGGCGAAACGCGAGTTGTCATAGCTGGGGTAGCTGACCAGAACCAGAATCTCGCCTGTGCGCGGGTCCATGGCGATGACAACGCCCTGGCGCGAGACCGTGCGCCCGACCAGGGTGTTCAGCTCCTGCAATTGGTCGATCAGCGCCTGCTGCGCGAAGGCCTGCAATTCCGTGTCAATGGTCAGACGTACGTTCTGGCCCGGAATCGGCTCTACCTGGTCGATGACGCGAACGACTTCGCCGGCCACGTCCACTTCGCGCAATACCGTGCCGCGGACGCCAGCCAGCCGCCCTTCCAGATAACGCTCGATTCCTTCATAGCCGATGCGGTCAAAGGCCGGGTTATAACCCAGCGCCCGCAATTCTTCAGCTTCTTCAGCCGGGATCGGCCCCATATAGCCGATGACATGCGTGGTCAGCTCGCCCGTCGGATACTCGCGCACGGCGACCGGCTCGACATCGACGCCGGACATATAGATGCGCTCTTCCAGAATCTGCATGGCGACCAGCTGCGGGACATCCTGGGCGACGATGACCGGCCGAAACGGCTCAATGCCGGCGCCTTCCTGCACCAGCTCCTGAATGCTGCGCGTGAATCGACTGGCTTGCTCGGCGATTTCCCGCGTGGGCGGGACGTTGACGAGAGCAGACAGCCGATTGAATACCGCCAGTTCCGCCTCTTCGCCGCTGGGCAGCTGCGCCGGGATGATGGTCACGTTAAAGGCTGGCACGTTAAACGCCAGCCGCCTGTCGTTACGGTCGAAGATGGCGCCTCGCCGCGCGGCAATGGGCAAGCTCTTCAGTCGGTTTTCATCGGCATTCGCTTGATAGTCGCTGTGCCGAACGACTTGCAGTTCGTACATTCGCAGCGCGAATATAAGGAAAACCGCGAATATGATCGCCTGGAAAAAAGTCAGACGCCAGGTCTGAAAAGGGATGAGCCGGGTCGATTTCATGCTTGATCCGCCGCGCCGGATACCGGCGTCAAACGCTGTGGAGCAATCTGCAAACCGCCTTCCAGCCGCCGTTGAATCAGGCGAACCATGGCATACACCGGTACGACAGCCGCAAGATTGTAGACAACCGACGGAATGAGAACTAGGCGCAGCAGTAACAGAAGGTCGTAGCTCAGGCCCGTCAGCGCCAGCGCGAACATGGTATAGAGCGTCAACACAACGGTGGCGACTGGCGTGACGGCAACCAGAAACAGTATTCGCACCCGAAAGAGTTGGCGCGCGACGGTATTGACCAGGAAGGCGAAGAGCACGAACACAAGCGATGTCGCGCCCAGCGGCAAGATCGACAGCAAATCGACGGCCAGGCCACCGACCAGCGCCCAGATTAATCCCTCGCTCAATTCAGCGCGCACTGACCAGCACAGGACAAAAAGCATGACCAGATTCAGCTGACCCCGCGTTCCCTCAAATACGGGCACTAGACTTCCCAGCAAAGAACTGATAAAGGTTATTGCATGCGGAATAACGCTCGCCGATAGAGCCGCCGTCAATAGCAGAACCGGTATGGAAAGGTAGCGCCCCATATTAGTTCTCGCTCAATTGCTCGAATACGGTCAAATCGATCGGTTCAAAACTGGTGATCACCAGCACAAATTCCAGCGCGCCGAAGTCGATGAGGCTGCGGACCTCCGCTTCCTGAAAAAGCTCGAATTCAAATTGGCGCACGCTTGTCACCTGGCCGACGACGATGTCGGCCGGGAAATTGCCGCCGAGGCCCGATGTGATCACCAGGTCGCCCTGGCGGATTTCCTCGTCCAGATCCACCATCGTCAAGCGCAGCACGCCGGAGGCCTGTCCGATTATGCTGCCATGCGCGCGCGATGTTTGCAGACGCGAACTGACCGCGCTGTTCTCGTCATTGATCAACTGCACTTGCGCGGCGTTGGCGCTAACGCGGATGATGCGGCCGACCAGGCCCAGGTCGGTCGTGACGGGCATGCCCACGGCGATGCCATCGCGCGTGCCGCGATTGATGATGACGCTGCGGGCGATGCCGGTCTGCTCGACCGCGATCACGTCCGCAGTCAGATACTCCTGGTTCTCCAGCGCGGACGTATAAGACAGCAGGTCGATCAGTCGCTCGTAGTCGCTGGCCGCCTCGCGCAATTGGATGGACTCGATCTGCCTGCGCGCCAACTGCTCTTCCAACTCCGCGATCCGCTCGCGCAACTGGCCCAGGTTGTTGAGCTCTTCAAAGGTTGCGCTGAGGGACAGCGACAACCGATTGAACAAGCCGGACAGGCCTCGCAGCGGCGCCGCCGCCACATCCTCGACCGCGGTCAGTGCGCCTGCGACGCTAAGCAGAATCAAGCCCCCGCAGAAGCTCAGCATAATTATCAGCAGCAGCAATCGGCTGGGGCGCCCGAGCGATCTCAATCCCGCGTCCTCGCATTGGCCGGAACAGCCTAATTCTAGCATAGTTTGGCGGTGAGCTAATTGTGGCGCTTGCGGGCGCCGCCAGGGGAGACTCGCGATCAGTGGCGGGTGCTGCCGCGCTCCGGGCCGGTGAGCAGGCGGCGCAGATTGTTGTAGTCTTCCAACACGCGCCCGGCGCCCCTGGCGACGCATGTCATGGCGTCGTCCGCCAGCCAGGAGCGGATATTGACCTCTTCGCGCAGCCGTTCGCCCAGTCCGCGCAATTGGCCGCCGCCCCCGGCGATGGTGATGCCGCTCTCCATCAGGTCGGCGACCAGCTCGGGGGGTGTATCATCAAGCGCGTCTTTCACCGTATCGACAATGATGCTGACCGAGCCGCCAATCGCCTCGCGTATCTCGATTGAACTGACTTCGACCGAGTCGGGCAAGCCGGTGGTCAGGTTGCGGCCCTTGACCATGTAGGTGCGTTCCTGCGGCAGGGGATAAGCCGAGCCGATGTCGATCTTGGCTTTCTCCGCCGTCGGTTCGCCGATCAGCAGATTATGTTTGTTGCGCAGATGCTGGACGATGTCCTCGTCCATTTCGTCGCCGGCCACGCGTATCGAGCGGCTGATGACGATGCCGCCGAGCGAGAACAACGCCACCTCGGTGGTGCCGCCGCCGATGTCGACAACCATGCTGCCGCGCGTCTCGAGCACCGGCAGGTTGGCGCCGATGGCCGCAGCCACCGGCTCCTCAATCAGATGAGCCTCGCGCGCGCCCGCGTCCAGCGTGGCTTCTATGACCGCGCGTTTCTCGACTTCGGTTACGCCGCTGGGTATGCCGACAACGACCCGCGGTCGCGGCACCGGCACCCAACTCTGCTCATGCGCCTTCTTGATCAGATAGTCCAGCATGCGCGCGGTGATTTCATACTCGCTGATAACACCATCGCGCAGCGGCCGCACTATCAGGATGTCCTTGGGGTTCTTGCTCCACATTTCTTTGGCGCGGGCGCCAACTTCAATGGGCGTTCGCGTCTTGCGGTCGATCGCGACAAACGAGGGTTCGTTGATGACGATGCCCTTGCCGCGTACGTAGACCAAGGTATACGCTGTACCCAGATCGATGCCGATGTCGAGCGAGAATAGCCCAAACAGGAAATCCAGGGGACTTAGCACTGATGAATCCTCGACGTGTTGCGTACGCGCCGCATTATATCACAGTCAGGCACAATCAATTGCAAACCAAAACCAACGCGGCACAAACTATTGCTGCATACGCGCTCGCCTAATCACAATATAGCACCGAATTTCGTATGTTTCCCAAGTTATAGGCGCGAGGTTATGATTGATGCGCAAGTCGAGTCGTCGGTTAATCGTAGAGATTGCTGCCTTGATTGCCGAACGAGTGCAAAACTCCCTCGAAGATAGCGGAGCCCTGGCGGGCGCCGCCAAGCTTATCGTAGCGGTTTCCGGCGGCTGCGATTCGGTCGCGCTGCTTCACGCGCTTAGCAATCTGCGTGGCGCGCTGGCGGTCAATCCGCACGTCGCCTCGCTCGATCATGGCCTGCGCGGCGAGGCCGGGCGCGCCGATCTGGACTTCGTCGGCGAGTTGGCGGCGGAGTGGGGACTGCCGCATACGCTCGGGCAGGTCGATGTGCCGCAACTTGCCCGGGCCTGGGGCATCGGCGTCGAGGCGGCGGCGCGGCGCGCGCGCTACGACTTCCTGGCGCAGGTCGCCCACCAGGAGGACTCTTCTGCTGTAATCGTCGGCCATCATGCCGACGATCAAGCGGAGACCATCCTCATGAACATCGTCCGCGGCAGTGGCCTGCGCGGGCTGGGCGGGATGCGGCTTGTCTCGCCGCTGCCCTGGCATCCGCATCTCGTGCTGATTCGACCGCTGCTTTCCGTCAGCCGCGCCGAATTGGAACAGTATTGCCAGGCAAACAACCTGCGTTATCGACAGGACGAGACCAATTGGGACAGGCGCTATAGGCGCAACTTCACGCGCCACGAAATCATGGATACGCTGAAGCGCATGAATCCCGATGTCGTAAGCGCCCTGAATCGCCTGGCGGAGAGCGCTGCCGCGGACGAGGACTTTGTCGCTGGCCAACTGGAATCATTGGCGCAGGCCGCTGTACACCGTCGCGACGACGGCTGCAGCATCAGTAGGCCCTTGTTCCGGGAAGCGCATCCCGCCCTGCAGCGCCGTCTGCTGCGGCGAGCCTTTCACCAACTGGCGCCGGCCGGCGAATCGCTGACGCATGAATTGACGCTGGACCTGGTCGCGTTTTGCCACAGCGCGCGATCCGGCAGCGCCCGTGATATCGGCGCCGCGCTCGAGCTGCGGATTGACTACGACGAAATCCGCTTACAGCGCCAAGGCGGACCGGGGCCGAGCGGCGACTATCGCCTCATTCCCGCTGCTACGGACGCCGTGATTGGGGTAGGCGAAACGTATGAAACAGGCGGACTTTCAATCGAAGTTTGCGGGCAAGCCCGTGACTGCCTGGCAGGCGCTGCGCTGGTCTTGCCGGCCGGCTGCGAATTGCGCCTGCGGACCCGCCGCGCCGGTGATCGCTTCAAGCCAAAGGGCATGGGCGGGCGCTCGCGCAAGCTCAAGGACTGGATGATCGACCGCAAGATTCCCCGCCGTATTCGCGATCAGATTCCGCTACTCTGCGCGGACGGCGCCGTCGTCGCCATCTGCCTCGGCTCAACCTGGCATCTGGCGCATCAGGACGCCTTAACAGGCGGCGCAGCCTCCGCGACCGTCGTGCGCCTTGCTTAGTCGCCCCCGCTACTTCCGCCGATTCTCGCGGTGTAGGGATTCGCGCTGATGCTATAATCATTAATGACGCAGCTTGGCTAACCCGGTATTCAAGATGGCTGAGAGACAGTTGATGCGACTCTTGCTGGTGGATGGCGATGGCGTAAGTCGGTACACCGTAAGCAAGGCGCTGCAACGGGTCGGCTACATGATTGGCGAGGCCGGCAGCGGTGAAGCGGCGCTGGAGAAATTTGCCGGGGGCGACTTTGACCTCGTGCTGTCCGAAATCGACTTGCCCGGGATGAACGGCATTGAGCTCTTAAAAGCCATAAGAGCGCGCTCGCAGGACAGCATCGTCATTCTTTTGACGGAGACCGTCAGCGTCGAAACCGCCGTTGACGCGCTGCGCTTCGGCGCTCGCGACCTGCTGATACAGCCCTATTCCAGCGAAGATATCCGCGACAGCGTTGAACGCGGCATCGCGACGGCCCGCAGCTTGAGACGCCGCCGGCGACTGCTTGACGCCATCGAACGGACCGTATCGGATCTGGCGCGCGAATTCGCTTTTGCCGCGAGCGAGATGGACGACGAGCGCAGCGCATCGGCGCCGGCGCAAAGAAACGCGGGCCGCGCGGCGAATCGCGCCGTCATCAGCCTGGGCCCGCTCTCGGTCTTGCCCGGCAAGTATCAGGTGGCTGCCGGCGAGCGGTCGGCCAGCCTGACGCCGACCGAGTTTGACTTGCTGCTCTACCTGGCCGCCCATCGCGGGCGCGTCGCCACCTGCCACGAGCTGGTTCGCGAGGTGCGCGGCTATGTCACCGACGAGGAGGAAGCCCGCGAAGTTATCCGCCCGCACGTCAGCAATCTGCGGCGAAAACTCAAAGGGCTGGGCGACATCGACCTGATCGTTAATGTGCGCGGCGTCGGCTACCGCCTGGCCGAGATTGCCGAATTAAGCTGACGCTCCTCCCGCAACGGCGTCGCCTTGTGATATGATGCTCCGCGCTGACGTCCAATTCAGAGCGGAAGCCTGGCGCCAATGCGAAAGTCCCTTTGTCTGCTAATGCTTTGTCTCTTGCCGATTGCCGTTCAATCGCAAGGCGCGGCCTGCGACTCAGCCGGCATACTCGCTCGCGAGACCTACGTCAGCGCCGCCGATCAGGAACGTAGATTTCACATCTACTTGCCGCCCTGCTACGATTCCAGCGCCGACGAGTATCCGCTGCTGATGCTGCTGCACGGCTCCAACGCCGACGATTTGCAGTGGGCGCTGCTGGGCTTCCTGCAAGCGCTCGAGATTGCCATCCTTGCCGAGGAGGCTCCTCCCATGCTGGTGGTCATGCCTTTCGGGGGCAACGCGGCCAACAGCAATGCTTTTGACGACAATAGCTACGACCAGATACTTCTGCATCTGCTGGACACGGCTTCAGAGCGTTATCGAGTCAGCGAGGCGCGGGCCATCGGCGGCATCTCTCGCGGTGGTTTTTGGGCCTATCACCTGGGCTTGCGTTTTCCCGATCAGTTCGTCGCCATCGGCGGGCACAGCCCCTTCTTCGACGCCGAACACGTGCCGGCGGCTTACAATCCCTTGAACCTGGCGCGGGCGCTCTCGGCGGACACGCGCCTCAAGTTATGGCTCGACCGCGGCACGAATGATCACGCCGCAGCCGGCATCGAGCAAATGCATGTCAACTTGCAAGCGGCGGGCGCGCCTCACGAGTACGTCGTCTATCCCGGCGGGAGTCACAGCGAGGCGTCCTGGTCGCGCAACATCGACGACTACGTCGCTTTTTATTCGCGCGCGTTTTCCCCAGATGAGCGGGCGAGCGCGGCCGACGACCGTGCTGAATTCGAGCTGTGGCTGCCCGCCGCCGGCTTCGGGACGCTGCTGGCATCGATTGACTCCGCCGACCTTGAGGCGCTGCTGGCAGGGCATTACGACGGTCGCCTGATCCTCAGCGAAGCGGCCGCGGCCCGCTTGCGCCAGCATGGCTTCAGTTTCCATGCCGCGACCAGAATCGTCGGCCACGACCAGCGCTTTAGCGCCCTTTGGCGGGACAAGCGCAGCTTCACGCTCTTGCCGGCCAACGAGCTCGAGATGCGCCTGCGCGTCTTGTGGCTGGATGATGCGCCCGTGATCGATCAGCTGGAGCGCTATCCGCTGGTCTTCGAGTCAGAATTCCCCAACTTCAGCCGCGACAAGCTGACGCGCATTACCCTGTCCGGCACCACCGCGCTCGCCCGCCATACCCTGCCAGTCATAGACGCCATCGGCCTGGAGCGCGCCGCGAGCGGCATCCGCGACTACGTTCGCGCCTCAGATTACTTCCACATCACCAACGAAGCCTCCATGGCGCCAGGTTGCCCGGACCTGGACTTCGTTGGCTTTGCCGGCAGCAACTACAGCTTGTGCATGAAACCGGAACACGCCGCCATTTTCGACCTGCTTGATGTCGATGTGGTCGACCTGACCGGCAATCATATCAACGACTTCGGTTACGAGCCGCTGCTGCGCACGCTGGACTACTTCGAGCGGCGAGGCGCGGCCGTGGTCGGCGGCGGACGCGACCTGCGGGCGGCGCGCGAGGCCCTGATTTTGGAGAACAATGGCTCGCGTATCGGCTGGATCGCCTGCAACGAAGTCGGGCCCGCCTTCGCCTACGCCAGCGACGATGCCAACTCGCGCTTCGGGCAGCGACCGGGCGCGGCCGCCTGCGACCGCCCCTGGCTGCGCGAGGCGCTGGCTGTCCTGGGCGCGGAAACCGACCTGGTGCTGATGACGGTGCAATATCGCGAATTTGAGCGCTTTACGCCGACTGACGGGCAGAAGTTCGCCTACCGCAGTTTCGCCGAATGGGGCGCCGACATCGTAATCGGAACCGCCGAGCACAAACCGATGACCTTCGAATTCTATCCGACCGGCCGCGGCGAAACCGCCTTCATCCATTACGGGCTGGGCAACCTCTTCTTCGATCAAGAGCTTTGGGGCAATCGGCGCTTTTTTCTGGACACGCTTTATATCTACGACGGCCGGCTGCTCACGGTTGAACTCTTCCCCGGCATCACCGACGAGCGCGCGCGCCCGCGCCTGCTCAGCGGCGACGACCGCTTCAACTTTCTCCATTTCATGTTCATCCAGAAGAACGAGTTCTAGTTGCCCCATTGATTGCGACCAATTGGACCGGGTTTCTGATGGAAATCATACGAAGTTTGCTGCAGAATAGAGTGTTGCATTTGCGTTGCAAAGCCGGCCAACCATACTAGGCGAGGCGAGGCGGCTTGGGCTATAATGGCGCTGCTGCCGGCAATTCACGCACGGAAACGGACCGGGACTTGAGCTTGATATGTCGACCCTGAATCCAGATCTGATCTCTAAAGATATGGACGCTGTCTTGAACGACGCCGTGCCGCTGCTGGACGAGCACCGCAAGTCGTCGATCATGCCGGAAATGGTGCTGCTCTCGCTGTTGCGGCGCGAGAACACCGCCGCGCATCGCATGCTGACCGTGTTCGAATCCAGCCGTGGCGTCGACCTCGAACGCCTGGAGCGGCAGGTGAAAGTCGCCATCCAGTCGCGCCGCGACCCCGACGGCAGCCTGGACTTCGTCGCTGTCGGCAACAGAAAGGTGCCGCTCAGCCGGCAGTCCATCGTCCTGTTGGATGATGGCTTGACCATCGCCAACTCGATGAACGAGCAGAAGATCGATACCGATCACGCCCTGGCTGTGCTGGCGGAGACGTCGGTCAGCACCGGCGGCATCCTGCGCCAGTTCAGCATCACACCCAAGTCGATCAAGGACGCTTACAGCGACGCCAGCACGACCATGCCCGCCCGCGAAGACAGCACCACCGTCGATTACGTCAAGCGCGCGCGCCGCGGCTTGCTGCGCGCCGTGCATTTCCGCGAAGACTTGCTGCGCAACATGATCAACGTGCTGACGCAGTCGGTTAACCGACACATCATTCTGATTGGCCCTGATGGCGTCGGCAAGCGCACCCTGGCCTATAGCCTGGCGCTGCTGATGGCGGAAGACAAAGGACCCGCCGGCTTGCATAACCTGGTGCAAATCAGCGAAACTGCGCTGCTCGACGGCGACCAGGAAGCCTTCCGCGCCGGCATGAGCGCGGCCCGCAAGGGCATTCTCTTTTTGCCGCTAATCCATCGCTTCTTCGGCGGGCCTATCAAAGCCGACTTCAACAAGGCGACCTCGCTCGTCCAGAAGGCCTTTCTCAGCGACGATCCCGTCGTCATCTGCACGACCAGCCTGCAAGAATTCGAAGCGCGCATCCAGGGCGTCAGCGCCATCATGGAAAACAGCCAGGTCATCCGCGTCGATGAACCGTCGCTTGATGAAACCGTGCGTATCCTGGAAGTGGTCGCGCCGCACCTGGAATCCGATTACGAGATTGCAGTCGAGCACGATGCCCTGAAAATGGCGGCGCGTATGGCGCAGCGTTACCTCACCATCAATCCCTTGCCGCAGAGCGCCGAGCAATTGCTGCACCGTACGGCCGCCATGGTCAATATGGGCAAGCAAGCGCACCTGGCTTTCAAGCCGGAAAACAACGACGCCCAGCTGGATGTCGAAGATGTCACCCTGGTCACCAGCCAGATGACCGGCATTCCCGTGACCAAGCTGGGCGCTGACGAACGCCTGCGCTACGCCAACATGGTCGAGCACCTAAGCGAGCGCTTGATTGGCCAGGAAGAGGCCGTCCAGCTCGTCAGCCGCGCCATCAAGACCGCGCGCGTCGGCTTGAAAGACCCGCGCCGTCCCATTGGCGCCTTCTTGTTCCTGGGGCCGACCGGCATCGGCAAGACCGAGCTGGCGCGCGTGCTGGCCGATTTCATGTTCGGCAGCGAAGAAACGCTTTTCCCGCTGGACATGAGCGAATACAAGGACGAGAGCAGCATCAACCGCCTAATTGGCTCGGCCGTTGGTTATGTCGGCAGCGACGAAGGCGGCCAGCTCACCGAGCGGATTCGCCAGCAGCCTTATACCATCGTGCTGCTGGACGAAATCGAAAAAGCCCACCCCCGCATCATGGATGTCCTGCTGCAGGTGATGGAAGAAGGCCGGCTCACCGACGGCCGCGGCAACGTCGCCCGCTTCAGTGAGGCTGTCGTCATCATGACCAGCAATATCGGCTCGGAGCATCTCATGGTGCGCCAAATCACCGACGACCTGCGCGAGCGCATTATGGACGAGGTGCTTGACTTCCTGCGGCCCGAGTTCGTCAATCGGCTTGATGAGGTCATTCTGTTTAACGCCCTGAGTGATGACGACTTTGTGCTGATATTGGATCTGCTGATCGCGAAAGAGAACAAGCTGGCCGCGGAAAGCGGACTCTCCCTGACATTCACAGACGGCGCCAAGAAATGGCTGCTCGATCAAAATGACGAGCCGGAGTACGGCGCCCGTCCGCTGCGGCGCATACTCAGGCGCAATCTGCGCGAGCCGCTGGCGGATTTCTTGCTGCGCACGAATCCGGACGAGGGCGCCGAAGTGCGCATCAGCGCCAGCCGCAAGCGCGGCGGCGGCCTGGAATTCTCCTTCCGCCAATAAACGGGGCTCTCAGCCCCACGCCAACAGAACTGATATCAGCGATAGAGGAATCCATGGCGACACTCGATCAATCAATCTTCAGAAAATACGATATCCGCGGCATCGCCGCCGGCGACTCGCCGCAATTGACGCCCGAGGTGGCGCTGCTGGTGGGCAAGGCCCTGGGTACTTACTTGCCGCGCCACTTCGGTTCGCAGCGAATCTTCGTCGGCTCGGATAACCGTGTGACCTCCGGGCCACTCAAGTCCGCCGTCATTGAGGGTTTGGCGTCGGCAGGTTTGCCCGTTACCGATATTGGCGAAGTGCTGACCCCGACCGTGTACTTCGCGTCCGCTTCATACGCTGGCGCCGGCGCCGGCGTGATGGTCACTGGCAGCCACCTCGACACACGCTACAACGGCATCAAGATGGCTTATGGCAAGCTCGCGCTGGCCGGCGAGCAAATCCAGGACTTGCTGCGCATCATTGACGAGGAGTCCTTTGCTGCGGGCGCCGCGGAAGTATCGCAGGACGCCGACATGATTCACAAGCACATGGCGGCCATCCAGAGCAAAGTCACGATGGCCAAGCCGCTGAAAGTTGTGCTGGACGCTGGCAACGGCTTGTCGGGGACCTATGTGCCGCCCGTGCTGGAAGCGCTGGGCCTGGACGTCGAATGCCTCTACTGCGAGCCCGATGGAACTTTCCCCAACCACTTGCCCAATCCCGAAGACCCGGAGATGACCCGTGATCTCGAAGCCAAAGTCGTCGAGCTCGGCGCCGACCTGGGCCTCGCCTTCGACGGCGACAGCGATCGCTGCGGCTTCATCGACAATCATGGCCATCACATCGCGGCCGACCGGCTGCTGGCGCTGCTGGCGCGCGACCTCCTCAGCCGTCATCCCGGCACGCCCGTCGTCTTTGACGTCAAGGCGTCGCAGGCTCTGCCGGACGAGATAACCCGCTACGGCGGCGAACCGGTCATGTGGAAATCCGGCCACAGTTTGATGAAACAGAAGATGAACGAAATCGGCTCCTTGCTAGGCGGCGAGGTCAGCGGGCACCTTTTCATCGGCGAAAACTACTACGGCTTCGACGATGCGCCGCTGGTCGCGCTGAAAACGCTGGAAATCATCAGCCGGTCCGAGCAATCAATCGCCGAGATATTTGCCGATATTCCCAAACTGGTCGCCACGCCGGAGATTGTCCTGTCCGCCCCGGACGAACTGAAGTTTAAGATGATCGATGAAATGACCGAGAGCTTGCAAGGGCAATACGAAGTGGTGACGGTTGACGGCGCGCGCGTGGTATTCGACGGTGGCTGGGGACTGGTGCGAGCCAGCAATACCCAGCCGGCCGTGACCCTGCGCTTTGAAGCCTACACGCGCGAGCAGCTCTCCGACTACATGCGCGTATTTGCTGTGCAATTGGCGCGCTATCCGCAGATTGACAGCGGCCGCTTCGACGAACTCCTGGCCGACTTCAGCGCGTAAGTCAAAACCGGGCCTTCATTTCAAATCGTGTCCGCGCGGCGTGACTTCTTTCAAGACATCTACCGCCATCGCGCGAAGCAGTTCGACCGGCTGGTAGCGCGTGAAGACGCCCAGGGCAACCTCTTCGGCGCGCTCAGCGAAATCACGCCGCTCAGCGGACTGGACGTGGTGGAATTCGGCGCCGGCACAGGACGGCTGACCCGCCTGCTGTCGGTGGCTGTCGAGCGTATCTTCGCCTTCGATATCGAGATCGCCATGCTCAAGCAGGCCGACGCCGCCATGCGCGCCAGCGGCATGACCAACTGGCGTCTCGCACTGGGTGACAACGGACGGATGCCCGTCGCCTCAAATTGCGCCGATCTCGTCATCGAAGGCTGGAGCTTTGCCCATGCCGTCGGCTGGTATCCCGATGACTGGCTCGCGCGGACCGACGCCATGCTGGCCGAGATGGCGCGCATCCTGAAGCCGGGCGGTATGGCAATATTGATCGAAACGCTTGGAACCGGCCGCCGTCGTCCGCAGCCGACCGACAAACTGGCGCGGCTTTACCGACACTGGCGCGATGGGCATGGTTTTGAGTCGCGCTGGATACGCACCGACTACCAATTCGCTTCGCCGGAGGAAGCCGACGAGTTGACCCGTTTCTTCTTTGGCGACGCGCTGGCTGATGAATGCCTGGATACCGGGAGCGTCATTTTGCCCGAGTGCACCGGCATCTGGTGGAAACGCGTTCCCTGGCAATAGAAATGCCGCAGGAGCGGGACTTTGCTCGCCCGACCGCAGCCGCCTTGGGGTTTCATCTTTTGTGTGCGCCAAGTCATAACCGGCGACGCGTGTGCGCCGCCGCCTGATGCGCTACTATTGAAACTTGCTCGAATTCGATTATCATAATGACGATATGCTTGACGCATTAATTAGCGGGAGACCCTGAATTGCAAAAGCTCGGCCCGCCGGGCGAAATGCCCAGCCTCGAATTTGAAGTCGATAAGGAGCACTCCGGCGTTCGAATGCTTGGCTGCCTCACCTTCTTTATTAGCGCCATCGGCAGCTACCTCATCATCAATACCATTATCCCGAATGGCGGCTTGATCACCTTGGGCGCGGCCCTGGCCATCGCGGTCGCCTTGACTTACGGCGCCGATCACTTGAGCAAGACCTACTGGCCCAGCAACCGCGCCATTCAATTCATCGACGATGTGATATTGCTGGTCAAGGGTAATCAGGTTCAAGGCGAAATAGACGCCGCGCAAAATGTCAACTTGCTGCAATGGCATTTTGAAGCCAGGCGCCATCCGCGCGTGCCCAAAGGCTGGTATGTCGTGGCCAACGCGCTGGAGCAGGACGGCGAATACATTGTCAGCTACAGCATAGCCTCGCCGGCCGACTTTGACGCCTTGCCGCTGTCGCGCCTCTCGCAAAAATATCAGCGCAAGAAAAAAAAGAAAGACGATTCGCGTGATCTGCGCGAAGCCGGCAGCCAGCGCCGCATCGCCCAGGCCGAATTCCATCGCGGCGAATTCGGCGCCGAACTGTCGCTTGAAGACTACCACGCCTACCTCGATTATCTGGCCGATACCTATACCTCCTGGATGCCCAAAGAAAAATGAAGCTGCGGGGCCCGGTCGCATTCTGCATCGCGTGTTTGCTGACGCTTCCCTCGATATTAAGCGCGCAAGACGCCAGATTAAGCCTGGGAGACATCGTCGACGGCAGGCTGGCCCCCGGCGAAAGGCATCGCTATTCCCACACCGCGCTGGAATTTACACTGGTCTCGCTGCGGGTGGAGTCGCTGGACGGCGCGCTTGATCCGGTGGTCGAGATCTTCGACAGCGCCGACGCCCTGATTAATTCAAGCGATGACTACGATTTCCCCGCCACGCGAGACGCGGCGATCCAGGCTTTTGTATTGCCCAAAACCTCGAACTACTCGATTGTGGTAAGCGGCTTCGCCGACAGCAGCGGCGCCTACCGCCTTTATTTTCTGCCGGGCTTTGATCGGCTGGCCCTGCATGACGCCACGATGGAGAAGACCAAGTGGCAGGTCGCATACAGCGATACGGTTATTGATCTATCTGAGTCCAGCATGTACGCCGTTGAATTGGAGGGCTTCGCGCGTTCGGCGGGAGTTGTGGCCGAACACTTCCCCCAAGCGCAGGACCACTATTTCCAGGCGACATTTCATGAAGTCACATCCGCCGCCGACTGGAACGTGGGTCTAATCTACCGTTATGTCGACAACCAGAATTTCCACCGCCTGCTAATGAGCAAGACCGGCTTCTGGCGGCTGGATCGCATCGAAAACGGCGAGAGCGCGCAGCTCAAATACTGGTCGACCCATCCGGCCATCCGGCCCGGCGAAAAAGACTTCCGCCTGGGCATACTGGCCAGCGGTCGCCACGTCGACGTCGTCTACAACGGACAAGTCGTCGGCTCGGCCTCCGACGGCGCGGAACCAGAACCGGGCGGCTTCGGCATCGCCATGCGCACCGATGAGGTCACCGGCGGCCTGATGTCTTTTGCGGTTTTGGATACGCTCCTGACCTTGCCGACACGCGTTAACGACCGGATTCTAATTCCGCAGCGGGTGGTGCAACGGCAGAATTACCTGATGGCGCGGGATCTGGCGCGCGGGCAACTGGCGCCCGCCGGACGCAACGTCAGCTTCGTTCAGCCGGAGAGTTCCGTGCGTCACGTGCAGCCCGGCGTAACGCGCATCGGCATCGTCTCCGAGCGGACCTATGAGCAGTTCGCCCTTGGCGCGTCTCTGAAGCTGCAAACCGTACAGCCGGGAAATGGCGGCTGCGGCATATTCTTTCACTTCAACGATGACAATCACTATACGCTGGCTTATGTAACCAAAGACGGCGACTTCGGCGTCTCGCGCCGGACCGGCGACATATTTGAGCCGGGAATCTACGGGAAGCGCAGCGCAAGCGAAAGTACCGAACATTATCTGTTGGTCATCGCGACCGACGAGGCTTTGCATTTCTTTCTGGACGAAGTGTATGCCGGCAGTATGGTGTCCCAACCGCGGACCGGCAGCGTGGGCATTGCGGTCGTCAATTACGAAGAGGTGGAAACCACTTGTCGTTTCACCGACCTTTGGGTGCAAGATTTTGACGAATGAGGGCTTGATACGCGGCGTCGACAGTCTCGGGTGTCCTCGCCAGTTTTCCATCTTCCCCGCAACGCAAAGGGGCCCGGCAACTTGGCCGGGCCCTTGACGTAACCGTCGGATACACGCGCGGCGCTAAAGCCCCAAAGCGCTCCGCAGCGAGCTGCAAGCCGGGCAACCGCCGTCCGGGCGAATGATCGCGTAGCCCGCCATTGGGTCTGCGCCATAATTCGAGAAATTCACATTCCACACGATGATCATGTTCACATAGCCGGAAGCGCGGGCCAGACTGACCGCGCCGCCGAGCCAAGCGGCATGTTCCGACAAAGAGGTGTTCGCTGCCCAGGCAAATCCACCCGGCAGGCTGCCCAATCCCTCGCCGCTGAGATAGCCGAGCTCGGTGAAGCAAAGCGGCTTGGACGGGAACGCGCCGTGATATACATTCATCATACTGGGCAGATACCATGAGTAATGCCAACCTTGAACATTGGCCCCGGTTGTGCTGTTCGGCGGCGATGTGCCGGCATTGTAATGGATGCCGACGCAGTCCATGTAACTGGCTGCTCCCGCTTGCGCCATTTGCCGCATAAAGTGATCATCGTTGCAGCCCGCGGCGGCGCAGCCAGCGGCGCCATAGAAACCGGTTGGCGCGGGCGCGCCGCTGATTACTATGGTTGCGGGATTGGCGGCTTTGATGGCATTGTAGGCGGCAGCCAGCAAACGCGTGTAACTGGCGCCGCTGACCTGGCCGTTGGGCCATTCCCGATCGATATTGGGCTCGTTCCAGACTTCGATGGCGTCCGCGCCATTCGCAGCCAGAAATGCGACATATTGCGCAAACTCCGCGACATAACCGTCAAAGTTAGACGCCAGATTGCTTTTGCTGCCAAGCGCGCCCAGCAGCACCTTAAAGCCATTGGCGTGCGCCTGGGCGATGACATCGCGGCCGTCCGATATACCGTGTTTAACCTGCTTCTTTATCCAGGTCATACCGGCGCTTCTCATCACGTTTATGGCGTTGCCATCCAGGCCGGCGATGTGCCCGCCAAGCGCGAATCCGCTAACGTTTGCGGCGCTGGGCGCGGCGGCCGCCAAGGCTTGCGCGTCGGCGTCGGACTCCGCTGCCTGTGGCGCAGCTGTTGGCTGGGGCGGCGGGGCGTATTGCGGCGGCACTATCGCCTCATCACAGATCACCGAATCTTGCAGGTCAAAGCTGACGCGCGCCTGGCGCTCTTCGCCCGATGTCTCAGTGAATATGAATGTCCAGCCATAGATGACGTTGCCCCGCTTTTCCAGAATCGGTATCGAAGCGACACAATTGTCAATGCCCCAGGCGCCATACAATCTGCCAGTCGCTTCCGTATTCCAGCTATCTTCAAAGAATCGCCAGCGCCGCAGCCGCATCTGATACCCAATGTCGTCTTCAAGCAGCTCCCGGGCAACTTCCATTGCGCGCATCACCGGGCTCGGCTGATACTCAACGGCGTCCGACTCTTCCTGCGCCATGACGAGCGACGCGGCGAGGAGCGGCAGAATCATGGCCAGCACGGCAAACCAGAAATGCGCCGAACCCCTGAACTTGTGTTTTGAAATCATACGATATCTCACCGGATTCTAGGTTACTCATTATGCATAAGCATATCGGAAGCGCAGAATTGCGCCATATGATTCTTGCGCGTTAAGACGGCGATTTGCCTACGGAAGCCCGCGTGAAAGCCGCGGCGAATCAGCCTGAGCACGCTTGCTAGTCGCGTGGCAGTGTGAAATAGAATGTGGAGCCGCTCCCGATTTGGCTCTTCACCGAGATCTCGCCGCCATGCGCCTCGACGATGGCTTTGACCAGGTATAAGCCGAGGCCGGCGCCTTGCGTTCGCCGAGTGATGGAATTGTCGCCGCGGTAAAATCGCTTGAATATCTGGTCGATTTCGTCTGTCGCAATTCCTGCGCCTTCATCGCGCACGAAGACGGTCACGCTCCGCCGGCTGAAGCGCCCGCCCACCGTGATCGTCTTGTCCGCGGGCGAGTACTTGATGGCGTTTGTCAGCAGATTGTCGATCACCTGGCGCAGGCGCGTTTCGTCGCCCAGGATCGCCGGGAAGTTCTCGGGGAAACTCAGTTCGATGCGGCGCCGCGACTGGCTCGCGAGCCGAGCCGCGGAGCGCGCCGCAACATCGCTGAGGTCGACATCGGCTTTGTTGAGTCGCAAGACTTGCGCCGACTGGATCTTGCTGGCGGTCAGCAGGTCCTCGACCAGGTTTGTCAGCCGGTCGGATTCGTCTTCAATGATGGCCATTTTCTCGCGGATTACATCGCGCTCCCACTCGACATCGTCGCGGCCAAGCGTGCTGGCGTATCCCTTGATGATGGCAATCGGCGTTCGCAGTTCATGATGCACCGTGGAGATGAAGACCGACTGCATTTCCTGCGCTTTGCGAATGTTGGTTATGTCGCGGGCGTTTGCGATGATGCTGGCCAGTTCGCCGTCGCTGTTCAGCAGGGGCGCGTAAGTGATGCCAATGCCGAGGGACATGCCATCGCGGCGAATCATGTCGCCTGCAATGTACAGCGTCCCGCCGGCCGCGTTTGAAGAAAACTGCCCGGGCCAGCCGGCCGCCATGGCGTCTTCAAGGTCCGGGCCGTCGCGCCTGTCCCAGACGATGACGTCGCGCTTGGGCAGATGAATCAGGTCGCGCTTGGGCCAGCCCGACATGCGCGCGAATGAATCGTTGGCTTGCTGAATCGTCAGCTGCGGGTCAAGAATCAGGACGCCGTCGCCGCTGCTGTTGAGGATCGCTTCCAGTCGCTGGTGTTCGTGTTGTATGTCGCCGTAGAGCTGGGCGTTATTCACGGCGATAGCGGCTTGGTCGGCGAAGCTTTGCAAGGTAGTCACATCTTCTGGCGTTATCGTGGTCTGGTAAGAGCGGAAGACGATTAGCAGACCCAGCGGGCGCTGCGCGAATACCAGCGGCATGGCGATGGATTGCGCCAGGTCAGGGTCAATCGCGTCGGCCATCTCACGCAATTTACTGTTGAGAAACTCGCGGCTGAAGCCTTCGGCGTCGCCCGGGTCCATCAGTTCTTGCAGCTTGACGTTAAGCTCGGGAACTGTGTCGGCGGCGATGCCGCTGAAGGCGCGGACGTAAAAGCGGCCGTCGCTTTTATTGCTCAAGGCGACGATGCCGACGCGCCCGGCCAGCATCACCAGCGATGCGTGCAGCACGCGCCGCAATACTTCGCTCAGGTCCAGCTGGGCGGTGATCGCGCGGGTGATTTCCAGCAGAAAGTCTCGCTGCTGCGTGCGTAAATCGGGCCGCATCAACATAGCTGAATTTTATCACTCCCCTGATTGGCCGCGCGCTAGAAGCGCCGATCAAGCTCGCTGATGTCGATGTTGCCGCCGGCGGTCGCGACCAGCGCGGCCGCGCCCACCAGGGCGACGTCATCGCCGAGCGCCGCTTTTTCGATGCGCAAGCCCTCGACAAATGCGCCGTCAAGGATATGCTCGGCGACAGTTTGGCGCATCGGCGCGAAGAGCAGCTCGCCGGTCTTGGACACGCCGCCGCCAACTACGACGATCTCCGGATTAAAGAGCAGCACCCCCGTCACGATCGCCATGCCGATCATGCGCCCGGCATAAGCCAGACAGTCTATTGCCAGGCCGTCGCCCTTTGCCGCCGCCATGCCGACGACTTTGGCGTCAATCCGGTCCAGCTCACCGCCAACCAGATTGTACACAAGCGACTCAGCGCCGCTGGCTATAGCGGCTCTGGCGCGGAGCGCGATAGCGGGTCCGGCCGCTTCCAGTTCGATGGACGAAACCCGGTCATGCGCCACGATGATGGGAATATGCCCCAGCTCGGCGGCCAGACCGGCGCTCCCCGACACCAGCCGGCCTTCGCTGATGACGCCAGAACCAATGCCCGTGCTCACGGTGATGTAGACCAGGTGGCGGCAGCCCTGGGCCGCGCCTTTGGAGGCCTCGGCCAGGGCAGCCACATTGGCGTCGTTGCCGACATAGACCGGCAGCTTGAACTCGTCCGCGATCATGGCGCCCAGCGGAACATTGTCCCAGCCGGGCAGGTTGGGCGGGGCGATTACCACGCCCGTCCTGGGGTTAAGCGGGCCCGGCGAAGATATGCCGATACCCTGAATGTCGCCGCGATTGGCGGGCATGACCTTGTCGATATAGACTTTCATCCGTTCGACCGTCGATTGCGGCCCCGCTTCCGCCTGCGTAAGGGTGTTTTCCCGCTGCAAGATATTGAGCTCGCCATCGAAGCGGGCGGAGCGAATCTGCGTGCCGCCCAGGTCCACCGCGATGATCTGTTTTGCCATCAAAAGCGCTCCATAGTTTCGTCCCGTTTGAATGGCGAATCGTCTGTGTTACGCCCGGCAAAGGCGACCGGTCATTTGACGGCGCGGCAGAGACTAGAACATTTCTGCTATTGCGCTTGTAGGCGCCAAATGACGCTGATAGAATAACATGGATCAGCCCGGGAAATAAGCACAGCAACGTAATTGCGCCAGGATGACCACATGGCTCGTGTCACGCCGATGCGACGGCAGTATCTCGAAATCAAAAGCCAATATCCGGATTGCATCCTCTTGTTCCGCCTGGGCGACTTTTACGAGATGTTTGATGAAGACGCCGAGGTAGCGGCCCGGGAACTCGATATTACACTGACGTCGCGCGCGCTGCGCAAAGGCGCTGAAAAGATTCCCATGGCCGGCGTGCCCTACCATTCGGTCGACGGCTATATCGCCAGGCTGATCGAAAAGGGCTTTCACGTGGCGGTCTGCGATCAGGTCAGCGAGCCAACCGGGCGCGGCATCGTAGAGCGCGAGGTCACGCGGGTGATGACGCCGGGAACCGTGGTCGAACCGGGGCTGCTTGAAGAAGGCAAGTCGAACTACTTGATGGGAATCTTGCCCATTGGCGATCCGGAATCAGGGACCTGGCGCCGTTGCGGCATCGCCTTCGCCGATATCTCCACCGGTGAATTCTGCGCCACGCAATTCTCGGGCGAAGACGTTGGCATTCGGGCCTTTGAGGAGTTGGCGCGGGTCGAACCGCGCGAAGTGATCATGCCCGATAGCTGGGTCGAACGGGGCGCGACTTTGCCGGAAGGCATTCACCTGAGCGCGGCGCAGGACTGGACCTTCGAAGCCGCCGGCGCTGAGCAACTGCTGCTGGATCATTTTGGCGTGACGAGCCTGGCCGGCTTCGGCCTGGACTCACAGCCGGATGCGGCGGCGGCGGCCGGCGGTGTATTACAGTATCTCCGCACGACGCAGAAGGGGGCGCTGGGCCAGTTGGTGTCCCTGCGCGCTTATTCGACCGAGTCCATTATGGTCCTGGATCAGTTTACGCGCCGCAATCTGGAACTGGTCGAGACCATCCGCGGCGGCAAGCAGCGGGGCAGCTTGCTGGGCATTTTAGATCGCACCGTGACGCCGATGGGCGGGCGGTTGCTGCGCAAATGGCTGAGCGAGCCGCTGCTGGAAATCAGTCGGCTGAATGCCCGGCTCGATGCGGTTGAAACGTTGACCGGCGGCGATGTCATGCGGGTCGAAATCGAGCAGGCGTTGAAGCCGGTTTCGGATATTGAGCGGCTCGCCAATCGAATTGTGATCGGTCGCGCGGGCCCGCGCGAATTGGTCGGGCTTAAGTCCGCTCTCGCCATGATACCGCGCTTGCGGGAATTGATCGAAGACACGCCAAGCCTGAAAGCCATTGCCGAACGTCTGGACCCCTGCGAGGAAACGCTCGAGCTAATTGCGCGGGCTATCACCGATGAGCCGCCGACAACGCTTAACGCCATCGGCGTCATACGCGACGGCTATTCGTCCGAGCTGGACGCCATCGTCCGCGCCTCCCAGGACGCGCGCGACTGGATCGCCGGTCTGGAAGCCCGAGAGCGCCAGCGTACCGGCATCCCCAACATCAAGGTGAGCTACAACAAGGTCTTCGGCTACTACCTTGAAGTCACCAACGCGCATACCGACAAGGTTCCCGACGACTACCTGCGCAAGCAAACCCTGGTCAATGCCGAACGTTATAATACGCCGGAACTGAAAGCGTATGAAACGCAGGTATTAAACGCCGAGGAAGAAATCCTGGCGGCGGAGCGGCAGCTCTTTGACGACCTGTGCCGGCAGGTGGGCGCGCAGAGCGAACGACTGCTGAAGACCGCCAACGCCATTGCGCACCTGGACGCCTTTGTTTCGCTCGCGGAGGTGGCGGTTCGGGAAGGCTACGCGCGCCCGACGCTGACCGAGGACAACATCCTTGAAATTGCGGCCGGGCGACATCCGGTCGTTGAGAAATTGCTGGAGCGCTCGACCCGATATGTCGCCAATGACAGCCGCCTGGACATAACCTCAAGGATCCATATCATCACCGGGCCCAATATGTCCGGCAAATCGACCTATATTCGGCAGGTGGCGCTCATCACATTGATGGCGCAAATCGGCAGTTTTGTCCCGGCCGACTCGGCCACGATCGGGCTGGTTGATCGCATCTTCGCTCGCATCGGCGCCCAGGATGAAATCCACGCCGGCCAGAGCACCTTCATGGTCGAGATGGTGGAGACGGCGCGCCTGCTCTCGGGCAGCAGCCCGCGCAGCCTGCTGATCCTCGACGAGATCGGCCGCGGCACCTCGACTTATGACGGCATGGCCATCGCGCGGTCCGTCATTGAGTTTATCCACAATAATCCGCGTCTGAATTGCCGGACGCTCTTCGCCACCCACTATCACGAGTTGACCGAGCTGCCCAATATATTGCCGCGGACGGCGAACTTCAATGTGGCGGTGGCGGAGCAGGGCGATGACATCGTATTTTTGCATCGCCTGCTGCCCGGCGGCGCCGATCAAAGTTATGGCGTGCATGTGGCGCAGCTGGCGGGCATGCCGCGCTCGGTGGTCGAGAGGGCGCGCGAATTGCTCACGCAGCTGGAAGCCGGCGGCAGCGATTTCGCCGTCTTCAAACCCAAACCGCAGCATCAGCAATTCAGCTTCTTTGAAGCGCCGGAGAATCCCGTCGTCGGGTCGCTGCGTTCGCTGGAAGTGGACGAGCTTAGCCCGCTGGAAGCCTTGACCACGCTTTACGAATTGAAGCGAATGGTGGCGGAGGCTTAGGTGTTTGTTTTCAATACGGTCGTGATCGCCACGCACCGCCGCTCCGGCACGCAGTGGGCCATCGACGCCTTGCGCAACAACAGTCCCGACATCAGCGATACCTATATGTCCCTGGAGCAGATGGAAGCGGGTCACGACGCCGCCATCCCCCTCGCGACATTTCGCCGGCAGTTGCTTAATCTTGAGGGCAAAGTGCTGATCAATGTACACGACTTGCCCACCGCCGAATCCTGGAGCGGATTGGACGAGCGTCTGTTCGCGCGCACGCTTTTGAAGAATTCGCCCACAATTTATGTCCATCGCGACGGGCGCGATGTGATGGTCTCGCTCTACTACTACATGCAATCTTTCAGCGAGACGGTGCGCAACCAGTCCTTCGCGCGTTTCCTGCGCGGCGAATCAGCGCTGGCTGGTGTTGACAGCGGCTTCAGCCGTCCGGGATTTTGGGCGCATCATGTGGAATCATGGCTGGACAAGGACAACCTGCTGGCCGTCTCCTACAGCGACATCGAGACCAACTATGATGCCACCGTCAGGCGGATGGCTGACTTTCTCAATGTATCCCTCAAGCGAGACTTGCAACCTGTCAGCGCGCTCGGTCGACAGGACGAAGCGAGCGCGATAGAGGGCATGTTAGGCAGGCTGGGCCTTCGCCTCAGACGCGGCGATCGTCCGCGCATCGGCCGCAGCGGCGACTGGCGCCACCTTTTCGTCGATAAGCGCGACCGCGAATTCTTCATGAAAGAAGCGGGCGATATGATGCGGCGCCTGGGCTACGAGAAATAAGCGCCGACGCCACTCTCAAGCGAAAGCTGAGTTAGCTTCCCGGCGAATGCGCCGCGTCGGGGCGCGCTTCGGGAATCCGCGCTTCCGCTTCGTCGATGATGCCTTCCGAGAGCAGGACGCGATTGAAAGCGGTGATAGCGACCTCGATCATGTCGAGGCTCGGCTCGTTGGTTGTCAAGTGCTGCAATGCCAGATTCGGCTTGATCATGAAGCGGATCCAGGGCTTGTCCAGGTTGGCGGCGGTATACTTCAAGAATTCGTAGGCTACGCCGGCGATGACCGGGATGAAGACTACGCGCGACAGAATCAGCAGGCCGAAGGGCGGGCGCCCGATCAAGGAGAAGAGCAGCACGCTGACGAATACGACCGTAAGCAAGAATGCCGTCCCGCAGCGCGGGTGCTCAATCGGGTAGCGGCTGACGATTTCCGGCCTCAGCTCGTCGCCGGCCTCGTAGGCGTTGATGGTCTTGTGCTCCGCGCCGTGATAGGCGAAGATGCGCCTGCCGTCTGTCGTCCGCCCGACGAACCAGATATACACCACCAGAATCGATAGCTGCACCACGCCCTCAATGAGATTGATGAGAAATGCGTCCACGCCGATTGGCAGCGCCTCATAGGCCAGGATATTGCTGCTCTGCGCCTCGACGACGATCTCGTTGCCCTGCTCGTCGACAACGATCTCGTTGGCCGCTGTGCTTAACCCCAGCAAGTTGCCGATGCCGGTCGCCGTCGCGGTTGGCAGCAGAAAGAAAATGCCGACGCCGATGACCAGCGAAACGGCGATGGTTGCCCAGCCGATGGGGCCGTTGAAGCTGATGTCGTCTTCTTCGTCCAGGGCGATGTCGGCGGACCACATCAGCGCGCGGATGCCCAGGCCCAGCGCATCCCACAGCCCGATCAGTCCGCGCAGAAAGGGCGTGCGCGCGATGCGTCCGCGATACAGTCGGGCGCTGAGCGGCTGTTCGTGGATGACGATTTGCCCCTTGGGGTCACGCGCGGCGACCGCCATCGAATGCGCCCCGCGCATCATCACGCCTTCAATGACGGCTTGCCCGCCATACGAGAACTTTAGCTCGCCCGCCTCACGCTTGGCTGATTGCTGCAACCCGGCCCCCAGTTTCGACTTAACCCGTCCACTATACGACGCCGGCCACAGGCGGTCAAGCGGAAACAGTTCAGGGCTGGTTTTCCGCCGGTCGAATATCCAGCAGGCGCATTTGCAATGAACGCCTGCCATTCCATTCGTTGATTTCCGGTTGATAGACGCTGTCGATTTTGTCCGGCATTTGCCGCGCCCAGTCCCCCAGGCCGAAACCGATGGCGTCCATTGGCCGGTCGCCTTCGCGGGCCAGGCGCAGCTTGAGATGCCTGCCCTCGGCGCCGACGCGCCGGCAATGCAACACTTTCAGATCGCGCGTCAGGAAGGTCGCCGGCGGATTGCCGTGCCCGGTCGGCTCCAGCAATTCCAGCTCCGACAGCAGTTCCAGGCTGATATGCGCCAGATCGACCTCGCTATCGACAGGCAGCCGACGCTTGAGATCACGACCGCCAAGACTACTCTGCGCTTTCCGCTGCAATTCCTGGCGCAGGACATCAATGTTCTTGTTCAGCACGGTGAAGCCGGCCGCCATGGCATGCCCGCCGTGTTTTACGAGCAGGTCGGCGCATTCATCCAAAGCGCGAGTGATGTCGAACTCGGGAATGCTGCGGCAGGAGGCGCGGCTCTCTTGTTCGCCGACTTCCAGGACGACGGCGGGGCGGTAATACTCTTCGGCGAGTCGCCCGGCGACCAGGCCAACGATTCCGGGCAGGACGCATTCATCACGCGCGAATATCAGGTGAAGGTCGTCGGCTTTGGCGACCCGCTCGCTGATGCCTGCCTGCGATTGACGCGTCAGACCTTGACGCTCCAGATTCAGATGCTGCAGGTGGGCGGCGAGCGGAAGCGCATCGTCCAGAGTCCCCGCGGAGAGCAATTCGTAGGCTGCCATCGCCGAGTCCAGGCGCCCGGCGGCGTTTATGCGCGGGCCCAGGCCGAAACCGATATCACTTGCTCTGATTTGCCCGGCCCTTAGCCCAGCCACTTGCGCCAGCGCAGCGATGCCCGGCCGCCTGAATTCGTTGATGGTGTCGAGCCCATGCCGCACCAGGCGCCGATTCAGACCGATATTCAGCGACATGATATCGGCAACCGTGCCCAGCGCGACCAGATCCAGCAAATCGGACAGGCGCAGATGCTGCGGATAGCCGTCTCGGTCCTCGTCCCAGCGGCGCAAGAGCAGCGCCTTGGCCAGCATAAAGGCGACGCCGACGCCTGCCATGCCCGCTTCGCCGGCGCAATCGTCCTGGCGCGGGTTAATCACCGCCAGCGCCGCCGGCAGCTCCGGGCCGATGGAGTGATGATCGGTAACGATTATATCCAGGCCGGCGCTCGAGCCCGCCGCAACTTCCGCGACCGAGCGAACGCCGCAATCAACGGTTATCACCAACTCCGCGCCCTTCTGCGCCAATTGCAGGAGAGCGGGCGCGTTCAAGCCGTAGCCTTCCCGGGCGCGGTCGGGGATATAAGGCGAAACGACCGCGCCCAGCGCCTTCAAGGCCTGGACCAGCAGCGTCGTGGCGCAGACGCCGTCCGCGTCAAAGTCGCCGTAGACCACGATTGGCTGCTGCCGCTCTATAGCCAGGTTAATGCGGTCGACCGCTATTCCGACGTCCTTGAGGGCAAAGGGGTCTTCATCAAGATTTACGCTGTGGATGAATTCCTGCGCGCTTTCCGGTTCTTCAAAGCCGCGATTGAAGAGCAATTGCGCCAGGGTCGGGCTACATCCCCGATAACGAAGCAGGTGCTCAACGGGCGCTGCCGGGGCGAGCGCCCATTCTTTTTGCAACATAGACGGCGCCGGCGATCTTTCTTAGAATGGTGGTCGATACTACCATCACGGTTTGTGAGGCGCTATGGCAAGAATCGTCTTCATGGGCACGCCCGATTTCGCGTTGCCGAGCCTGCGACAGCTCATTGCGGCGCAAGAATTGGTGGCCGTGGTCACGCAGCCCGATCGCCCGGCCGGGCGAAGCAAGCGGCTCAGGGAATCGCCGGTTAAGCAGCTGGCGACTTCAGCAGGCATTCCGACGCTTCAGCCGAGGCGTATCCGCGAGCCGGAAGTAATGGAACTGCTGGCCGAATTGAACGCGGATTTGTTCGTTGTGGTGGCGTTCGGGCAGATCTTGCCGCAGGCTGCGCTTGACTTGCCCGCGCATGGTGCGCTGAATGTCCATGCCTCCTTGCTGCCGCGCTGGCGGGGCGCCGCGCCCATCCAGGCCGCCATTCGCGCCGGCGATGAAGAGAGCGGCGTCACCATCATGCTGCTGGACGCCGGGCTGGATACCGGTCCGATTCTGTCTCGGCGCGCCCTGGCGCTGGCGCCGGACGAAACCGGACATAGCCTGCACGATCAACTGGCTGTGCTGGGCGCTGATTTGCTGTGCCGGACGCTGCCGCGTTTCCTGGCCGGCGACATCAAGCCGCAGGCGCAGGATGATACACGCGCCACCTACGCGCCCCGGATCAAGAAGCGCGACGGCAGAATCGACTGGACGCGGCCGGCGGCCGAGATTGATCGGCTGGCGCGCGCCTTCACGCCCTGGCCGGGCGCTTTCACGGATTGGCAGGGCAAACAACTGAAGCTCGTTGCCGGCCGGGCAGGCGAGGGCAGTCTGCCGGCGGGGCAAGTGGCCGAGCTGAACGGGACGCTCGCGATTGGAACGGGCGCGGGCCTTTACCTGCCGTCGGCGCTGCAACTGGCCGGCAAGAAGCAGCTTCATGTGGCCGACTTCGTCAATGGCTACCGCGAATTTGTCGGCGCGCGACTCGATTAGCGATCCGTTGACGTCATTGCGCCAAAGACCCTTGGAAACCTCGATGAAGCGTAGCCCGGCAGCGCCGGACAGCCATCCCTTTTTGACGCGGCGCAACCGCACCATCCTCTATCTGTCGCTGCCGATCCTGCTGTCGCTGATCGCGGAACCGGTGACCGGTCTGGTCGACACCGGCTTCGTCGCGCGCCTGGGCGCCGTTCCGCTGGCCGCGCTGGGCGTCGGCACAAGCGCGCTGAGTTCAGTATTCTGGATCTTCGGCTTCCTGGGCATCGCCACGCAGACGGATGTCGCGCAGTTGTATGGCCGCGGTCTGCAGGAAGAGGCCGGGCGCGCCCTCAGCCTGGCGTTCGCCGTCGGCATCGCCTTCAGCTTGCTTTTGAGCGCCCTGCTGATTCCAGGCGCTTTGCTGGTGTCAAGCGCGCTTGGCGCTGAGGGCGAGGTGCTGGCGCTTGCCGCGCAGTACATTCAGCTCCGTCTGCTGGGCGCGCCGGCCGTACTGGTCGTCATCGTGGGATTCGGCGCCTTGCGCGGCTTGCAAGACATGAAGACGCCCCTCTGGATCGCGCTGGCGATCAATCTGGCCAACATTGGCTTGGATTATCTGCTGATCTTCGGCGCTGCTGGATTGCCGGCAATGGGTGTGGCCGGGGCGGCGTTGGCCAGCTCGCTGAGCCAGTGGCTGGGCGCTGCCTGGATGCTGTGGGAAGTTCATCGCCGGCTGGGTTTGAGCCGAGACATCAGCTGGCGGGACAGTTTCCGCTTGCTACGGGTGAGCCGCGATCTGATTGTGCGCAGCGGGTCGCTGACGCTCTTCCTGCTGTTCGCGACGCGCGTGGCTACGCAGCTGGGCCCGGAAGCCGGCGCGGCGCACCAGGTCATTCGGCAAGTCTGGTTCTTCACCGCGCTCTTCGTGGAGGCGTTCGCCACTACCGCTCAGAGCCTGGTCGGATATTTCTACGGTTCGGGCGGCATTGAATACGCCCGACAAGTGGCCTGGTCTACGATGCGCTGGAGCCTGGCGGCGGGCCTGGCGCTGATGCTGGCCATGTTGATCGCGACCTCCATTGTTGTGGAGGCCTTTGTGCCGAGCGACGCTGTTTTCGTTTTCACATTGCCCTGGATCATCGCGGCGGTTTCGCAGCCGCTGAACGCGCTGGCCTTCATCACGGACGGCATCCACTGGGGCACGGGCGATTATCGTTACCTGCGCAACGCCATGCTTTCGGCCACGGTCGCCGGGCTGTTAGGCCTGCAATTGATCTCGACCGAGAGCGCCGAGTCTCTTAGCGCTGTCTGGCTGGCAACGGTTGGCTGGATCGGCATCCGCGCTTTCTGGGGTGTGCTGCGAGTTTATCCTGGCATCGGGAGTAGCCCCTTTCGTTCGCGAATCGGGATGACAGGCAGTTGAAGCACGGTTTGACCGAATGCGCGACCCGGTCTGATTATGCTCGTATACGAAATAGAGCAAGGATGAAATTCGCGTCGAGCTCTCAAGAGCCTTGGCCCGGGTGTTAATCGAGTACCGATGCCTGGAAATGGAGCGGAAAAAGCGATGAGAATTGATGTGCGCAAGCGGCTGTATCGATCGCGCGACGACCGACGGCTGGCCGGCGTTTGCGCCGGGATCGCCGACTATCTGGGCGTGGACGCCACGCTGGTGCGGATTGCCTGGGTTCTGTTCGCGATTGCGGGCGGGCCCGGCGTTGTGCTTTACGTCATAATGGCCGCCATCGTGCCGGAAGAGCCGGAATTCGTTCAGGCGACTGCCGAGAAATCCAAGCGCGACGGCCTTCAATGATGAGGCGGCGCCGTCCGCAAATGCCTGAGTCGCCATGAAAAGGATACGCCCGCCGCGCATTTAATCAAAGCAGGTCGCTGATTGCCTCGCGCTCTTGCAAAAGCTCCGCTTCCGTCGCCCGCATCTTGTTCAGCGCGTATTCGCTCAGTGATAGCCCGCTGACGATTTCAACAGAACCTTCAGCTGTGCGCCTCAAAGGGAAGGAGTAAATCAGGCCGTCTTGAATCCCGTAGGGATTGCCGTTGCTGGGTATGCCGGCGCTGAACCAATGGCCGGGCGGCGTGGGATTGATTAAGCTGCGGATGGAATCGAGAGCGGCGTTGGCGGCGCTGGCTGCCGAGCTTTTGCCGCGGGCGCTGATGACAGCGGCGCCGCGCTTCTGTACCGTGGTCATGAACTCGCCTTCAAGCCACTGCCGGTCGCCGATGACTGCCTCGGCAGCTTCGTCTTTGATTAACGCTTGCTCAAAGTTGGGGAATTGCGTCGCGCTGTGATTGCCCCAGATCGCCAAATTGCTCACGTCGTCGACCAGCACGCCGGCTTTCCGCGCCAGTTGAAACACGGCGCGATTTTCGTCCAGTCGCGTCATGGCGAACCAGCGGTCCGCCGGGATATCCGGCGCGTTGGCTTTGGCGACCAGGCAATTGGAATTGCAGGGATTGGCCACCACCAGCACACGAATATCGGCCGCGGCCTGGTCGTTGATCGCTTGCCCCTGCGCCACAAATATGGGCCCGTTGGCGGCGATGAGGTCGCTGCGCTCCATGCCGGGTCCGCGCGGCATGCCGCCGACGAGGATCGCCCAGTTCGCGTCTTTGAATGCGATCGCCGGATCATCGGAAATGATAATGTCATGCAGCAGCGGTTGGGCGCAGTCCTGCAATTCCATCACGACGCCGCGCAAGGCGTCCATCGCCGGCGGAATCTCGAGTATCTGCAAGACAACCGGCTGTTCCGCGCCGAATACCTCACCGTTGCCGAGGCGAAAGAGCAAATTGTAAGCAATCTGGCCGGCGCCGCCGGTAACCGCAATGCGAATCGGTGCTGTCATTCCCTGTGTCCTCTCCGAAAATCTTGTCGCGCCAAAATCGCCGCGATTGTACTGGAAACATCGGCGTTTTACAGTGACGATCCTGTGGACTTGTCCAGATGCGGCGTTTCGGCGAATGACTTTATCCGCCAGATGTCCTGGTAGCGCTCGAGCGTCGTGATAGAGGTATTCAAGACTGGCTTCGCGGGCAAAGAGGCGAACATGGCAGCCAGGAAAATCATCATCGCCGAGCTGTGCCCGACGATGACCGCCGTCGTATGGCCGCTGTCCTTATCGGTGATGTCGCGCCAGGCCGCTTCCATGCGCTGCTGCACATCAAGGCGGGATTCGCCGCCCGGCACGCGATAGCGCCGATAGCCCGATTCCCACTTCTCGTAAGCGACCGGGTAGAGTTGCGCCACTTCCGCGAAAGTATGGCCTTCAAAGTCGCCGAAGGCGATTTCCGCCAGGCGTTCGTCTTCGCGGACAGTCTGCTTTAAGCAATTGCCGATAATCTCGGCGGTTTCTTTGGCGCGCGCTCGCGGACTGGCGTAAATGGCGTCAATCGGCCAGCTGCGCAAGCATTGGGCCAGCAGATGGGATTGGCGCCGGCCGCGGTCATTGAGGGGGACGGGCATAGCGCCTTGCAGCCGCCGCTCGGTGTTGAATCCGGTTTGTCCGTGTCGAATGATATGTACTTGCTCGACGCTCATTACAACCTCTCAGACTTGACGAATTATTCGGTGACAGGCAGAATCTCTGGCAAATGTGGAGTTTATCATACAGAAGGCAGTGATCGAGTGACAGACGAACGCAGCGGTAATGTGACGCGGCCGAGCAAGTTGACCTTGTACGGGCTGGCGATGGTCGGCGGACTGGGCATGACCATGATGATGCTTGGCGCCAGTATCGGCGTGATATACGGAGCGGCGCTGGATGCCGAGGCGACGCATTCCCTCGGCTTGATGATCGTGGTCGGCCTGCTGCTGCTGATCCTAGCCATCGGCTTTTGGCTGGGATGGGTGCGGCCCTTTGAGAGCTTCGACGACATCAACATTCCGGCGGAGCCCGAGCATCACTAACCTCCCCGATGAGCGACAAATCGCTGCCTGAGCGCCAGCCGATTTCAGACCGGGTTTCGGCTTTTGTGACGCGCCTTGACGGCCAGGCGCTGCTGTCTCCCAATAGACTTGACGCCGGTGATATACAGGCGCAAGGCGATCTCAGACTTCGCTACGGCGTAACTTATTTGGGCAAGCCGCAGTTCTCAATCGTGCCGGATCTGGTCGTGGCGGATTACGGTGAGATGCTGGTCGGCGAAGCCATGTGGCAATTTCTGATGACGCGCGCCCACCTCTACCCGCGCGCCGACGCTTGCGGCCTGGCCCGAGACGGCCGCGACGAAATGGTCGCGCTCAAGCAGCTTGACTTCGACTATCCTTTTGATGCCTTCGTTTATCGAGAGGACAGCGATCGCAAGCCATTTGCCCGTCTCTCCGCATTAATCGCAAGCGAACGGACGCCTTTTCCACAACGACTGCTCGCTCAGCTGCCGCGCTTCGAGAGTGTGTCTGCCTGGCGCGCGCATGGATGAGCTGGATTCGATCTTCAGCGACGATTGGAGCGATGATCACCGCTCGGGCCTGGTCGCGGTGGTCGGGCGGCCAAATGTCGGCAAGTCTTCGCTGATCAATGCCCTGCTCGGCCAGAAAGTGGCGATTGCCGCGTCCAAGCCGCAGACGACCCGTCAGCGACAGCTGGGCATCCATACGACAGTAGAGGCGCAAATCCTCTTCATTGATACGCCAGGCATTCACAAACCCAAATCGCTGCTGGGCGACTATATGCTTGGCGTTGCCCGGCATGCGATTAGAGACGCCGATGTCGTGCTCTGGATTGTCGATTTTTCGTCTCCGCCCGGAAAAGCTGACCGTCTCATAAGCGACGTTATCCGCCAGTTCGCGCGGCAGACCCCGCTGGTGCTGTGCCTTAACAAATGCGATCTTGTAAATGACCAGAATGATCGCGGCGCCCACCTGGCGCTTTTCGATACGCCGCATGTTGTGACGACGAGCGCGACGAAAGCGCGCGGACTTGGCGACCTGCTCCGGCGCCTGACGCCGCTGCTGCCGCTCGGCCCGCGCTTTTACCCGGCCGATCAAGTCAGCGATGCCAATTTGCGTTTTATCGCTGCTGAAATTGTCCGCGAGAAAGTCATCCAGTTAACCAGCGAGGAAATCCCTCATGCGGTGGCCGTAGAGATAAAGTGGTTTGAAGAAGCGCCAGACAGCAGCATTATCGAAGCTGTCATCTATGTGGAGCGCGAATCGCAGAAGGGCATCGTCATCGGCAAGCGCGGCAGCATGATCAAGCGCATCGGCGTGGCGGCGCGCGCAGAACTCCAGCAGACTCTCGAGACGAAGGTGCATTTGGAAACGCGCGTCAAGGTGCTCAGGAACTGGCGCAGCAACGAAGCATTTATGAGGCGCGTCGGCTATGCGCTGCCCAAGCGCAAGTCCCGCTAACTAGCCCTCAGTGGCGCTGAGAATACGCCGCGTAACTGTGATGTCTTTTTCGATTTGAGCGACCAGATCGTCCAGCCCATCGAAGCGGCGTTCCGCCCGCAAGCGCTGCTCGAATTGCAGCTCAATAGTTTCGCCGTAAAGGTCGCCGTTGAAATCCAGCAGATGCGCCTCGACCGTCACCTTGTCTCCGGCAAAGGTAGGTCGCTGGCCGATGTTGGTCGCGGCCAGGTAGCGCTCATCGCCCAGGATCGCCCAAGTGGCGTAAACGCCATTGCCGGGCGCCAGCTGCTCGTCCCAGACGGAGAGATTGGCTGTAGGGACGCCGATTGTGCGCCCGCGCCCTTCGCCTCGGACAACCCGGCCATCCAACGCGTAGGATCGCCCCAGCATTTCGCGCGCCGCGCTTACATCGCCCTGGCGCAGTCGCTCCCTGACGCGGGAGCTGCTTATCAGGTTGGCGCTGCCATCGGCGGTGATGAGATCGACCGCGTTGACAACGAATCCATGCAATTCGCCCTGCGAGCGCAGGAATCGCACATCGCCCTCGCGCTGGAAACCGAGGGCGAAGTCGGCGCCCACCCACAATTCCTTCATGCGCAGCTTGTAGACCAATCGCTCTACAAAGGCTGATGCCGACAGCTGCCGAATCTGCTCGTCAAAGGGCAAGGTGATGACGCAGTCCAGGCCCTGCGCCAACAGCAGTTCGGCGCGCTTGTCCGGGGTCGTGAGGTAGTAGCGCTCGCTGGTTTTGTCGAGAACTTTGTCGGGGTGAGGGAAAAACGTGAGGGCGATGGCCCGCCTGCCGGCGGCGCGCGCGCGCTTGCCCAAATCGCCGACTAGACGCTGATGCCCCAGATGGACGCCGTCGAAGACGCCGATAGTCACGAGCGAGTCCGACTCGAACTCGGCGTCAACGAAATTGGTCAAGTGTCTCATGTCTCTTGATTCAGGCTCCGCGCATCACCCTGCCCAGATTGTATCAAGATTGCTGAGGGAATACTTTATGCGGTTTCCAGCGCCTGTCGCGCGCCTCGAGCACCGCGACAAGTTGCTGATCCGCGCCAAAGGCGAAAACCGTCTCCGTTTGGTTGCTGCTGCTGCGCTCGATAAATCTGCCTTGCCTGACGCGCTCGATATCAGCCGCCGATAGCGTAATGCTGGCTCTGTCTGAAAGCGCGTCAAAGGGCGAAACGATATGCCTGGTCCAGTTCTCATCTTGCAGCGCGTCATCAAGCGCAATGCTCTGATCCAGATGAAAGCCGCCACTGGCGGTTCTCGTCAAGCCCGAGAGATAGGCGCCGACTTCCAGCGTTTCTCCCAGGTCGTTGGCCAAGGAGCGAATGTAAGTACCGGGCCCGCACTGAATCTCAAGCTCAAGCACGGGAGAGTTCCAGGATATGATATCAATCGAATGAATCGTCACCCGGCGCTCAGGGCGGTCAACGCTCTGCCCCGCGCGCGCCAATTCGTAGAGTTTCTTGCCCTTGACTTTGACCGCGCTGTACATCGGCGGCGTTTGCTGGATGTCGCCGATAAACTGCGGCAAGGTCTCCCGAATGTCGGCCCGCGTGAGCCGGCTGACGTCTCCAGCAGCTACGGTCTCGCTCGCCGCGTCGTATGTGGCTGTCGTCGCGCCGAAGGTAATGCGGGCGCGGTAGCCTTTGCGGCTGCGCATCATATATTCGCTGAGTCGTGTGGCCGCGCCCAGGCAGATGATCAGCACGCCCTCAGCGAGCGGGTCCAGCGTCCCGGCGTGGCCGACCTTGCTTTTGCCGCTGCCGGACCGACAGCGGCGGCGAATCGCGGCGACGACATCGTGGCTGGTCATGCGCAAGGGTTTGTTCAGGTTGAGGAACCCGGCGGGGACGGGGTCGCGCAAGCGAGCTAGCCTCCCTGGGCGATTACCTGGCGCGCCAGCGGCAGGACCGTGGCCTGCGCTTGCTGCAGCGTGCCATTCAGCGTGCAGCCCGAGGCCAGCGTATGGCCGCCGCCTCCCAACTGCAAGGCCAGGCTGGCCACATCGTAGCCGGGCTTGGCGCGAAAGCCGACTTCCACCTGGTTTTCGGGCAGCTCTTTGAATACCACCGATACTTTCGCCTGGACAACATTCACGAGGTAGCTGACCAGGCCGCCGTCCGACATGGATGTCAAGCCGGCCCCTTCAAGGTCGCATTGCCTTATCGTGGCGCAGATGAGTCCACGCTCCAGCTTTACTGACGGCAACACTTGTTTCCAAAGTTCGACCTCTTTATAAGAGCGGCTGTTAAGCGTGTTGGACATGATCTGCGACAGAGACGCGCCGCGCCGCATCAACTCTTGAGCGATCTCTAGTGTACGGCTGTTGGTCGCGCTGATTCTGAAGCCCTGCGTGTCCGTCACGAGCCCCGTCAGCAGAGCGCAGGCGACATCGCTTGAGATGTCACAGGCCATATATGTGAGAAAGTCGTAGACAATCTCAACGGCGGCGACCGCCTCCGGGACAATCAGATGGATATCGCCATAACGGGTATTGGTCGGGTGATGATCAAGATTAATGGCGCGCTTGCTATGCTTTAGACCGTAGGCGCCGGCCTTTCCGATTCGGCTTGGGTCACTGGAATCGACCGCGACCAGCAGGTCAAACGCGCCGCTGGAGACGGCCGCCAATACCGACTCGCTGCCGGGAACAAAACGGAGATTTGCGGGTACGCCGTCGTCAATGGCGGCGGTAACGTCTTTGCCGCGCGCGCGCAAAGTCTCGGCAATTCCCAGCAGCGAGCCGACCGCGTCGCCATCGGGCGCGATATGCGAGACGACCAGGATCGACCGCGCGTCGTCAATGGCGTCGGCGGCGGCCCGCCATTGCGGTTCAGCATGCGCCTCACTCTTCATCCCGGACCTCGTCGGGAATCTCCAGGCTGGAGATGAGTTGATTGATGCGACTGGCGCTTTCCAAGGTGTGATCCCAATAAAAGTGCAGCTCGGGCGTATTGCGCAGCCGTACGCGCTTGCCGACTTCGCGCCGCAAGAAGCTCCTGGCGCGGCCGAGCGCCTTCATGACCACATCTTCGCGGCCTTCGTCGCCCATCGCGTTGACGTAGACTTTGGCGTACATCAACTCGGGGTCGAGCGAAACTTCCGTCACTGAAACGCCCCGCAGGCGCGGGTCCGAGATCTCGCGCAGCAAAAGCTGGCTCAGGATCTGGTGTATGCGGTCGTTCATGCGCCCCTGTTTGATGGACATCACGCCGCCTCAGTTCACGCGCTCGCGGACGAAGAACTCGATCAGATCGCCTTCTTCGTATTCGTTGACCCCATCCAGGCCGATGCCGCATTCGAAACCGGCGCGCACCTCGCGCACGTCTTCTTGAAAGCGCTTGAGGGAGGCCACGCCAACGCTCTCTACCGTCAGCTTTTCGCCGCGTTTGACGCGCGCTTTGGCATTGCGCCGCGCCACGCCATCGCGGATCATGCAGCCGGCGATGAGGCCGCTGCGCGGGATCTTGAATATCTGCCGCACTTCCGCCACGCCGATGACGCGGTTGGCGTATTTGGGCTCGAGCATGCCATGCAAGGCCAGCTCTATGTCTTCAAACAACTTGTAGATGATTTGATAACGGCGGATCTCCACGCCATGGACTTCCGCCTGGGCGAGGGCGGCATTGTCGGCGCCGACGGTGAAGCCAATCACGATGGCGTTGGACGCGCTCGCCAGCATCACATCGGATTCGGTAATTCGCCCCACCTCTTGTCGCAGCACGCGAATGCCAATCTGCTCTTCATTGCGCTGCGAGATGTTCTGCAACTCGTCGACAATGGGCTGGATTGAGCCTTGCACATCCGCTTTCAAAATGATCGACAATTCTTTTGTTTCGCCGGACTGGAATTGCTCGAAGAAATCGTCCAGCGTCAGCGCGACCGGCGCCTGGCCGTTTGCGTCCATTCGGCGCTCGGCCTCGCGGCGCTCTTCAGCCAGACTGCGAGCCGTTTTGTCGTCGGGCGTGACTTCGAACATGACACCCGGCGCCGGGGGCGAATCCAGTCCGAGCACCGCAACGGGCATGGAGGGAATGGCGTACTGCACCGCCTTGCCGGAGGAATCGAACATGGCTTTGACTCTGCCGCAGGAGGCGCCGGCAACGATGGCGTCGCCCCGTTTCATCGTGCCATTCATCACCAGCAGCGTGGCCATAGTGCCGCGCGAACGGTCGACTTCCGCTTCTATGACAGTGCCGCGAAGCACACCGGAGTCATTGGCTACGATGCTATTGGCGTCCGCCACCAGCACCAGCGCCTCAAGCAGGTCTTCAATGCCCTGGCCGGAGAGCGAATCGATTGGCAGCATCATTGTCGACCCGTCCCAGTCATCTGGAATCAGTTCCAGCTCGGCCAATTGCTGCTTGACCATGTCGGGATTGGCGTTGCGCCGGTCGACCTTGGTGATGGCGACCACGATGGGCACGTTGGCGGCGCGCGCGTGGTCAAGCGCCTCGCGGGTGGTAGGCATGACGCCGTCGTCCGCTGCCACTACCAGGATGGCGATGTCGGCGCCCTGCGCCCCTCTGGCGCGCATGGCGGTGAAGGCTTCATGACCGGGCGTATCCAGGAAAGTTAGCGTGCGCCCCGCATGTTGCGCCTGATAAGCGCCGATGTGCTGCGTGATGCCGCCGGCCTCGCCTTCGGCCACCGCCGTCTTGCGGATGGTATCGAGCAAGGTCGTTTTGCCATGATCGACATGGCCGAGTATGGTGATGATAGGCGGGCGCGGCGTCAATGAATCGGGCGTTTCGCCTTCATACATTGAGCTCCATTTTTCTTCGCGTTCTTCCGCGCGTTTTTCTTCCGCTTGCGCCGCGGCTTCTTCGCTGGCCGATTTGGCCGCGAAGCCGAGTTCTTCGACGACAATGGCCGCAGTGTCGAAGTCAATCGTCTGATTGATAGAGGCCATGATCCCGTTGGAGATCAGGGTCTTCATAACATCAATTGGGCTGACTTCAATCAGCGTCGCCAACTCGCGGACGACAATGTAATCCGGTATCAGGATTTCATTGCTTGTTTCTTCCATTCCTGCCTCCTGTTCTGTTGCGACCGTTCGAGGCAGGATGGTCGATCCCGCCTCCGCTAGCTGGGCTGGTTCATGAGGGTGTCATCTGCCGCAAATGGTCCCGGTCGCTATCACTTAACTCTTGACGCAACGCGCGCGCCAATTGCGCGCCGACGGCGGATGATGCCCAGCAGCTCGGATTGCCGCACAAATACGCGCCGCGCCCATTCACTTTGCCAGTCTTGTCTATCCGCAATTTGCCGTCCGCCATTACCAGGCGCGTCAACATTCGCTTGTCTTTCTTCTCGCGACATATCACACAGCTGCGTAAGGGCCGATGTTTTTTGGCCATGCCGGGCCTCTGTCGTCGGGCTAGAAATCGTAATCTTCCCAGGCTTCTTCATCCCAGCTGCCGCGGCCGCCTTTGCGGCGACGCTTGGCGATAACCTCGCCGCTCTGCTCGTCCAGGACGAGCTGACGCCGCTTCTGGCGATCCTTGCGCCGCTGCTGCTTGCCTTTGCGCAAGTCAAGCTCAAATTCGCGCTCGCTTTCTTCGTCGTCAGTCTCAAGGTCTTTGTCGGCCTCTTTGGCGGGCTTGGGCGCGGCTTCTCGCTGCACAACAACATCGGGCGCCAGCGGAGTGTCAGCGACCGCTTCGGCTTCGGTTTCCGCTACAATTGGCTGGCCAAAGGCATCGACCAAAACTTCAGGCTGCCCATCGGCGGGCGCGTCCTGCTCCAAGGCGTCTTCCGTTTCAGGTTCGGCGCCGGACGCGTCGCTTGCCGCCACAGGCTCCGCTTGGGCTTCAGCGAGCGCCTCTTCTTCGTCGGTATCTTCAATTGAAATCGCTTCTTCAAGCAGTTGATCAATATCGGCGGCCATGATGGTATTGAGCGCGGCTTGCAACTCAACCATCGGGTCAACCGTCTCAAGCGCGACGGCCTCAGCTTCAACTGCGTCTTCCATTGGCGCGCCGCTCTCCGCGCTTGCTTCGGCTACGACTTCCGCCTCAGCTTCAGTATTGATTGCCGCTTCTGCTTCCTCAATGGCTGGAGCCTCGCCTTGCCCCACAGCGTCTGGCGGCGACTCAGCGCCAACTTCCGCCTCCGCCTCGGCCTCGTCGCTGACGGGTTCCGCGACCTCAATGACTACCGCCAGCGGCGCCAGCTTGCGCCTGACCGCTTCCTCATTGGCCAGGTTCGTCAGCATCACCTCGCCGATGTTCTCGAAGGGCTCCAGGATGTCGAGCATCTCCTGCGACACGGCCAACACATCAAGCGGCAGTTCGAAGAGTTTTGGCGGCAAAGTAGCGCGAATAGCCTCGCGTTTCTGCAGATACATTTCGCGCGCCGCGTCCCGCTTCTCTTGAAGCAATTGTTCGACGGCATCGGCAAAGCGGCCGAGCGACTTGTATTCTTCCGGCATAATCGCCAGATCGTGCTTCTTCTTTTCCATGATGCGCATGGACTCGGCTATGAGATCGGCGAAACCCTCGGTCAAGGCGTTCAGCGGCTCGCTAGCCAGCTCATCCAGCGCATTCTGAACCGTCTCGGCGACGCTCTTGATATCGATGCGCCAGCCGGTCAGCTTCGCCGCCAGCCGGGCATTCTGCCCCTCGCGCCCGATCGCCAGCGACAGCTGATCGTCGGGAACCAGGACCACCGCCGTCTTGCCGTCAATCGGATCATCGTCCAAATAAACCCCGGTGACGCGCGCCGGGCTGAGCGCCTTGGAAATGAAGACGACCGCGTCGGTGTTCCACTCGATGACGTCAATCTTCTCGTTGTGGAGTTCCTTGACGATGTTCTGGATGCGGATGCCGCGCATGCCCACACAAGCGCCGACCGGGTCTATGCCGTCTTGCAGCGCGGCGACAGCCACTTTCGAGCGGTGTCCGGCTTCGCGGGCGATGTTTTTGATTTCGACTTGCCCGTTATAGATCTCGGGCACTTCGTATTCGAGCAGGCGCCGCAGCATATTGCGGTGTCCGCGGCTGACAAGGATCTGCGGCCCGCGATTGCTCTTTACCACTTCGACCACATAGACGCGGATCTTCTCATGCGTGCGATAACGCTCGCCGGGGATCTGCTGCGCGCGCGGCAGGTCAGCTTCGGCGCGGCCCAGGCTGAGCGTCACCTTGCGCGAGTTAACGCTTTGAACGGTGCCGGTAATCAGGTCGCCTTCGCGGTTGATAAACTCGTCGTAAAGCGAATTACGCTCGGCTTCGCGGATTTTCTGCAGGATTACCTGTTTGGCGGTTTGGGCGGCAATACGTCCGAAGCTTCTCGTGGAATAATCGACCTGCACCATGACGACATCGTTTATCTCCGCCTCGGGATTGAAGAAACGGGCTCGTTCGAGCGTAACTTCGGTTGATTCGCTGAAGACGTCGTCCACCACTTCTTTTTCGACGAAAACTTTGGCGCGCCCGGTGCCGGGATCAATCTCCGCTTCAATCGCCTGCGCGGCGCTGGCGCCCGTGTCCTTGCGATACGCCGAGACCAAAGCGCTCTGCAAGGCCTCCAGAACGATCTCGGAGGGCAGCGCCCTCATCATTTCAATCTCGTTAAAGGCAGTCTTCAATTCGTTTGACATTCCGCACCACTCCAACGGTAGAGCCGGCTCGCAATATCACGCGCGCGCCAACCCGATATAAAACGAAAAGTGGGGGCTGCCCACTTTTTCCGTACACTTACTTCCGCGTCGACAATAACATGAATCGCTGATGGCGTCAAGCCTTGACAGCTGTCAACCGGTCGCAATTGCATGATTTAGGCCCGCCGATCGCAGTCTCCGCACTTTTCAAGGCGATTGCGCTTGCTGGAATGGCGCGAACTTCAGCACCTTGCCCGCGCCGGAATCGCTGACATATAGGTTGCCGTCGGCGTCGACAGCGATTCCGCCGATTTCCTGAAACTGCCCCGCGGCCGCAAAGTCTCCCGCCTCGCCGAAAGAACCTTTGCACTCGCCGGACGTGTCGTATACCAGGACGCGTTTGCTGTCCGGGTCGGTGATGTAGAGCGTGTCGCGGGTTTCGTCCAGCGCCAGGTACGGTCGATAAAAAGCGTTGTTATACCAGCCGCGGACGCGGAAATTGTCTCTATGGCCGCCATCCAGATCGAAAACGGCGATGCGCCGGTTCCAGGTATCGGCGACGAAGAGTCGGCCGTCGGAATGTATCGCCAGTCCGCTGGGTTCGTCCAATTCGCCGGGGCCGCTGCCGCCGCTGCCGATGTCGTACTGGAAGACCGCTTCGGCGCCTTCGAGCGCGTATACCCTAACTCGTTTGTTGCCGGTATCGGCGATATAGATTCTGCCCGCGTCGTCGATGGCGACATCGCGCGGGCCCCAAAAGCCGTCGGTCGGATTTGTCGGGGCGTCAAACCCGAATTCGCCCGCCTGGCCCCAAACCGCGAGCGGCGCGCCTTGCGAATCAATTTGCTGGATGCGGTAGCGCCAGGTATCCACAACCAGCAGGTCGCCGCCTTCAGTGATTGCTACACTGTTGGGCCGCCTGAAGCTAAGCGTCCCGGTTCCGCCGTAACTGCGCAGAAACTTGCCATCGCGGTCGAAGCTGTATACGAGATTGGCCACTTCGTCAGCGACGTATACCTGGTCGCCGGCTGCGGCCAGCGCCAAGGGGTGGGTCAAACCCTGGTCGGGCTGGTCGAATTCCAGAATCGGACTATGCGAGCGCCAATTGCCCGCGCACTGGTTAATCTCGGCCGGGATATTGCCGGGGACATCACCGTCGCCCAGCCCGTATTCCCAGATCATCGAGGCGAAATCCTTGCGGATGTAGACGTGCATCCGGTCTGAGACGGGCCAGTTGGTCAGCGAGAAGTCCTTGCCTGTGGCTTCGCCGTATTTGTCGTAGTCTCGCGACCACCAAATGTCGAATATGCCCTTTCTCAAGGCGGCGGCATTGGTGTTCTGCGGCGAGAAGTCGAGCGCGTTGTTGATTCGCTCCGGCGTCAGCCCAAAGTATTCCTGCATCGGCCACCACATTCGCATGTGGTCGCGCCGTATATAGCGGTCTTCCAGGATAGGCTCAACCTCGCCGCGATGCCCGGCGCCGACGACCACAAAAATGGCGTCTTCGGTGTTCTGTACTGTTGGGTTGCCTCCTACGAAAACGGCGTCGTTGAAGTGGCGGAAATACCAACTGTAGGGCCAGGAAACTTCATCATCGTAAACGAACTTGAGGTCCAGGCCGTCGGTCATTCGCAGGCTCATCTCTTCGATGTCATTGAGCACCCACTTGACTGCCGGACCTGCGTGCGCGTAAACCAGCAATTCGGTAGGCAAATCATAGTTGATAAAAGACGCCATCCAGGCCGCGCGTAAAGTGAACACGCTCAAAATGCCGAATAACGCCAGGCACAAGATGCGCCTGGTGTGCATCCAGCCGGTGAAGCGCGCCAGCCGTATCAACACGTAGCCGAGAGCCAGCGCCACTATCAAAGCCGCCAGCCATTCATAGGTCTGCTCCAGCTGGTGCCTGGCGAGGCCGGCAAAGGGCATATCGCCGGTGATCACTGAGCCGATAACGCGCAGCAAGCTGATCAAGAAGAGCGGCGTGATGAGCAGCGCTATCCAGCCGCGCGATACAAAGCGGTACAAATCTATACGTGAGAAGACGCCACCGAAATACCAGGCGGCGATGAGAATCATCGGCGTCGTGAGATGGGCGCCGAGCCAGGGCATTTTCTCGCCGGCCAGCGAATAGCCGACCAGATTCAGTATCGCCCACCACGCCAGCAGTATGAGGAAAGGCAAGCGGCTCAGCTTGCCATCGTCGAAATTGCCTGCCAAGGCGCCGGCAGCGTCCACCGGGCTTGCGCCGGCAACTGTGGGTATAACAGCTTCGGCCTCGTCGGTCTCGTATGAAACGATAACGTTGCTCGTCTGCTCATCCGGCTGATCGGCGGGAGCGTCTGCCGAGTCACCATCCCCGTCCGGATCGAAAAATGCCTCTGCCTGCGCCTCGATTTGACCATGGCGGATTGATTCGGTTTCCAGGAGTTGTATACGCCGCGACTTCCAGAAGCAGGTGACGCCGGCGAACATAGCGCTGACCGCGCCGACAATCGGCAGGAATTCGTAAGTCGGCATGATAATGAGCAGATAGTAGTACTGCGGCTGGCTGCCGCGACGCACGCCCTGCTGTTCCAGCCAATAGCCAAGGCTGTAGATCATGCCCGTGCCCAGCCCGGCGATATTGGTGAATACCGTCGTGAAAAAGAAGGCGAAAATCACGTGGAATATCGCCGCCGATATCAGCCAGCGCTTCCGATTCCAGCTAAGTCCGATAACGACGGACAGCAGCATCAGCGGCGCGAAAACCGATATTCCCACCAGCAGACGCCCGACATGCTCGGCGCTGCCGACATTCGGCAAGCTCGTCAGCAAGCCCCGAATCGCCTCCGGGAGAATCTCGGCAAGCGCAATAAAATCGCCGGCGGAGCCGCCCATGAACCGGGTGAATAACGCCGTCGTCCAGGGCAGGACGAGCGTCAAAATCAGAACCAGAAAGTCGACTTCCGGAAACTGGTAGAGATAACCCCAGAAACCGCCCGTGTCGCTCTTGTCCTCAGCCGCTTTGTCTGCTTGCGCGGCGCGCCGCCTGGCATCTCGCGCAAGAAAAACGATGACGGCTATGGCGATAATCCAGAGCGCCAGCGCCGGCGCAATCCGTATGCCCGAGGCGGCTGATCCATTGGGCGAATCGTCCGCTTCGACATCCGGGTTGGCGGGTTGCGCCGTCTCGCTTGGACTGGGGAAATGCGACAGCTCTTCAATGAACAGCAGGCCGCCGGCGGTCGCCAGGGCGAGCAGGAATATCAGCAGCAGCTCGCGCCAGGGTATACGGCTCAGCTTGCCGCGGAATGCGTAGAGCGCCGTCGACACCAGTACAAAGGCGCCGCTCAAAATGGACAGCGCCATCCAATTCAGCCAACTGGCGCGCTGCAATTCCGACAGGTTTTGAAAGGGCGTGCCGCGGCCGGCGATGATTTCGGCCGGAATGATATCGACAACGATATACATCCCCAAGGTAATCATGCCGCCCAGCAGGATGCCCAGCATGATCGACTGAAACAGATATTTGCCGCGCCACTCCAGTCGCTGCTGCGCCAGCCGCGCCAGGAAATAGATAAGCAGAAAGCTGGCGAAGATGGCGATGTAAATGAAGGCCGTCTCTTTCGAGCCCAGATTCAGGATCATTGCCGCGGCGAATAGATACAGCCAAATCGCCCGCCGCCGAAAACGCGGCCCGCCGTCGAGGTACATCAAAATGCAATAGGCCATGACCATGCCGAAGAAGATCGAAGGCGTATCATGACGAATGTAGCGGTTGTAATAGAGGATCAAGGGCGAAATCAGCAGCATAATCGACGCCAGCATGGCGCCCCAGCGCCCCAGCCACTTTCGCCACAAAAGCGGGAACATCACCATAAATACGCCCAGCAGCGCCGTGTAAATCCGGCCCGAGAAATCACTGTCGCCGAACAGGTAAAACGACAGCGCGGTCGCGTGGAATAGCACCGGGCCGTGCATCAAGGGCGTGTGCTGAAAGTTGCCTTCGTTATAGAGATTGTAGGAAAAGCGCGTATGCAAGCTCTCGTCGTGGCTCATGACGCGGCTGTCCAGCATGTGGAAACGCGTGAAAATCGCCAGCAGCAAGATGACGAGGTAGAGGACGAATTCCCGATTTACAGCCAGTCTTTGAGACAGAGCCCGGCTCAAGACATTATCTTCCTGTTGGTTGGGGGACGTTATCATCTTGCGCTAGCCTGTATACGGCAGTGAAAGGGACCAATCATTGCGCAGTCAGAAACGGGGCGACGGCGTGCTCTGCATCATGGGCGCCGGCCTCCGCGCGCCGGATTCCACGGTCGCGAAAAGCGGCGCGCCGGACAAATCCTGAGCCGGTGGGCGGACGACTGCGGCGTGATGCGGCAGACGCGCGATTTCGACCGCGAGCGCGGAGGAATTGTAGCCCAGGGCCAAGGGCAGCATCAGCGCCATAGTCAGCGCCAGGACCGCCAGTCCATAGCTGAACTGCATGCTTGAGCGCCAGCTGAAGTCGCTATACCAAATGGATTGCGATTGTGGAGTTTGCAGATCCGTTTGCAGGGCCGACCACACGCGGCCAAGCTGCTGAGAATTCGGACGCCCAAATGTTGGCAAGCTTCTTTCCAGCTTCTGCGCGAATTCGCGATGCCGCATGTATTCACGATAGCAATCTTCGCTTTCGTCGATATAACGCGCCACGCGACGCCGAACGGGATCGGCCAGGTCGCCGTTTACGAAGCGGGCCATATGAACTTTGCAATAGCGATATTTGAACCTGACCATATTACGCCAACTATCTCTGGAAACTGTCGCTAATGCACACGCAATAATTCTTCCAGCAGGCCCAGCCCCACCGGCTGCAACGCCTGGCGCAAGCGCTCATGCCCGAGGCGCACTCGGCTCTCGGCGGTCTTCTGCGGGCAGCCCATGACTTCCGAAATCTCGCGATAGGTCATGCCTTGTCCATAACGAAGCACGATGGCTTCGCGCAGGCGCGGCGACAGGCCTTGCAGCGCATTCGAAATCGATTCGCTGGCGTCGCGGCGGATGGCGGCCGCTTCCGGCGCTTCCGCGGGCGGCGCCTTCAACTCCAGGCCCAGCCACTGCGTGATGTCTACTGTGATGAAGCGCTTGCGCCGGTAGGTATTGCGGCAGCGGCTGATGGCAATTGTATACAGCCAGGTCTTCAGCGAAGCCTTGCGGGAATCGAAGCGATGCAAGTTCTTGAAGGCGTACAGAAACGATTCCTGCAATATGTCTTCCGCGTCCTGTTCATTGAGGAGCAAGCTGTAGCAGAGGCGGTACAGGCTGGCTGCGAAGCGATCGTAGAGCTCGGCATAACCGTTTTGATCGCCATTAAGCGCGCGGCTGACGATGGCGTCGATCTCTGCGCGCATGGCTAAGCGATTGTCTGTCATTGTCCCTCACTCGTCGCGAATGGCCGGCCGGCACTTCTCATTTTACACGCGTCCCCGCAATCGTCCTCAATTATTGCCTGCATTAGTCTGGCGTCACGCCGTCATAGAAATCCTGCCGCAACCATAATATTACCGCTTCTTCTTCGACCTGGTCAGCGTCAAGCTGCCTCTGCGACCACCAGGCCGGCAAGTCCCAGCGCTCCACGCTCTTCAACAGCAGCTTGCGGCGGAGCGCAAAACGCTGGCCGACGTAATCGCCCGTGATTGCGGAATACCGGGCATGATTGTCGGCGGTGATTATTATTGCTTGCCCGTCCGCAGCGCTGGCCGAGGGTAAGAAGCGCGCATTGGGAAAGTCTCGCGCGAGCCAGGCCATCAAGCCATCAGCGCGGATTATGCCGCCGCTGTCCGCCACAATCACAAGCTCAAGCAGCGGGAAACCCGACCTGTGCCGGCCCGCCAGTTCAAAAAGTGTATCGCGCAGCAAATAAGCGTCTTCGGCGACGGCGGATTCCCGCCACAAGCCATCAGGATAGTGGGCGTCGGCGACCGCCGCCTGCCAGCCGCCGCCAAGGCCTGAAAGCAGCATAAACAGGAAATAGCCGATGCCCGTGCCCTGCAGGCAAGTGCCCAGGCCCCAGAAGTTGGCGACTAACAGAAACACGATTGCCGCGATGACTCCGCTTGCCAGCAGCAGGCCCAAGCCCTGCGCCAATCTAAGCTGAGACGGTTCCGAGAGCAAGGCGATTAATTCGCCGATTGATGCGTCGCCCGGCGCGTCAGCCAACAGGCGCGCGACTTGCATGAACTGTACGGACAAAATTAACAGGCACATCAGCGCGGCTGCCGATATCGCCCATTTTGCCCACCAATACTGCGTCGAATAGAGCAGGCCGTCGGTTTCGCTCTGGCCCTCGTCTTCATTCTCATCGCCCTCTTCGCCCGCCGACCAGAGCACAACCACGCGGCGATTCACCAGCAGCTGGGTAATGCCATAGCTGGCCAGAAGGGTGAGCGGGGCAACCACCCACAGGGCGTCCGCCGGGCCGGCGCCGGGGTAGAGCAGTAAACCTAGGGCGCCCAAGGCCGCCCAGGCCGCGGCAAAACGGTCCACGTAGGTGACGTCGCCGTGTCGCCACAGAAGCCAGGCGCCGCCGAGCGAGAATACGATTAGCAGCGGCTCCTGCAGCAGCAGCACGGCCAATCCCAGCCGCAGGCCGCTCGCCGAGCGACTGTGAAAGACGCCGCTGATGGCGGACTCGATCAGCTGTCCTGCGGTACTGAGTCCGGAGGGGTTCAACATCAAGAGCGTGGCAGTTGCCGCGACAAGCAGAAACGGAACCGGCAGTACCTTGGCGAAGGGGAATTCACGCATCCGAGTTACGGCCATCTGCAATATATCGTCGCCGGGCAGCTCAAGGCGCTGCGGCGCGCTCAAGGCTGTGCGCCAGACCGCCAGCCATCCCGCCAGCAGCAGCACCACCAGCAGCGGGACGCCAGCCGGGCCCGACAGCAGCAGCATGGCCGTCACGAAGCCGGTCGCCCAATAGGCGTCGCGCAGGCGCAGCGAATACCAGTAGCGTCTGATCATCCAGACCGCCAGGATCGTGAACAGCAGCGCGAAGCAGGCGCCGTCGGCCGTCCGCGACGCGGCTAGCGGCGTGGTCAACAGCGATAGCAAAACAGCCCAAATGAAGGTGCGCGTCCGCCCCAGGCTGTCGCGGAATAGCAACGGGGTCAAGGCGAGGGCGACGCCAGCCAGCGCCGAGGGCAGGCGGGCTGTAAGTTCGCTAGCGCCGGCCAGCGAGAAAGTCGTCAATTGCGCCAGATAGCTTAGCGGGCTGCTGGACGTGACGAAGGCGCCGGGGGCGTCGTCCTCAACTGAGTGCCAGGCGTGAAGCGCCTGTTGCGCCTCCGCATCTGACATGGGAACCGTGTCCAGCATGGCGAGACGCAGAATAAGCGCAAGCAGCGCCAAGCCGACGTAGGCCAGCCATTCGGCGTCAATCCAAAGCGGCGTCGCCGTGTCCAGGGCCGTCCCATCGCCGGCGTTTGGTTGATCCGTATCAAGAGCCAAAGCGCGCGTGTCAGATTCCATCACTTTCCGGCTCCGAGTTAAGTACGAATCGGAGTTCGGCGTCTTCTCCCGTTAATCAGCGCCGTCGACATGGTAGATTCTTGAATTGCCCGATTCACAAACCACCGGCAGGTTATCCAGGAACTTTTCTTCGCCCAGGCTGCCGTATTGCTGGCGTTCCGTCGTCCCGTACATGATATGCGAAACGCCATACCTCACAAGGATATGTTTCACTTCGTTCATGTCGTGGCGAGTGTATAGTTCTTTCAGGTCATGGGCGCGCGATCCGGCGATGTCATTGTAGGTGGCGCCGCGCCATTGCCGTTCGTGGTTTTCCCAACCCAGGACAATCGGAATGCCTGTAAGCGCGCCGACCCGGCCGTAGGCGATGTCGTAGGCCCGGCCAACCGCTTCCGCGACAACAGCATCGGTTCGGCCAACTAATTCTTCCAGACAGTAAATGACCTGTTGATCGTTATATTCCAGCAAGCCGGGAGCGCCATCAAGGGTCAGCGCTTCTTGAACCAGAATGTCGGGTCCGGCGAATACAGCTATCCCGTCCGCCTCGGCGCGCAGCAGGTCCGCCTCGCTCGCATCGGCCAGAGCAACGCGCGAATAGAGGATCGTCCCGTGTTGGACGGCCTCGCCGTTATGAACCTGTCGGATGGCATTCTCCCAAGCGCTGGGCGGAGAATAACGCTGTCGCTCCAATGCGTATTGCCGCCCGGTTTCTATCCAGGCCCGGTGATGAGTCGCCGCGATGCTGTACAGCAGGCCGGCGCAAATGCTGGCCAGGAATAGAATCGCCATTGGCAAACGTATAATTGCATGCGGCGTCGGCAGTCCGCGTTCTGTAAGCAGGCTATACAGGGCATAAGCCGCCGCGATGCTCCAAAGCATCCAGGCTTGGTAGTACAGCTTGAACACCGTGTTTATTCGGACGTAGAAATTGTCTTTCAAGTAGAAGAACTCGCAGAACAGGGTCAGGCAAAGCCCCATGCCGATCAGCAGCATGACAAAGCCGGTGGCGCCGGGGTAGCGGATCCAGTCGACGGCGACTTCGCCGGATTTTGCCGCGCTCTCTTTGTCAGGGAACAAGCGGGCGACAACGATGCCGACGCCCAGCGCGAGCAGAATCGAAGTCAGCCCATACGCCACTCGTCGTTGAGCCAGCTGACCCGCGACTTCGGCGTTGAACTCTTGGGCGCCGGGCAGGTTGCCTGTAATTGGCGCGGAGGGATTGCTGACAGCAATGGCTAAGCTTAAGAGAATCATGAGCGCCAACAGGCCCAGGAGCAAACTGACCCCGACCTTGAAACCGAGCCGCCAGTTAAACCGGCGCGCAGCCCGGCCGCGCCAGCTCTCCACCAGCAGGTACGCGCTCAAAATGACCAACAGCGGCCCAAACATGATGAAGAAGCGCTGGAACAACGTCGGGTGCAGCAGGTTGGGCAATATCCCGCCCGCCTGCGACCGAAAGCCGACGAAGTAGGGCAAGTAAGCGGCGCCGGCGACCAGCGCGAGCGTCGCGCCAAACTTGATCAGCGCCAGCCAGTCCCAGGATCTGAGCCGGCCCTGCTCGCTGATCATCAGCCTGCGCAGCGCTTCCGCGCCTGTCAGGCCCAGCAAAAGCGTTGGCGCGTCCCAAGCGTTGAGGAACGCCAGCCCCCCGACTGAGACGCCGTATAAAAGCAGGTGAGAGGCAGGCGGCTCGCGGCGGCAGAGAACCAGGTTGAGCATCAACCCGACGACCATGACAGCGAAGGGCAAGGACAGTACGTGGGGGTGATTGTCGGACAAAATGAAGCTGAAGGCCGGGAATTCGCTGATCGGCTGAATGCCGGTCAGTCGATTGTTCAAATCGTAGTCTGTTGGCGCGCGGCTGGCGTTGAACCACCACCAGTGGCCCCAGGTCGCTGTATCCAGATTGAGCGCCGGGCGCGCTTGCGGCTTGTAGTCGATTCGCTCGAAGTCCGGCAGCTTCTGCGTACCCCAGAATTCAAGATAGGACTGCGGCGCGCTGCGTGTCGCCAGCGGCAATTCGATTAGCGGCAGTTGGAAGTTGCCCATCAGCAACATAATCAGGACACCGGCAAGGCCGGTAGCCGTCGCGGCGACGCGCGACGCCCGATGCGAGCGCAGGGGTTTGAGCGAGCAGGATGAGCGTGAACGCACCAGGTTGTAGACGACGCCAAATGTCGTTAAGCCGGTGAGCGCGAACTGCGAGGCGACTGTCAGGTTGAAACCAATGGCGCTGCTGATCCCACTCAAGGTGGACAGCGCGGACGACATGATATAGCCCATGTAGTAATAGCTAATGCTATAGCCGGACATCCAGGGATCGTCGGGCGGAAAACCCGGGCTGCGCTGCGTCGCGCTAAGGAAGGCCAATTCCATCGGCTTCTCGGTGCCGACCAGGTCATTTTGGTGCGCCCGGTATAGCGCCCAGCCCACAAACAAGGCGGCAAAGAGCAACTCGGCGACGACGACCAGACTACGGTTCTCCCGCCACCAGCTCGAGAATAGCCCGCTGCTCCCGCCGCGAAAGTAGAGCGCTGATGACGCCGCCAGGACCAGCAGCCAGGTCAATACGATGCCCCCGACCGAATTTTCCAGGAAGCCGTAGGCGCCCAGCAGCCAGTAGACCCAGGTCACCATCAGCATGCCCAGCGCGCGCGCGAGGGTATAGCCGCCGCCCGGCAATGCCGACAGATAGCGGAGCGCGAGCGGCAGAACAGCCGCGCCGGCCAAGGTCATCCAAAGCCACCAGAGCAAGAGCAGATGTCCCTCGCGCGATAGCCAGTCCAGGACGAGCGTCATGAATGCCGCTCCAGCAAATATTGCATCAAAGCCCCTTTGTTCACCTGGTAAATCTTGCCGCCGGTCACCTCAAAGCTGACGGAAAGCAAACCTTGCTCTACCATACGGTCTAACTTTTCCAAGCCTTTGACCGTCGAATGTACTTCTTCCAGTCCGCTCCTTACAATGTACCTTACATCAAAATGATGAATGATATCGACCGCAACATCAATGCTGTCGGTGTCGTAAAACTGATGGATATTGCGTTCTCGCTGGAAAATCCACTCGTTCATAGGGAAAAACGTTCGTTGCTGCCGCTGGTGGAAATTCCAGCCCAGAACCGAGGGCAATCCGGTCATAATCGAGAAGCGCCCGTTCCACTGGTATTCGCTGCCGGGACGCCTCCCCTCGAGGATCACGGGCGAGCCTTCCACATGCTCTTGCATCCAGCGAACCAACTGATAGTCGACATTGAGATCAAGAACGCTTCTTTGGCCTTGATAAGGCGAGGACTCGAGGTGGGTGGCGCGCGTCATGTAGTCCATACCATTTAGCGTCAGCGGCAGGTCCGGCGCCATGCGATCGAAAGAGCGCGCGCGCGTGGCCATTATGGGAAATAGTCCGGCTATCGCGAACAACAAGATGCAGGGCGTATGCCAAAGCAGCTTCAAGCCGCGGCTGAAATCCTGAGCGGCACGCTGCAAACAGGCGTAGGCCACGCCACCCGCGACGCTCAGCAGCAGCCAAACCTGAATGTAAAACTTGAAAACGGTGTTCTGGCGGCCGATATCGCCGCCGATGACGATGATCTCCACGCCGAGCGTCATGGAAAGCGCCAAGCCAATCAGCGCCAGGGTGTAGCGCAACGCGCGCGACTGGCCGGGCCGGAAGAAAAGCGCGGCAATCCAGCAGGCCAGGGGCAAGACGACCAGCGCGACCTGATAGCCGATTAGCGCGAGCGCGATGGCGAGCAGGCCAGTCGCGGACACGACAATACCCACTCGGCTCGCTGCCTGCCGGCGCTCGAGCAGCGCTTTAACGCGGGCATTGCGCAGCCAGTTGGCCGTCTCCCAAAGCAAAAGCGAAACGATGAGAAACAGAAACAAGCCATGAATATCGAAGTAGGCCCATAACGGCGTCTTGCCGCCGTCCCAAAGCTGCACGCTGTTGTAGGTGGCCGCGTACCAGGAGGTGTAGGGCAGGGCGAAGGCCAGATTCAAGAGAATGAAGCCGCCGATCGACGCGGCCAGCTCCAGCGCGGAATCGCGCGTCAACAGAAAGCGCATCACCAGCCACAGAATCACGGCGCCGGCCGCCGCCGCCAGCGCGCTGCGCAAAGCGACGATCAGGTGAATATCTGAGCCGAGCGTCGGCGCCGCGCCGTTCGCCAGGACGGCGGTGAGGCCAAATGCCGCCAGCAGCGCGCCAAGCAAACCAAGGTAGAAGCGGGCGTCAGCTACCTGGCGGAAGGTCGAATGCCAGCGAACCCACCAGGCGTAGGTCAGCGCCATGATCGAGAACAAAGTCATCGAGGGCCAATCCCAGGTATTGGTCGCCCTGATCGCCCCAAGGGCCAAGGCGACAAGCGCCAGCGCGGCCAAGCGTTCTATCCGCCGGCGATTCTCGTGGCCAGCCTGGGCGACTTCGTTGAACAGGAGCAGCACCGTCAGCAAAATCAGCGGCATGCTGATCATGTGGGCGTGCAAGTCGCCGTAGAGAAACGTGAAATAGGGCATTTCGGTGATGGCGTTGCCGCGAACGCCGGGCGTCTCCGCCAGGACGCGCGACGGCCCCCAATACCAGCGGTCGCTGCCGATGGGCAAGCTTTCGCCTCGCAGGGCGCGCCCGGCGCCGCGCAGCAAACCGCTGACCAGCGACGTCGAGTTGTGGAACTCGTAACGGAGGCTGTCCAGGGGATGCAGTTCGGAAGCGCGACGCGTCAGATCTTCGCGGATTTCTCCCGATGCAGCCTGGTCGAATTCGGTCTGATATTCGTCGATCAGAAATTGTTGCAGCCCTTGCGGCGTGCGATAGCCGCCCAGCGCCGCCAGCCCGTTGCCGAAAACGCGCACGGTATCAAGATTGCCCAGTACGACGCACAGAAGCAAAGCCGCGGCGCCGGCGACCCAGGGATTGCCCGGTAGCCTGCGCGAGCGCTTCGACTGATAAGGGCCGTTTGCAGTCCGGCGCCAGCGTGACATGATGTTGAACGCGGTCGAGAAGGCGCCGAGTCCGGTCAAGCTGAAAACCGTAGGTATCATCAGGTTGTAAGCGAAGGATGGAACGATGCCCAGCAGCAGCGTCGGCGCGCCCAGCAGCACATAGCCGAAGTAGTAATAGTTGATGAATCCGCCGGAGAACCAGGGGTCAATTGGGGGAAATGTGGTGCTGCGCAAGACGCCGTTCAGGTAGGCGAAATCCATCGGTTTTTCGCCGCCCTTGTAGGGATGCCAGAGGTCGGGGTTGGTCAACCTTACCGCGATCATCAGCAGAAAAGCGACAATAGATATCAGCTCGATACAGGCCAGACGTTTCCAATGGTCGCGAATAAACTCAACCAGCTGTATGCGGGCCAGAGCAGCGCTGAGCGCAGCCAAAAGCGCGAGCGAAAACAGAATGCCGCCTTGCGACCAAAGCGGGATCTTCAAACTGGACACCGCCCAGGCAAACCAGGCGACCAAGAGCAAGCCCACGAGTTTGCTAAGCCCGTAGCCGCCATCCGCCATCTTGGGAAACACCGCGAAAACCAAGGGAAAGGCGATGACGCCAAATCCAAAGAGCGACGCGTACCAGATGACAACGCCTGCAACCTGATTGCTGTTGACGATACTGTCGCTGAAGAATCGCTGCGACCAGGTACCGCCCTGGCTCTGCGATTTCAGTTCTGCCGGAGGGAAGGTCAGGGCCGTTGGAACGGGTTGCGCCTCTACAATTTGCCAATTCAAGACGCCAAGCAACTGCGCTTCGTCGCTGGGATACTGCAGATCGCGCCATTGTTTCAGCGACACCTGCGCTAAAACCGCTTCCACCGCAGCGCGCGAGTAATCTTCGGTTTTCCTAAAGATGAAGGCGGTGGGATGATCGTATACGTGGAATGATTCGTCGGCTTCAAGTTCATTCAGCCAGGCCGGCGATTGATGGATCGGCAGGCGCTGGTCGGCGACGCGCCAGGGGCCGAACTCAAAAGTTTCCTCGAAGATCGCTTCCAGCTCGTAACCAAGTTCACCGGCGAAGAGTTTCTCATAATAGAGGGTGGTCAAGGGCCAGCGCCGCAAGTTGCGATTTACGCTGTCGTAAAAGCGATTGCTGGCTATCGTCAGATAATCGCCGATGTCGAGCGTGCGTACAATATCGTCATATTTGACTTGATCATCCACGGGATGGGACATGATCTGGTCTTGCGGATTAATGACGGCGTGATGCGGCTGTGTGCCGCGGCAATCGCGCGAGCTGACCAGGCCGGGCGGCGGATCGTCGGCCAGGCTAACGCCCTCGGGCAGCGCGCAGACGACGACGCCGGTCACGCGATTGTCCCAGCTGCCTTCAGACAGCACGACCGAACCGGAACCGAGTACATCACCGCTGCCGGCCGCCACCTCCATCACAAAGACATAGCGCTCGCCCTCCAGGATTTCCAGCGGCTGATCAAAGGGAATGCTATAAGACCGGCCCAGGGGATGGCCGTCTCGGACGAGGTCCGCGCGCAAGGCAGCTTCCGCCATTGGGGCTGACTGGTCCGAGGCGTAAATCGTGAACAGGAGTTCTTCCGCCTCCGGGTCGTCAAAGGGATCGCCAAGATGCGGCGCGAAAATATTTTCGACCGTTCCCGAAGCCGGCGCCGTAAACTCGACGCGCAGCGGCTGGTCTTCGCGGTACAAGTTGGCGCGGTCGAAGGGCGGTCCCTGCATTTCTTCCCAGGCGTAGCCCGTATTGTGAACGGAGATATTGATCAGGGGGACGGATTCGTCGGCGCCGACAATGCGCATGGAAAAGTCGCCGGGAATACGCTCGAAAATGTAGTGCCCGGACTGCACCAGGGTGTTCTGATGCCGATAGACATTGGTGAACATCAGGCCCCAGATGACGGAGTAACCGATAGCGAAGCCGGCCAGAAGCAGCGGACGCCGGCGACTGAAGCGCGGCGCCAGCGCTGCGCCTATGAGCGCCAGGCCAAGGACAAGCGCGGTAAAGGCGGTTGCGTCCTTTACGCCAACCGAGAACTGATAGCCGCCGACCAGAGACAGCAGCCCGCCGATGAGGACCATCGCTATGGCGACCCCCGCTGAACTCCGTCCGCGCGCATTTGCCTGAGCGAGCCAATCGTATAGGCAACAGCTCGCCAGCACAGCCAATGCGCCATACAGGGGCAGGAAATAACGCATGTTCATGGCGGTCAAGCGGCTCATGAATAGAAAATAGGCGCCTACCCAGATAATGATCAGCAGCAAGTCGGTCGAACCCCGCCGCCTGCGCAGCAATCGATAGGCGGCCCGGCACCAGCCAAACCAGGCCAATGCGCCGAAGGCCAACCCCATACCCCAGAAGAGCATATCCTTTAGCGGGTAGATGAGGGCCGGGCGCGCCAGCCACTGCCAGTTCGGCGGGAAGTCCTGCAAGCCGGACACCCCGGCGTTAACGCGCTCGAGATTCTCCAGCCAGCGCAAGTTCGGCAGCAAGCCGAAGAAACCCGGCCCGATAAATGCGTAGGGGTTCAGCAGCCGAAATGCCAGAAATGCGCCCAGGCCGGCCAGGGCCAGACCCAGCAGGTGATGAATCATCAAGGCTGAGCGTTGTTTTGCAGTGACGCTGGCTGACAGGATTGGCGCGGCCTGAAAAAACGCGGCGAAAACTATAATCGACGCCAGCGGCGCGACGTTGATGCGGCAGGCGACGGCGGCGCCCGTGAACAAGCCAAAAAAGAGATACGCGCCCAATCTGCCGCGCTGCTGTACGCCAAGGGCAAAATAAAGCGCCATCGTCACCATGAATGAGGTGGCGGCGTTGACCGTGCCAAAATGCGCTTTCTGTATCGCCAATGGAGCGGCGGCGTAAAACAGCGCGGCGAGCAAGCCGACCCACTCGCCGCGTATACGCCGCCCGAGCGCGTACACCGCCACAATCGTTAACACATCGAATATCATCGATATGCCGCGCCACACCAGGTGGCCGCCTTGATAGTCAAACAGCGCTGAACCAGCGCCTCGTACGAATTCGCCGCCGAAGTGCGCCAGAAACAGCGGCAGCGTTCCGTAGACAAAGAAACCGTGGGAGGCATTGTGCGGATTAAGCGGCGAACAGCGCGCGTCAAAGTAACCGCCAACGCCATCGGTCGCCGGGTAGTAGTAATTGCAGCGCAAGGATTGCAGGTCTCTGGATGTCAGCGACTCGAGTTTCAGTATCGCGTCGGCGTCATAGCGGTTCTCCGTCGCGCTGACCAAGACCGCGTCGACCGCGCCCGCATGCAGCGCTCTCTCGGCCTCAGGCAGGTCAGTAAATGTACGAACGCGATCGGGCGTAACCAGCCAGCCGGCGGCTTCGCTGGCAAAGGCGCCTTGAATTGCGCCAACCAGAAGCGAGCCCGAATTCTCCAGGTCGTCAAGGCTGCGGACGCCGTCGCTGCCGCGAGAGACCAGAATCTGCTGGTCGGGGAAATTGCGCCGATCGTCTGTGAATGAGTTACCGCCGCCAATTTGCGGCAGCAAAAGCGCGGTCAGGAAGCGTTCGTCGGGATGAGTGTGCGCGAAGTCGTCCCAATTGTGTCCGACCAGTCGCAATCCGCCACCATAAACCAGTATGGCCAGCAAGAGCGCGAGCGGGATGATACGGCGCAACATTGACGGGTTTCTCGCGCTGGTGCTGCTGATGTCGCTCATCATACTGACGGGTCTCGCTATGTCCACGATCTAGCTAGTTGTTGGCGGCCAGAAATGCTTGCAGGCCGTCCTCGCCCAGGGCCGGCACACGATACACGAAGAAGGACTTTTCCGGCGGCTCTTGCCTGATTTCGAGGCGCCTGCCCGCCGGGAACCACTGACGCAGCAGCGCCGCCGCCTCGTCATTGCGTGGAGCGTAGAAGAACAGCAGGTCGCGCTCGCTTTGAATCTGATACCGGTCGGTTCGCCAATAGCCGTTTCGGACATACTGAGGCAAACGCTCGGCTTCAACAATCGAATTGTCCCAGCGCATGGCGCCGGCTTCGACGCCGACGGCGCGATGGTCCCACCAGTGCGGCGAGCTGATGATAAAGGCGTTGCCGTAGGCCCCGTCGCTTTGGGCGAATCCGCGCAGGATTTGCCCGGCCTCGGCATGATTTTGCGCTGAGCGATGATAGTTGTCCATGAAATCGCCGAAGTACAGGTCGCGATTGTATTGATACGCGGCGACAACCACGGCGACCGCGAATCCGAGGGCGGCGGCAGTTCCTAACACACGCGGCAGAGTCCGATGAAACTGGCGGCACAAGATGGCCAGCGGCAGCGCAGCCATCAGGTAGACCGATGGAATCGCGCTGCTGGCGCGTTGCAGGCTCGGCACTTCAATCGGAAAGGCGATAGCCAGCGCGGTTAACAGGGTCATCACCAAAAAAAGAACCGGAACAAACCAATACACCGGTTCCCGCTCCCTCGCCAGCAGCCCAAGCCAGGCGGCGGCGCCCAAGATCAGGAGCGCCCCGGTGACCGGGTCCAGCGCCGGCTGGCCGGGGATGGCCGAGATCCAGGTATTGTCGTGCGTATGGTGAAACATCAGTAAAGCGCGGCGCATATTGCTGAGGAACGTCGCGACGCCGTCGCGCAGCAGCGCCATCCGTTCGGCTTCGGTCGTCGGTTGGTCGCCGAAAATCCGCGTGGTCGAACGCTGCGTGAACTCGTCCGGCGATTCCGTCCAGTAGCGAAATGTCGGCAAGAAAACCGTAGCTGCCGCGAAGGCCAGCACCGCCAGGTTGAATACGCGCCTCCAGCGCAGTCGCCAGGTGTGCCGCCCCAGCAGCAGGGCAATCGCGACGCCAAGCACATAGACGAGCGGCAGCATTCGCACCGACTTGTAACTGTACAAGCCAATACCCAGCGTTATACCCGCCAGGATGTAGTCAGATCGGCGATTATGTCGCAGCGCGCGAGCGAAAAAAACTGCGGACAGCGCCGTGAGCAGCGGCGACAATGGAATCCGCAAGCCTTGACGGGCCAGACTGACATGCCAAAAACTCACCGCGAGCAGAGCCGTCGCCAGCAATCCGACAAGCAGCGCGTGTTGCCGGCGACGCCCGCCGATGACCTCAGCTGCGAACCAGAACATGACCGGCAGCGTTAGAAAGCTCTCGAGCGCCGAGACCAGGTTGAGCGTGGTCCGGTCAAAGCCCATTCCGGGCAAGCCGGCGGCTATGGCCATCAGGTAAATGTGCAGCGGTTCGCGTCCGCCATTGTTGGCAAGGAAAATCCGGTAGTCTTCTCCACGGTGGATTTTGTACGCGTCTAGGATATTCACGACCATGTCGCTATTCATTTCGGGCGGAGAAGAATCCAGTTGATCAAAGCGAAAGCCGGCGCCCGCGAGCAGAACCAGGCCGAGCGCGGCAATCGCCCATCGGCGCCCGCGGAGATCCAGCCGGCGCCAGCGGTCGATTGCGCCTGCGCCCCAATCAAAGAGATTCCAACGCAATGGCGCGAAAACCAGGGCCCAAGCCATAATGCTGGCCAGCCAAATCAGCATTATGCGCGGCTCTATGCGGTTTCCGCCGCTATTGGTCCACACGATCAGGCTGAGCGCAGACGCCAGCGCCAGCAAGGCCATACGCCGGCGGCTGATCTCGCTCCGAAACGCCGGCTGCAAATGCCGCCGGTCCAGAATCGTTGCCGCTTCGCTCGTTTCCGTTTGGCGCCCGGCGCGGCTTCGTCGCCGCAAACGACTGACCATACCGTTGACCACTAGCAGAGCGCCAAGGCCGGCGCCAAGCCAGAGCAGGGAGAAAAGCGCCATTCCCGCAGCCGATTCTCTCGGCGCCGACATGGACTGCGCGAAGCGCCACAGCGAGCCGAGGATTATGAGCGCGGGAATGACCCGGATGAGCCAAAGCATACGCGTCGCGCGGTCGCAGCGCTTCCAGTAGGCTCTGATTGCCGGCCAGCGCCCGCTGAGATCTCCGACTATCCAGAGCAGGAAGCCCATCCACAGATAGGGCGCGGCGTAATGCATGGCGAAGCCTTCGGCCCGGGTGACTTCCTGGGCGCCGCGCGCGAATGTGCTGCCCAGCAGAGCAAATAGAAATGCGAGCAGATAAATGGCCAGCCGCGGGAATTCCGACTCAAGCAGCCATTGCGGCGCGCTGCGCCAAGCGACCCGGGCCGGCGTCGCGATGTCTGACGCCAATCGGCTTTCCGAGTCTTCCTCTTGAACGATTGAAATCGGTTGCTCGCCAGCTTCCGCGGATCGGATTGCCCGCCGCAAGCGGCGATATGTCGCAACCGGAGAACGCCACAGCAGCGCCAATAGCTCGCTGATGGTCATGTCTTCAAATGCCCGGGCGGGCGCCGCGGCCAGCGAATCGTCCGCGCGCGGCGCGCCGAGGCTGCCGCTTTCGTCTGCTGTCGTCGCCTTATCGGCGGATTCGCTTGCCATCGAACTAGCGTCCATCCTGCCTTTTGGCGACTGTAAGCGAACGGCGTCCGGTCTGGCTGATGATGATCGGCGCTGTCTCACTAACGTCGCGCGAATTCGAGAAATGCCGCTTCATAATTGTCCAAAGTGACGTCGAGCGAGAAAGTTTCCGCGATCTCGCGCTGCGGCTTGATGTAGTCCTTCCGATTGTCCAGGACCTGAAGTATCGTCTCGCCAATTGATCGCCAATCGCTCGGCTGCGCTAATTTGCCCATGCCGGTCTGCTGCACGGGCACGCGCCCGCCGGGAATATCGGTCATGACAACTGGCGTGCCGCATAGCATGGCCTCGACCTGCGCCATGGCAAAGCCCTCGCTGTCGCTGGGCAGCACAAAGACATCACAAGCCGCGTAGAAATTGGCCAATTCCTGCTTGGTTTCAAGCAGTCCAAGAAACTTCAGCTGTGAGCTGAACCGTTCCATCAAGGGTCGGTGCTTGTCCCAGGTGTTCTCGTAAGGAATATGATGCTGTCCCGTAAACAGCAAGCGCGCGTTGGGATATTTTGTGTTGATGATTTCAAGCGAGCGAATCAACAGCTCGGGCCGCTTTTCTTCGACAAATCGCCCCGAGAATCCAATCAGGGGCCCGTCGCCGAGCTGCAGCCGCGCGCGCAATTGCCGGGCGCATTCGGCGTTTGGTTCAGGTATAGCGATGGGTGGATACGCCGTCCTGACCTGCTCCCGGAACGGGGCCAGCCAGGCCGAATTATCGGCATAATCATCGCTGGCGTTAATGATGCAGGCGGAGCGGCGAGCCATGTACCGAAAAATGGCCAACATCACGGCGGATATGATGCGATTCATGGCGCCCGTGGGCAGAATCAGGTCGCTGTGGTGCGTGGCGATGACATCGAGACCGGCCACGCGCGCGACCAAGGCCGCCAGGGCCGACTCGAACATTGGCGTATGGACATTGACGACATCCTGCTGTCGCATCAGACGATACAGCCGCCAGGGATACGTCGGCATGATAAACCCCCGACTGATCCTGATTGGCGCCCACAGCCGAATTACGCGTACGCCGTTTAGCCAGGACTCGCCCAGCGGCGTCTCCTTCGTGTGACGCGCGACCAGCACCGTAACTTCATGGCCGCGCCTGGCAAGCCCTTCGGCTACGAGCTGGGCGTAATAGGTAAGTCCGGTCGGATGAGGATGATAATAGAGCAGAAGCATCAAGATCTTGAGCTTGCGCTTGACCCCTAAACTGGCGTTTGTAGTCGGCATGGCGTCTAAACCCGCTCGAGGGCGTAAATTAGTCTCATCATCAGTTGAGCAAGCGGACAAGCGCAGCCGCGCGTCCACGACTTGAATCCGCCGGGCGCAGGCTCAACGCAAAGTATACACACCCTTCGCGCCATTGTCTCAAAGTCTGCGCCGCATTCCGCAATACGATTGCGCTCAATGCGAGCGGAAGCTAAGCCAAGCGCTCGAATGCCCGGTAGCGCCGGTGAGTCCTCACTGAAGACCGCCGGGTTCGATGAAGCTTGACACTGCGGTCTCGGAATTGTACAATCGGGTCTGTTCGCGGGTATAGCTCAGTTGGTAGAGCGCCTGCTTCCCAAGCAGAAGGTCACGGGTTCGAGTCCCGTTACCCGCTCACTGACGGGAAGACCAGATTAGCCCACTCACCTGTGGGCTATTTGTTTACGCGGGCTATTGACCTTGGCGCAAGGGGCAATATACAATGGGCGCGTTTAGTCTCATGCCGTCGCTTGACCAGGTTGTTCACCTGTTAAGGGCTCAAGCGGGTATTAAGGAGATCTGAGTTATGGCAGAGTTTCAGCTTGCCGCCGAGGCGCGTCAACAACGAGGCAAGAAAAACCGCAAGCTGCGGCGCGGCGGCTTCGTTCCCGGCATCGTATACGGCCCCTCAATTGACTCCATCGGCGTGACGTTTCCCTATCGCGCCCTGGAAGTTACCTTGATGAGCGCCGGCGGGACGAACCTGATCGATATTGAAGTGAATGGCGAGACCTATCCGTCGCTGGCGCGCGAAGTGCAGCGTGACGTGGTGCGCGGCGACATCCTGCATGTGGATTTCCTGGCCGTGGACCAAACGCAGCGAATCAGCGTCGAAGTGCCAATCGAAATGGTAGGTCGCAGTCCAGTCGTGGTCGCGCGCGAAGGCATCCTGATAACCGGCCGAAGCTCGTTGACCCTGGAGGTATTTCCCAGCGATATCCGCGATCGAATTATCATTGATCTGTCTGAACTGACCGAGCTCGGTTCGGAAGTCCTGGTGCGCGATTTGAGCTTCGGCGAAAGCGTCACGGTGCATAACGATCCCAACGAGATGCTGGCCAAGATTGTTCAGCCGGCGGCGGCCCGCGCTGAAGAAGAACTTGACGACGAAGAGGGCGAGCTCGAAGGTGGGGAAGCCGGCGAAGAGGGCGCTGAAGAAGAGACCGGTACTGACTAGGACTTTCGCATCGCTGCGGATTTGCGCGGTGTAGGCGGAGTTTCAATTTCGAGAGCGAAACATCACTTGCGGCCGGGACTAGCCGCCGTCGGTCGCCCCATTGCTGCTGAAACCGCTGCTGTCCACGCGGCCGCCGTCGTCCTCGGCGATCATGATGGCGATGCCGGCGACCTCGTCTTGCCCATCGAGATTCATTAGTCTGACGCCCTGTGTATTGCGCCCAATTTCGCTGATCTCCGAGAGCCTGGTTCGCAATACAATGCCGCTCTTGGAAATCAGCATAATCTCGTCTGCGGTCTTTACGCAGCGCACGGCGATTACGGGGCCGGTCGTGTCATTGCGCTTAAGCGTACGAATGCCTAGACCGTATCGCCCTTGCTCGCGGTATTCTGATACCGGCGTTCGCTTGCCATAACCCTTCTGCGTGACGACCAGTACTTGCGCGTCTTCGTCGGAAACGACATCCATGCCAACAATCTCATCGTCGCCGCGCAGAGCCATGCCCATGACGCCCGCGGCTTGCCGTCCCATTGCCCGGACTTCTTCTTCGTGAAATAGAATGCTCTGCCCGTTGGCGGACGCCATTACGACTTGCTGGTCGCCATTCGTCCACCTGACCCAACGCAGCGAATCCCCGGCCAGCACATTCATTGCGATCAAGCCGCTATAACGTATCCTGATGAATTCGCTCTGCTCAACACGCTTGATTTTTCCGCGGCGCGTCGCCAGCACAAAGTAACCGCGCTCGCGCGCTTCCTGCTCCTCCGATTGGGCCAGGACCGCTGTCACCTTTTCGCCGGCTTCCAGTGGCAAAACGCTTTGAATCAATGTGCCGCGCCGCTCTCGTGTCCTTTCCGGGATTTCGTATGCAAGGCGGGAATAGACTTTGCCGCGATCGCTGAAGAACAGAATGGTGTCATGGCTGTAGGCGAAGAAAACGTCGAGCAAGGCGTCGTCATCTTTTATCGACATGCCGCGCGAGCCTTTGCCGCCGCGATGCTGCGAGCGATAATGGCGCGTGCCGACGCGCTTGATGTAGCCGTTCTCGGTCAAGGAGATGACGACGTTTTCCTTGCGATACAGGTCGCCCTCGTCGAGATCAACATTGCCGTAAATCACGTCCGACTTGCGGTCATCGCCGTATTGATCGGCGATATCCACGACATCATTCCTGATCAGTTCAAGTATCTTGCGAGGCGAATTCAGCAGATCTTCCAGATATTCGATTCGCGCCTGAACGGCGTCGTACTCATCTTGTAATTTCTGCCGCTCCAGAGCGGCCAGCCGCCGCAGCTGCATATCAAGGATAGCGTTCGCTTGAATCTCATCGAGTTGAAAGGTCGCGATCAGCTGCGCGCGCGCGCTGTCTACATCCGGGGCGTTGCGGATTAGCCGAATGACATCGTCTATGTTGGCGACAGCTTTTAGCAAGCCGCCAAGGACGTGCGCGCGGGCTTGTTGACGCCGGAGATCGTGTTGCGAGCGCCGTACAATGACATCGTAACGATGTTCAATGTAGATCATCAAGCAGCGCTTTAAGCTGAGCGTACGCGGCTCGCCATTTACCAGCGCCAACATCTGAATGCTGTAAACGCTCTGAAGCTGCGTATACTTGTAGAGTTGATTGAGCACCCGTTGCGGCTGAGCATGTTGTTTGAGTTCGACAACCAGGCGCAGCCCCTGGCGGTCGGATTCGTCGCGCAAGTCGCGTATGGTTTCGATACGTCCTTCGCGGACCAAGGCGACGATACGTTCAATGATGGCGGGTTTGTTGACCTGGTAAGGAATCGACGTGAATACGATGTTTATGTTGTCGCCCCGTCCTTCTTCAAAGTCGGCTGCGGAACGAACGACTACGCGCCCTTTGCCTTGCGCATACGCTTCTCTAAGATCATCGCCGACAACGACCTCTGCGCCCGTAGGGAAGTCCGGACCCTTCACGAATTTCATTAGATCGTCGACCGTGACGCTCTCGCTCTTGTCGTAGTTGTCGATGAGGTGTGTGATGGCGCTGGCAATTTCGCGCAGATTATGCGGCGGGATGTTGGTTGCCATGCCCACGGCGATGCCGCTGGCGCCGTTCAGCAGCAGATTCGGCAGACGCGCGGGCAAGACTACGGGCTCGTTTTGAGTGCCGTCGTAATTTTCGGCGAAGTCCACCGTATTCATGTTGATATCGGTCAGAAGTTCGCTGGCGATATTGGCCATGCGCGCTTCCGTATACCGCATGGCGGCCGGTTTGTCGCCGTCCTGGCTGCCGAAGTTGCCCTGTCCGTCCACCAGCGGGTAACGCAGCGAGAACTCTTGCGCCATACGCGCCATGGCGTCATACACCGCTTGATCGCCGTGAGGATGGTACTTGCCCAGGACTTCGCCGACCAGGCGAGCGCTTTTTTTGTATCCGGTACCGGGCCGCAAACCCATGTCATGCATGGCGAAGAGGATGCGCCGATGAACCGGCTTCAAGCCGTCGCGCGCGTCCGGCAAGGCGCGGGCCACAATCACGCTCATGGCGTAATTCAAGTAACTGCCCCGCATTTCCTCATTGATGGTAATTGTGCGGATTTCGCCGCTGTTGTCGTCCAGTGGCTGCGGATCGAGTCTATCCATCATCGGCCGCCAATCGCAGGCTGGATTGACGGACTTCTCCTTTCGTCACCGCATGATCCAGGCGTTACTGCTACACCATTTGCCGCGCAGATTCGCCGAGTTCCGGCCGAGCGTTTCGGCGCTGCGCACAGGGTTGTGTCGCGGCGGAATCGCCCGTCAGTTCCGCGCCGCGCCCATTGTTGCGCCCTCGCCATTATTCACAGTAATTCTAGCATACCCAAGACTGATTCGCTACCTGGATAGAGTCGGCATATATGCTTGCATGAGCAGCTTGTAGAGCGCAGTCCCGGCCGGGCGCGTTGGCTCTGCGAGACATCTGTCGCATTCGCGCAAGCGGCTGGATTCTCTAGGCCGATACAGGTCGAATACAAGGCGAAAGCGAAGGAAATCTTCAAAACTGCTTGCCCTCGACATATCATGCGTATATAATGTGACCAAATGACAAAGGCAGGCAGTTATAGATATTGTCTAAAAGCCTTTGCCATTACATTGTAGAGTCGCTATCGAATACTCTAAGTTTTTTGGGAGGTACTCTTATGAACAGCGACGATATGAGGCGGGGTGTAATTCCGGGAGTAATCGCGGGTTATATCTTTTTGGCTTATATGGGTTCGGGAATGCAAGACATGGTCGGAGGCATGATTAGCGCGGATGCGTTTGTCGGCTTCATCTTGCATATCATCATCAGTATCGTTATCGGCGCGCTTTACACCGGCGTCTTCATGCAGTATGTGGACTTGGGCAACCCCTTGGTCAACATCGTAGTTGGCGGCTTGATTTACGGGCTCATCTGGTGGATTCTGGGCGGCTTGATTATCATGCCGGCGATCGCGGGCGGCGACATGCTGCAGATTAGTTTGACTGACCCCAGTTTGTTTGGGCACGTCATCTTTGGTCATGCGCTAGCCTTCCTGGTCGTCTTGCGCGACGCCGCCATGGGCATGGGCGAAGACAAATAGTCCCTGCAAAAGCAGGTCTATCGTCAGTTACTCTGGGCCAGCGCTCTTACTGCGTTGGCCCTTTTTCATTGTCGCCGCCACTTTGGCAACCCGGCTGGAGGTCGCCGATGGCCAGGTCTGAATTGCCCTGCAATAGTTTGAACACACTTAGCTTGAGCGCTTCCATACGCCATTGACCATATTGAATGTTACGAAGTCCTGCTGCCTTTGGTTTGCTTCTCCGACGGCGACGCTGACTCTCAGCTGCGGATTGCCGGCGTCGGTCATCCAAATGTGCTGATCGATAACACGGTGTTGTTGCGGCGGCGTGTTGTGATTGAATCGTTCGTAGGCGGCGCGGCGGAAGTTAGCGTCAGAGGTGTCGTAAAGGCGCAGCCAGGCTTCCTCCGCGCGCGCGGCGACTAGCTCCGATTCAAGGTCGAGACGCCAGGCAATGAAGTCGCGCCAGTCCAGGTCAGCCTGCGCGAGCGGGTCGGGAATGACTCGCTGCAAGATCGCCATGCTGTCGGTCGCGCCCAGGTTGGCCACGAGCCGCGCCACCGCCGAGGCGCCGTACTTTTCGGCGAGCGATCCCAGCAGTGAATTGCCGTCGCCAGTCTCTGTCAAGTACGCGGCCAGCCACTCAATCGCCGCCCCGCGCAAATAGAAGGCGTCGTGGGGATAGGCCGCCGCCTGATAATCGCTGTGGGCGTTGACGACCCTCGCGGCGAACAGCTGGCTGGTTTGTCTTCGATAGGCGCTGTCGAAGGGCGAGTCGGCGCGGGCAATGTCGACATGGGGCGAGCGGATTTCAAGGCGCAGATTGCGTTCATCGCGCCAGGCCAGCTCGGCATCGGCGCCAGGCGTCACGTCCACGTTCATCAGCGGCATGTCGCCACAGTCGAAGATCTCGCAGGCGCGGCGCCGCCAGTCCTCCAGCGCGCGGCCAAGAGCAATGGCGAATTGCTGATCAACAGCGCGATAATTTACGCCTGCGCCGGCGCCCTCGAAGCGCAGACTTTCGCCCCAGAATGAATGATCCGGGGCCCGGTGAATCCAGCCGGAAGCTGTCCGCCGGTAGAACCACAGCCGACTGTGGGGCAGCCCGTTGATATTCTCCTGCACCAGAACACGCGCTCGTTCGCCTTCAATGGCTACAGCGAGGATATCGCCGGTAAGCTCGATGTTGCCGACAGCTTTCATATCGCTGTACTGCTGGAACGCTTCGCGCTGCCGGCCAATCCAGCTTTCGTCGTCCGCAGCCTGTGACGCCAGCCAACTGTTGATGTCGCCGATGCGCAGCGCGGCCACCTCCGCTTTGACTGTGTCCTGCAAGAGCTGCGCGAACTGGTTCTCAACATTGATCAGGCGCTGCCTGACAATCAGGACACCCAGCGCGATCATGACCAACAGCAAGGCCAGCAGCAGCAGAAAACGCAGAATATTACGCCGGCGCCGGCGCTTGGCCAAGGGATCCTCGCCGTCGGACCTTTCAATCTGCTGCGATTCGATACGCCACTCGAAGCGGATCTTGCTCATGTTTGGCTCCGCATTCCAGAGTCGGCGGCGACGTCTCCCGCGAAGATTTCGCGCAGGTCCCCTTGGTTGTCTTTAATCAGCAAGGCGCCGTCCGGTGTTACATCCAGGGCCCGACCACAGATGCCTTCGGCAACGACCGGCTTTCCCAGCATGTTGAGACGTGTTCTCCAGGTGTCATGCACGTCGTCAGAATCAATTCGCCGATACCAATGCTCGATCCGCTCCAGCAGCATCCGGATCAGTTCAGCGCGTTCGAGCCGCCGACCGACGACAGCCTCCAGGCTTATCGCCTTGCCACGCAAATCTGTCTGGCTGAAGTCAACACGGACGTTGACGCCGATTCCCAAGACAACGCCGCATAGCTCTTCCCGCATCCAGACATTCTCAACCAGGATGCCGCTGATCTTTCTGCCTTGGACTTGAACGTCGTTTGGCCACTTGATGCCTATGTCACTACAGCCGACCTGCGCCGCCAGGTCATAGACGCCTATGGCGCCGATCATGTTGACGCGAGCTATTTGCTCAGCCGGCGGACTCAGAATGATTGACAGCGCCAGGGCCGCGTTGGGCGGCGTGCGCCATTCCCGTCGACTTCTGCCGCGCCCGCTATATTGTTCGTCGGCCACGACGACCGCGAATTCCGGAGCGCCGTCCATTAGCCACGACCTGGCCAGATCGTTGGTGCTCGCCACGCGCGGGAAGTAACGGAAAGGCCGCGCCAGTCTCTGCTGTAGAATGCTATCTGAGAGCGTCATAAAGCGCCGATCGTCCGCTGGATTCTGTACATTGTATCAGACTCGGAAGCGCCGCCAGAAAGAATGTCGAAGCATAACGGATTGCGATTGCGAGCTGGCCAATGAAGCGCTTGTGGACGAGCTGGCGCATGGAATACATCGGCGACAAGCATAGAGGCGAGCGAAAGAATTCAGGCATCTTTTGCCGCGCCGCCGGCCAGCCAGAGAACGATCTGACGACCAAGGTCATTGCTCGCTAAACACACGCCTTCGCTATGCTCAATCGCTATCCCTAGACCCTGGGGTCACACGATGGTCATCCCCTACGAGCACGTCGCCTTGACCGAAGACATGTGTTCAGAGGCGCTTAGCGTTCTCATGCTGACTGCCAACCGGGTTACGCGCCTGTTGCGGACAATCGCGGAACCGCAGGGATTCAACCTGGGCGCCAACATCGGCGAGGCGGCTGGCGCCGACATCGCTCCGCACTTCCACTTTCATGCGGCGCCGCGCTGGTCGGGCGACGCCAACTTCATGCTAACAGTCGGCGGCACGCAGACGGTTTCCGATAGGCTGACGAATACTGCAAGGTAAATGCGCCGGCAGTGGCGGCGGCTGTATGACAATTGCGGCGGCTGATTTCGCTAACGTGGCGGCCGGCGTCACGCGTCTGGCTTTGCGGCCGCGTCCGGCGTCAATTCAAGCGGCGACTCGCTGTCGACTGCATCAACCTCGCCCTCGGCCGTAGGCGCCGGCGTCGGCGTAAGCGCCAGAACTTCGCTGGCGATATCCCAGGGGATGGTGAAGGAATCACGAAACTCTTCCTCAGGCTCGGCTTCAATTTCCAGCTCAGGCTCTTCAGAAGTTTCCGTGGCTTCGCCAGCGGTACCGGCGGCGTCCGGCTCGTCGCCTTCGTCTTCGGTGTTTTCGGGCGTCACGCTGTATTCCGCCTTCGGGTAGGAGAGGCCATCATTGACATACAGACCAACGATTACTCGATAGTCGATCATATTGAAACCATCGGGGAAGCGATGATATGTCTTGTAGGATTCACCCCAGCGCCAGTATTCGGTGGGCAGCCGCGGCGAGGCATCGGCCTGCGCAACGATATTCTCGTCCTCGTCAAGCATGTGGGCGAATACCGTGTAGTTCTCGCTCGGCGCGGACTCCGCCTTCCAATTCAAGATGATTTCATTCAATTCCAGATCGAGCTGGAATGACTCTAACAGAATCGCTTCGGCGAACTTCGGCTGCGTCTCCCCCGGAATATCGTTGGCCGCGTCCGCAAGCGGCTGACTGCGAGCGGCCACCACCGCGCCCAGGTCCAGCAGCACCGGATCGATCCGTTTGCCCTCGGGGTCGACTGCGGGTACCGCGCCGGCGTTGCCGATGTCTTGCCACTCGACTTTCAGATCAAAGGGATAACGGCCGTAGGCCTTGTCGCTAATGCGGATGACGTATTCGTCAGGATAGACGACGCCGGCTTGCCAGCGCGACGTTCGCAACGAGCCGGCGCCGGGAAAGGTGGTGTAGCGGCCAATTTCCTGCTGATTGTCGTCGACCAGAGTCAAGAGTATGCTGTTGTCAGTCGGCGACTGCCGGGAGACCTGCCAGTAGAGTTTCAACTGGACGCGATCGCCGGGGCTGTAGCGCCTGTCAACCCGTTCATAGGCCACCAGCGTGACATCGCCAAATTCGGCGTATACCGGCAGCGCCCGGTCGGGGACTTTCGCTACCGGCTGCGGCGCGGCGTATTGACCGGCGATGACGGTAAGCGGCGCGAAGAGCGCCACCGCGCCAAGGATTCGCAATTGCCAGACCATAGCGCCATGCAGCAATTCTCTGGGCACGGCGTCGCCGGCGCGCACAAACTCGAGGTTTGGCGGTCGCAATGAAAATACAATCCACCAGACGATTTCCACCAAACCCACAGCCAGCAGCGGTACGGCCACAGCAATCAGCGGAAACAGCATTCGGCCCTCAACCGCGCGGGCGAGGCTGCTCCACATCAGGATTCCCAATATCGCGGCAACCAAAGCGCTTGATAAGGTAAGCAGATGCGCCAATTCATAACGCGCATACGCGAAGTCGCTAATGGCCAGCAGCTGCAGAATCAGGAAGACGAAGCCGATGACGCTTAGAAATGTCAAAAGGTCAAGCAAGACATAGAATATGCTTGTGACCTGGATATTGAGCGCGCCGAACAATCCCCAGAAGGACATGCGAAAGTGCTGAAAGTCGGCGAATATATCGACAAGGCTAAACGTCATCCCGCGCGGCCCGGCGATGTTGGCCATGGTGATCAGGCCGAAGGGCTCGCCATAGACCTGAACGTTGCGGACAAACCACCAGCCGGCTATTACAACCCACAGCAGCGCGACAAGACTGAAGAATATCAGAGCGCCGCCGCCATCCTTCGTCTTGCGCTGCGCGACAAACGCCGCGCCAACGAATACCGGCAGCAAGGCGAATACCGTTAATTTCGTCAGACATGACAGAGCGAACAGCAGCGCGATGGCAAGCGAATAGCGAAGCCGAAAGCCATCGCGCAAGGTGCGCAGCAAGAGCAAAATCAAGGCGCTGTTAAGCAGCATGGCCAGGCTGTCATTAGTGACTGAGGCGCTTACGAAGATAAACATGGGGTTCAAGCCCGTCAGCGCTGCGGCCGCGAAGGCTACGGTTGGGCGCTGCGGCGCAATCAATTCGCCGACTTTGAAGACGAGCGCGATCGTCGCCGCGCCCAGGGCCAGTCCCAGCGATCGGATAATCATTACGGACAGCCCGGCGCCGCGCATCCTTGACTGCGAATCGTCATGGATGATGAGATTCTTGTTGCCGAATGAGTCAGGCTGAAGCTTGTTGACATGCGGATTCAGCTTGCGATACTGGTCGGCGTCGTCAATGTCAATCGGCGACGTAACCAGCGCCATCAATACGTAATAGAGCGGCGGTTGGCTGCCATGCTGCTGATACAACGTATCCCGGCCGTCAAACTGCTGGACCGGCAGGCTGCCGTTTTGCCGAATGTGCTGAACGAATCCAAAATGCCAGATCTCGTCGTTGGCTTCAAATACGGGCGTCGCCGAGAGATACAGCGCGCCAAAGATAAGGTAGAAGAGCAAGACCCATTGCAGCGGACTCAAGGGGATGTCGATGGCGTCCAGCCGACGCCATAGTCGTATAGCCAGCGTGAAGGCTCGCGCCAGTCCGCGAAGCCCGTGGGATCTAAGGATTCGAAGTGTTTGCGCCAGCCTGGCGATTCTTGCCTGCATTGTCCGAACCAGTCCCTTGGCCACGTGCTGAGACGAGGACCTGCCGCCTAACGCGAGTATAATACCGCATTAGCCGGAACGACGCATCAGCGCGTAATTCATACGCAATGATGGCGCCGCGGGCGCCCTGGATGCGGCGCGAGGCGTCAGGCCCGGGCGCCGGCCGACGCGAACATGTCTTTTGAGCCTTCGACGTAGTCTATGGATTGATGGCGGAAATACGTGTTGTACAGTTCGGCATAGTGACCGCCGTTTCGCAGTAGCTGATCGTGATCGCCCGCCTCGATAATGCGGCCTTCGCTAAGCACAATAATGCGATCAGCGCTGCGGACCGTGCTGAGCCGGTGGGCGATAAGAATGGATGTGGAGCGCGCCAGGATCAACTCAATGGCGTCCTGAATCTGCGATTCCGTAAAGGGATCAATGCTGGCCGTGGCCTCGTCCAATATGAAGATCGACGGTTTCTGAACCAGGACACGCAGCAGACTGACCAGTTGGCGCTGGCCCAGGCTGAGCTTGCCGCCGCGTTCGCCCACATCGGTGTTCAGCCCGTCCGGCAGGCTCTCCAGCCACTCGCCATGACCGATGCTGTTAGCGATCTCGTTTATCTCGTCAAGCGTTGCCGCTGGGTTGCCGTATCGAATATTGTCGAGCACGCTGCCGCTGAACAGGAAGGGCTGTTGCGGCACGACGCCAAGGCTGGCGCGGTAGCGTTTCAGATCGAGCGAACGGATGTCTCTGTCGTCTATCAGAATCCGTCCCTTCTGAAACTCGTAGTAACGGGTAATCAACTTGGCGATAGTGCTCTTGCCGGCGCCGGTATGCCCCACGAAAGCCACATTCTCGCCGGGCTGGATATCGAGGCTGAAGTTGCGCAATACCGCGTCGCCGCTGTCATACTGGAAGTCGACCATGTCGAATCGGATGCCGCCCAACAGGGGGTTGACGGTCGCGCTGTCGGTTTGGACGACTTCGTTGTCGGCGTCGATCAAGGCGAAGATGCGCTCCGCCGCGCTCAAGCCTTGCTGAAACTGGCTCCAGAACGAGGCCAGATTCATGAAGGGAAACCAGAAGCGATCGACGCCCTGGATAAACAGGAACCAGGCGCCTGCGCTAATTGCGCCGCTCAAAACCGATTGGGAACCGGACCATATCACGATGGAAAGGGCGACGGCCGAAAGCACGCCCAGCGTCGGAAATACCAGCGACATGACAAAGCCGCGGCGCAAGTTGATCACGTAACTTAAGACATTGACCGCAGAAAACTCGTTGTAGATCATCTCTTCCTGGCGGAAGTTCTTGGCGACGCTGATGCCGGTGACGCTCTCCTGGATATTGTCATTGACCACAGCCATAGCGCGCGCCCCTTGCCGCGTGACGATGCGCGCCAGATAACGAAATAGCAGCGAGGCGCAGACGACCAGCGGCATTGTCAGGAGCAGTATGAGCGTAAGCTCCAGCGAGTAGCTCAACAGGGCCAGGAACAGGACGATTACTGTGAGAAACTGCGAGACCACCTCGCTGCCCAGCAGCATCACATCGCCGAATTCCTGCGTGTCGCTGGTGACCCGGCTCATCACAGCGCCGGACTTGTGCCGGTCGTAAAAGGACAGATCGCGCTCGATGGCCGCATTGAAAGCGTGCTTGCGCATCTGCGCCACAATGCGTCCGATCACCACTACGGCAAAGCGCCGCCGCATGTAGTTGCTGATGTATTCCGAGATGGCGACGAATGCCAAAAGCAGCAGAACGAGATTAAGCTGATCGCCGGCGCCAACCAGTTCATCCACCCCGGCGCTGATGAGCACCGGACGCAGCGCCCGAACCGCCCCGGCGATTAGAAACCCCGTCAGCGAAAGCATGACGGCCAGTCTGTGCTTGACGACGTAGGCCGAAATTCGCTTCAGCAACTGACTGTCCGAATACTGCCGATCGTATTTGTCGCTTTGCAGACCGCCAAAAACCGCCGCCACAGCCCCCTCCCTAAAATTGAGCCCTTGTATCCGCCGGCGCGTAGCGGTCAAAGATATGGCGATACGACTCGGAAGTTCGCAGCAGCTCCTCATGCGTTCCCTGCGCCACCACGCGCCCCCGCCGCAACACCACAATATGATCAGCCCAGCGGATTTGCGACAGCCGGTGCGTGATCAGCAGGGTGGTGCGCCCGCGCGCCGCGGACCATATCGCCCGCTGAATCTTGTCCTCCGTGGCGCTGTCGATTGCGCTGGTGCTGTCGTCGAGTATCAGGATCGGCGGATCGGTCTGGAAGGCGCGCGCCAGCGCCAGCCGCTGCCGCTGCCCGCCGCTGAGCGTCATGCCGCGCTGGCCGATTACGGTATCGTAGCCGGCAGGAAAGGCCGATACAAACTCATGCGCCTGGGCTGCTTTGGCGGATTCGACGATGCCCTCGCGATCAATTTTGTCGCGGCCAAAAGCGATGTTGTCCGCCACGCTGCGGCTGAACAGAAACACGTCTTGTTCGATAATGCTGATCTGAGAGCGCAAAGCCTGCAGATTCCAGTCGCGCACATCAACCCC
>CAZWCV010000001.1:100099-111540 GCA_964632725.1 uncultured Anaerolineaceae bacterium
AGCACGCCGCCTTTGTCGACGTCGTAAATGCGGTTGACCAGCTTGCTGAGCGTACTCTTGCCGCAGCCGGTCTGGCCCACGATGGCCACGGTCTGCCCGGGCTCGACGCAAAAGTTGATGCCCTCCAGCACCGGCTCGCCTGTCTCATAACTGAATGAGACATCTTCAAAGGCGATCTTCCCGCGGATGATTCCTTTGTATCCGTCAGCGTTTTGATCAAGCGCCGTGGTCGTTGTCATGACTTCAAGAATCCGCGCCGCGCTGGCGTAACCGGAAGCGATGCGCGCGGTTGAAAACAGCGAAATGAATACGGGAAACTGAAACAAGCTGATGAGACCCAGGAAAGCCACCACCTGCCCCTCGCCGATGGTACCGGCCTGGAATAGCGCAGCGGCATGCCAAAGCCCGCCGGCATAAGTGATTCCCAATAGAAAGATTGACAGGTAGCGCGCTTCGAATTCGCCCTGGTCGATAAATCTGTCGCGGACGAGGTCGGCCAGACCGTTAAAGGCGCGGACCTCCTTGCGCTCCTGCGCCGCGCCTTTGACTACTTCCAGGCCCTCGAGCGACTCGGCCAGCCGGGCGTTCATATCTCCAAAGTGGCGGCGAACATCTTGCGCGATCGGGTGCAGCCGCTTTATGAAATAGATTTGCACGGCAATATGCGAGAAGATGAAAAATAGCGGCGCCGCGATCAAGTCCGGATGAATGCCCGGCGCATACAAGGCGGGCATTATCAGAAACATATTGGCGCCGGAGATTAGATTGACGCCCGGATTCATCATCAGGTTCATTTCGCGCACGTCATTGGTGACGCGCGCCATGGTTTCGCCGACAGGCTGCCGATCGTGGTAGCTCATGCTCTTGGCCAGCAGGCTGGAATACAGCTCGTCGCGGACATCGCGCTCAAAGCGCTGGGCGAAGACTTCCGCCGAAAAGTTGCGCATAAACTGCAGGAGCGAGCGAAGCGACTGCGAGCCGATGACCAGCAAAACACTGTTGAGCACCAGAGCAAGAGTCTCGTCGTTTTGCAGCAGGATCGCGTCAAAGGCGCTGCCAACCGCGCCGGGAACCACCCCCGCCAGGAAAGCGTTGCAGAAGGCGCCCGTCAGCAAGAGCAGGGCGGCAATCGGGTGGCGCGCGACATGCGAAATGATGAATCGAAACGGACTGCTGTGGTTTGACCTGATGGGAGACGCTACGCTGAATTCGGCGGCCATCGACGATCCAAAACTGTGGCGGAAATGCAAAGCCGAAGTTTAGCTGAAAGCGGGCAATAGCAGAATGGACGATTTCGCTGCGCCCGCCACGCCGGTATCGGCGCTCATTCCACCCGGAAGCTGAAGGGCAGCACACCGATATCGCTGTCTCCCGCGACATCGGATCCGCTGACCGGCAAGCGCCTTATCTCGCCGCCGCCAGCGCGATAATAGAGCAGCGCCCACAGACGATAGTCGCCCGGCGGAGAGTCTTGCGGCAGGCGGATTGAACGATTGTCCCATACCGGCGCGTTCGGCGTCCATTCGCTGGTCGGCGAAAAACCGGCTTGCGGCGCGGTGTCCCAGCCCTGCGCGAGCACCTGATCCGTTTCGGCCGACGCGATGAAGGTCGCAACTGTGTAGCTGATTTCGAGCTTGGCGTCCGTCTGCCAGAGCAGCGAAAACTCGACCGGATCGCCGGCAGCATACGAGAGGTCATTTCGCGCGACGAAGCTCAGCAGCGCAATGTCCTCGCCAAAACGCAGATCAGTGGCGATTTCGCCGGCGTACAGGGACATGGGGTTGACAACGGGCGACTTCGCGCTGTATTCGAGCAAGCGCGCGGTATCATCCGGTTTGGAGAAGTCCACTTCGCGCAGGGGATAGGCGTGTCGCGCCAGATAGCGTTCCAACGGTCGGAAGCTCCAGCGCATAAAGGGGCTGGTATTGTCCAGCAGCCAAATGCGATCGTGATTCCCCGCGACATGCCGAACTGCGCGCGCCGAATGCAGGTCTAACCAGCTGTTGGGATTTTTGGAAACCAACTGCGCGGGCTGCCGGTCGCTCGCCGCTTGCGCCGGCGGACGCGGCAGAATGATTGCGCGGGGAGAGGCCGATGTATGATGGTTCAGAATGAAATTGCCGTAGTCATTGCCTGGCAGCAGCAGGATGTCGCCGGGCGCGGTCGAATCCTCCAGCCAGGCGAGCGCCTCATGCAGGGCCGCCTGCTGCGAATTGGTTCGCGGGTCCTTGTCGTACGCCGACCGTAGGTTTAGAAACGTGGCGGCGAGGCAAAGCGGCGCAAGCAACAGCGCGGCAAAACGCCACTTGCTTTTGCGTCGGCGCAGCAGCAAAAGCAGCGACGCGGCTATTAGGCTTATCAGCAGGACGAAGCTAACGCCCCAAAACGGAAGCTGCCCTCGTGTCCACAAGAAGTCCAAGCCCAGGTCCTGCCAGCGTTGCGGCAGCAGCGCCCAGCGAAAATAGGCCGGATGCCACATCGCCGGCTGCCATTCGGACAATCGTTGCGACTCCGCCGGCAGCGTTTCGCCAAAATGCTCCCAGCTCAAGGCAACGCTGTTGAACTGAATCCAGGCTCCGTATAGCAACAGCGCCGCCCACAGGACTCGCAAGCGGCTTTGCCCCGAACCGAGCAGTTGCTTCGCCGCCGGCGCCGTGGCCACCATCAAGACCGGTATCATGGGCAGCAGGAAGCGCGGCGGCCAGCTGAGACCGCCAAACCAGTGCGCGCCCGTTGTCAAGGCATGCCCCAAAATATAGCCGGCGGCCATTAGATAAACCGTCATGACAAGGCGATACCGCCGCTGACGCCACAGCAGCGCGCCGCCAGCCAAGGACAAGAGGACGATGGGTGAAGTCCCCCAAATGCTGGCGCCCGGGCTAATCACATAGCTGCGCAAAGCGGCGCCCAGGTGAGCGCTGTCCATTCGAAATCGCTCGAGCAGACCTTGCAGCGCTTCCGGCAGAGGATCGAATAACATTGCACCCGCCGCGAACGCCAATGACAGACTCAGAAGCGCCAGCGCGAATTGTCGCTGGTAACGCCCGAGGATCGATCGATTCTCCGGCAGCGCGAATACGACGGCAGCCGGTATGGCCAGAGCGGCCGAGTATTTGGTCAGGTAGGCCAGATACAGGCTTGCGCCGGCTGCAGCCAGACTGAGAAGCCATTGCGTCCGCGGCTTTTTCCGCCCGAGCTGGATCGCCAGCAAAGCGAGCAGTATGAAGAAGGCCGATAGCGGCTCGCGGAAAAATGTCTGGCTGTATGCCCAAAGATTGCTGCCGATGCCGGCCGAGATCGCCACGCACACAGCGACAGCGTCAGTATAGTCCAATGTGATGAGCAGCAGGTAGAGCAGCCCGGCGACCAGGGCGGTCACCACTATGTTAAACAGCCAGACGGTGTGGATGACGCCAAGCCTTGGAAAAGTTTCAGCGATTTTCAGCAAGGGCAAGGCAAGCTGGATGTTTAGCCGCTCTTCAACTTCGTATTCGCTCAGAGGGTGCTCTTGAATCTCCCGTATGCGCAGGCTGGGTTTGAACCAGTTCGATTCGTCCATCAGCCAGTCGCCATGGCGTGACAAGCTGGTGACCGCATCCAGCGCGCGCAGCGTGTCGCCGGATTGAATGACGGCGCGATAGGTCAGCAGGTAGACGCAGGCCATCAGACTGACCAGCAAGACCAATATGCTGAGTCGATACGCCGTTGGATTCGCCAGGGTCATCGCGGGCGAGTCACTGCGGAGCGGGCGACCGGCCGTTGGCGTCGCGTCTTTCGTTGATGATCGTGTAGAGCGCCTCGGCGATGCGGTGAAGCGCCTGGCGGTCGATTTGCCGGAAGGCCATGGCCAGCCGGATAAAGGCCTGATTCCGGTCGTCCGTTGCAAATCGAACCAGGTCCGAATTGGCGGCGGCATGCTGAGCGGCTGCGCTTTGCGACGGCAGTTGAACCTGTTCGACGCTGTGCAAATGCGCGAAATACTCGAGGTCCCGATTGACAGCGCGCGCCAATGCGCAAAGATGATTGACCGGAATCATGATCTCGCCCATTTCATATCGCGCGATCAAATCGCCGTCCAGGCCCGATTGTCTGCCAAGGTCTTCTACCGCGACGCCATCCACCTGCCTTGCTAATTTCAGCTTCGCGCCGATCATTCGCTGGCGAATCAAGCAGTATTCGGCGTTATCCGCGGAGTCTATTTGCGCTGCGTCAATACTCGCGCCGTCGGCGGCCGCGAGCAGAAATTGCGTCAGCGCTTCCAGCTGGGGCAAGCCGGGCGCGGAATCGCCCAGTTCCCAGGCTTCAATCCGCTCCACATCGACTCGCAGGAAGGCGGCGCAATCTTCCAGCGAACGCTGCGCCGAAAGCCTGCCTCGCCGAATCAATACGCCGACAATCCGGCCGCGCAAACAATGCGCGTATTCCAGATTCTGTGTCGCTGTTGCGGATGGCGGCGAGGGTTGCAGCGCGTCAAGCGCCGCTTTCGTCAGGTCAACGTGATCCATCAAAGGTCTCGAAATTGTGTGGCAAGGATTATAAACTTTCGCGAGTTTTCGGGCAAGCCGAACGAACTGTTTACGCGGCAGATACCCGCAGGCTGGCGAAAACGGACAGCGGGCGGATTACGGCCGCGGCGCCGCGTCTAGCTCATGGCCAGGCCCTTAGCTGCGCTAGCTGGCCGGCGTTTGCGGCAATTGCGGCAGCCCATTGACGACGCTAGAATCGGATCAACCGACGGAATCGAGGAAGGGGCGCTATGGCCAACAAAATTCACCACGAAACCAATCGCTTGTCGTGGAATGAAGCGAGCAAGGCGCACAACAGCCACAAAGGCGATCAAGCATCGTTCTTTCGCTCCGGCGGCGATACGCTCTTCCGTGAGGAGCGCGAGCTGCTCGGGGATATCGCTGGAAAGACCTTGCTCCATTTGCAGTGCAATTGCGGTCAAGACACGCTCAGCATCGCCCGGCGCCTGGGCGCGGACGTTACCGGCGTCGACATCAGCGACGAGGCGGTAGCCTTCGCCCGCCGGTTGTCGGCGCAAAGCGAGATTCCAGCGCGTTTCCTGCGTGACGACATCTATGACTTCTTCGAGACCAACCAGCGCAAGTTCGAGATCGTGTTTTCGTCCTATGGCGTGCTGTGCTGGCTATCCGATTTGAGCGAGTGGGGGCGCGGCGTCGCCAGTTGCGTGCAGCCCGGCGGCCGATTTGTACTGGTGGATTTTCATCCCGCGTTTTCCATGTTTGACGACGAGTGGCGTCTGCGGTTCGATTATATGGGCGGTGGTTTTGTCGAATTTGATTCCGGCATCGGCGATTATGTGGCGCTGACTGGCGCTGCGGCCGAGATAGACAAATTGGAGGATGGCGTTCGCGACTTTCGCAATCCTTATCCCGGCATCGAATACCAGTGGGGTATTGCCGAAGTGGTCATGGCGCTGGTAGACGCGGGTCTACAGCTGACCCACCTGGGGGAATACGCGCACTGCAACGGATTCCGACCCTATTCGGATATGACCGATCTCGGCAATCGGCGTTACGGCGCCGCGCCGCGCCTGCCGCGCAAGATCCCGCTAATGTTTAGTCTGGTCGCCGAGCTAGCGGCGTGAGCGCCCGGCCCTCAGATGCATCATACGATGCCGTCGCTACCCTGGCGCGCAGCCTCTTCGGTTTCGCGCTCGTCGCCTGGCTGCCCTTGGCCATCAGCTGGATTCTGCTGCTGCTGGCGCCGGCGCCTCCAATAGAATCCTACGTGCAGGCGCAGCGAATAATCGTCATTGGGGCCGGCGTCGCGACCCTGCTTCTGTTGGTGTTGACGGTCTGGGTTTACCGGCTAGACGCGTCTCGTTCAGCGCGGATTGCGCAGCGACTGGCTGCCGTGTTCGGCAGATCCTGGCTGGCGCTCGCGCTGGCCTTGTTGCTCGTTGAAAGCAATATTCTGGCGCTGTTCTTGACGCGCGGCATCGCGCCCGCGATTACCGGCCCGGGGCGATTTCTTCTGCTGTGCTGGTCACTGGTAATGGGCGGCCTGCTTTTGACGGTTAACTGGCGCAACCTGCGAGCTACGTACCTTCGCAGCCGCCATCTGCTGCTGGTTAGCAGCATGACGTTGCTCGCTGCGTCTGCGTTCGCGCTGATGTCGTTTGCGACGGGCTGGCTGCTGGCGGACACCGGCCTGGACGATCGATTACGGGGCAGCCTGGACTATCGTCCCTTGCGCTTTGTTGAAGATGGCGCGGCGCCTGCAGCGGGCGAGTTCTGGGCTGAACAAAGCCGGACCCGGGTAAGATGGTTGCCACTGAGTTATTGGGCGGTTGAGCGGACCGAGGGGCAGTATATCAACGTGAGCGAGCAAGGCTTGCGCCGAACAACTGCAATCGCCGGTCCGCCGGAGTCGGCTCGCGTGTATTTCTTCGGCGGCTCGACGATGTGGGGCGAGGGCGCGCGCGACGCCTACACCATTCCTTCTCAAGTCGCCCGCAAGCTGGCGGACCAGGGCATCCCGGCGCGCGTACAGAATTATGGCCAGCCGGCGTACGTCAGTTCGCAGGACCTCATTCTATTTCAAGCGCAGCTCGCTCGCGGCAACCCGCCCGAACTGGCTGTGTTTTATCATGGCTTCAATGACGTGCTATCAGCGTATTTGCAGGGCATGTCTGGTGTTCCCTATCAAGAGGGACAACGCGCCAGCGATACGGAAGCAGGCCGGCTATTGCGTCAGGGTCAGCCGGTGCTCCGTCCGCCGGACAGCCGCTGGGAACATCTGAATTGGAGCCTGATCGCCAGTGACGGCGCCACCGCGCAAGTCATATTCAATCGTTGGCTGGGCAACCGCCGACTGATTCGCGCGCTAGCGGGCGAGTATGGCCTGGAGGTCCTTTTTGTGTGGCAACCGGCTCTATTCGCCAAAACGTCTTTGTCCGACTTTGAAGCTCAGATTCTGGCAAAGAATGAGAGCGACTTTCCCGGATTTTTCGACTTGTACCGCGAAGTGGATGGCCTTCTGCGCCAACACGCGCTGGCTGAGCCGCTGGACGATGTCTTGCTGCTTACCGACCTCTTCAGCGGTCATACAGATGAGATCTTCTTCGACAACGTACACATCCACGAGCTTGGCAACCGGCAAGTCGCGGAAGCCATTTGGCGGCCGATCGCCGAACGAATCCTTAGTCGCTGATCGTATCAGCGACTACGGGCGCGAGTCGCGCGTAGCCGTGTCTTCGTCTACCTGGTCAGCCAGCCCTGTGGCTTCGGCTTTCATGGCGTCGCTCAGCGCGAAGTCCCGACTGAAATATACTGACTCGGGAAAGCGGTAGTTCCAGGCGCGATAAAAGCCCGCGCGCTGAACATCGCGGCTGAGATTGCAGTCGAAGCGCAAAAGGTAGCCGTTGGCCAGGCGGTCGTCGTCACCGTGCTGAATATGCGCCAGCCCCCAGGTGACGCCCCGCCCATCGCCGCTGTCCGTGAAGGCGTCCGGTACGTAGGGTCCAGCGGCCACCGGCGGCGCGCTGACTTTCCCGACCACGTCAAAGTTCAAGCCGTCGGGCGCGTATTGCACTGTATTCTTCTCCGGCCCTTCGACGCTGCTGACTGCGACAATCCCCTCGCGAAAGGGATACAGAAATGTCTCATGTCCACTGTTGGTCAGCGGGTTAAGCGGCGACTTGATGAAGGGGCCGCGGGGGTCGTCAGCGACCGCCACGCCCCAGCCGACGCCCAGATCGTGGCGATAGGTCCTGCCAAATTGCACACCTTTGTAATAGAGCCAGATCTGCCCGCGATACACCAGCGCGAAGGGGTCATGCAGCTTGTGCGAATCCCAGTCGCCGAAGCTGGTGATGGCATCGGCATCGTCGGTCTCGCCTGCAAAGTCGCCGCGGCGGCCCGGGCGCAATACAGGCTCATCCAGCTTGGTCCAGGGACCGTCGGGAGCGTCGGCCCAGGCCATGCCGATTTGATGGATCGACCTTTGCTTCCAGACGCCTTGAATCACCTGATAATACAAATAGTACTTGCCGTCCAGCGCCAGGATATCGGGCGTGAACACGGCGCGGTCGTCGAATGCGCCTCGCTCGCCGCGGCGGACGGCAGGGCCCTGCTCACGCCAGTGAAAGCCATCGCGCGACGTGGCGTACCAGATGTCGGCCATATCCCAATCCCAGGCCGGGCGCGTTTCGCTGGCTTGAGCGACTCCTTGCCAGGTCAGCTCGGTCCGCCGCCGCGTAAACCACACATAATAAACGTCGCCGACTTTGATTACCTTGGAGGGGTCGCGCCGCGTCACGCCGGCTTCTTTGCCGATGCCGCCGATGGCCGAATAACGGAAGGCCGAGAAAAAGTCGCTGCCCTGATCCTTATAGACGCCGTAAGTATCGTACACGCGCTGCACGGCCCGGCTGATTGGCTCGGATGGGCGCGCTTCCGACGGCCGCTCTGGCTCGTTGGCGTAAGTCAACTCCTGCAAATTGCATTCATTCAGTGCTAGATCGGGCGAGAAATATACAGCTTCGGGAAAACGAATGTTAGTCTCGCGGAAGCCCGGGCGCTCGTATCCGCGCCGCAGGTTGCAGTCGAAACGCACGATATACGAATTGCCGCTTTTCATCTCTTCAGTTGCGATATGCGACAGCCCCCAGGTAATGCCCTTGCCCTCGCGCGTATCGCTGTAGGAGTCCGGCGCGAAAGGCCCGGCGGCCAGCGGCGGCAGCGTCACGTGCGCGACCACGTCAAAATTCAGCCCGTCCGCGGCGTATTGAATCGTGTCTTTCTCGGGCCCATCATGCCCGCAGATCGCGAGCAAGCCTTCGCCGTAGGGAAACAGACAGGTCTCGTGCCCGCTATTGGTAACGGGATTGAACTTTGACTTCACAAAGGGGCCTTCCGGTCGTTCGGCTATGGCCACGCCCCAGCCGATGCCGCGCGAATACTTGGTCGTCCAGCCCATCGGCTGACCCTTGTAGTAGAGCCAGTATTTGCCGTCGCGGACCAGGATGAAGGGGTCGTGAACCTTGTGGCTGTCCCAGTCGCCATATCGCGCGACCTCGTCTGAGTCATCATCGCCCAGCCATTCGCCCGGGCTGCCCGGCCGCAAGACCGGCGAATCCGCGCGCTGCCAGGGCCCCTGCGGCGATCTCGCCCACGACATGCCCACGGAGTTGCGCGTCCGCGTACAATACGGGTAATCAACCGCTTGATAATAAAGATAGAATTTGTCCGCGGTCATCAGCACATCGGGCGTGAACACCGAGCGGCCATCGTATGCGTCACGGGGCCCGCAAGTTACGGCAACGCCTTGCTCCACCCAGTTAAAGCCGTCTTCAGAGGTCGCGTACCAGATCTCGGCCAGATCCCAGTCAAAGACGGGTGTATCCCAGGTCTGCTCGCGCCGGGGCGGCTTGTTGCGATGGTCGCGGTCATTGACCGTCTTGCGCCGGGTATACCAGACGTAATAGACGCCGTCGATGCGCAGCACCGTGGTGGGATCGCGCCGGGTTACGCCGGTTTGCTTACCGATTCCGGACACGCGACTGTACTTGAAGGTTGTGTAGAATTCGCTGGTTGAATCCTGATAGCGCCCCCACTTGTCGTAGAGTCGATGCGTCGCCGCGCTCAGCGGACGGCCCAGCGGTTTCTCCAGCGTCGGTTCGCCGGGCAGGCGTCTTTTGTCTCGGTCAGCCGAAGCCATTTAGCGCGCCTCCTCCAGAATCATCGCGGCGGCTTTCTCGCCGATCATGATGCAGGGCGCGTTGGTATTGGCGTTGATGATCCGCGGCATGATCGACGCGTCAGCCACGCGCAGCCCGCGTATGCCGCGCACGCGCAGTCTGCTGTCCACAACCGCGAGCGCGTCAAGGCCCATCTTGCAGCTGCCCGCCGGATGATAGATTGTGGTTGCGAAATCGCGGATGTAGTCAATTAAGTCAGCGTCTGACGTCACATCTTCACCGGGCAGAAATTCGGCGCCGCGATAACGATCGAATGCCGAAGCCGCGACGATTTCCCGCCCAATTCTGACACCGGCCAACAGGACTTGCACATCGTCGTCATGGCTCAGGCAGCCGAAGTCTATCAGTGGCGGCGCCAGCGGGTCGCAGGATTGCAGGCGCAGCTGGCCCGCGCTCTTCGTGCCGACCAAGCCGGCGAGCACGGTGAAGCCGTGACCAGCGGGCGTCTCGAAGCCATGACGGATGAACCAGTCGGGCCCGAAGTGATACTGCAATTCCGGCGCCTGTGAATCGGCGTAGAGCTTGACGAAGCCGCCGGACTCGCCCAGATTCGAGGTCAGCAAGCCCATCTTGTTCTGCTCGTATCGCCGCCTCTGTGCAGCTGAATCTTTGCCAACCAGACTGACTGGCTGCAAACAGTGGTAGGCGACTGGAACTTGAATATGGTCCATCAAGTTTTGGCCGACGCCGGGCAAATCGGCGACCAGCGGAATTCCCAACTCCGCCAGCTGATCGGCCGGTCCGATGCCCGATAGCAGCAGCAGTTGCGGCGAGTTGATGGCGCCCCCGCAAAGTATCACCTCGCGGCCGGCGCGCGCTGCTTTCGGCTCGCCCTCATGCCGGTATTCCACGCCGACGCAGCGGCCTCGTTCAATGAGTAGACGCGTAGCCAGCGCGTAGGGGAGGGCGGTGAAATTGGGGCGTTCCAGGGCTGGATGCAGATAGCCAACCGCGGTGCTATGCCGCTGGCCTCGTCTCTGCGTGACCTGATACAGGCCGAAGCCCTCCTGCGCTCCATCATTGAAGTCGGCATTGCGCCGGTAGCCGATTTCCAGCGCGGCGTCGACGAAGGCTTGGCTCAAGAGATTGGGATCTTGCGGATCGGCCACGTTGATTGGCCCGCCAACGCCATGATGCGCCGATTCGCCGCGCTCTTGATGCTGCATCTTGCGGAAGTAGGGCAATACATCGGCGTAGCCCCAGTCTTTGTTGCCCTGCTCCGCCCAGCCGTCAAAGTCGGAAGGGTGACCGCGTTGGTAGACCATGGCGTTGATCGAACTGGTCCCGCCGTATACTTTGCCGCGCGGGACGTATTCGCGCCGATTGTTGAGGCCCGGCTGGGGCGCCGTCTCGTAATCCCAGTCAACCGCGCTGTGAAACAAATCCGAAAATCGCGCCGGAATGTGAATATTCGGGTCGCTGTCCGGGCCGCCCGCTTCCAGAAGCAGCACCGAATTGGCGCCGTCTTCGCTAAGCCGGTACGCGACTGCCGCGCCGGCGGAGCCCGCTCCGATTACGATATAGTCGGCGGCAATCATTTCATGGCTTGGTTAGCGCTAAGTGACAATGAAGAATCACGACTATTTGACGCGCTTATGTCTATTGTCTACAATTTACAGATTGTACTGATAATTGCCCCGGCCGGCAACGAATGTAGCCGCGGCGGCAAAGCAATTTAGGAGGCATGATGAGCGAATCAAAGGGCGCATTCCCC
>CAZWCV010000002.1:0-83116 GCA_964632725.1 uncultured Anaerolineaceae bacterium
CATCGTGGCGTTTCTGACGCCGCTGCTGCCCAATCTCGATACGGCTTTTCAAGGGCTGAATACCTGGCACTCGTTTCAGTACCTGGCTATCACCTTCTACATCATCAAGATTCGGCAGATGGTCGGCGACCTGGATGAATCGGCGCCGCTGGTGGCGCGCTTTAGCCGCCGCACCACCGACGCCCGCGCGCTCTACGGCTTCAGCGCGGCTCTGCTAATCGGCTCGGCGGTGATATTTGCGCGGGTCTACGCGCTGGCCGGCATCGTCCGGCCCGGGATCGACGGCAACAGCCACTTCGATATCGCCTATTACACGGCGATCCTGTCGTTCCTGTGGATACACTATTATCACGACCATTTCCTGTTCACCGACTTTGAAGCGCTGGACGGCGCTCACAGCTCGTAAAGCAGCGCCGCCAGCTTAGGGGAAGACTTCCTGTACCCATTGCAGCGGATCAACCGTCACGCCATTCAGCCAGAGTTCCCAGTGCAGATGCGGCCCGGTGCTGCGCCCGGTGTTGCCGACAGTGCCGATGACCTGGCCCGAGGCCACGGCCGCGCCCGGCTGGACCAGAGTCTCGCGCTGGTGAGCGTACAAGGTATACACGCCCCAGCCATGATCAATGATGGTGGTGTTGCCGCGAATTTGCAGCCGGTCGACCATGACCACCATGCCATCGGCCGCGGCCAGCACCGACGTGCCGGGCGCGCCAGCGAAGTCGACGCCGCGGTGATACCGGTTGTACTCGCCGCCATTATAGGAGCGCAGCGTGCCGAAGACCGCGTTCATGGCCGCGGCCGCCGGCAGGCTTAGCGAGTTCAGCCAATAGCGATCGGGCGTGAAGCCACTCATGAGCTGTGTGAGCCGCTCGATTTCCGCTTCCTCGACAGCGGGCGCCAGCAGGGTACTATTGTTGATGGTGATGGTCTGGTAGCCGTAGCCGCCGCCGATCACTTGCAGGTTTGCCGCGATATCCAGCGGCTCGCCCTCGCCGAGCTGCAGCTGCAGCGTCAGCGGATAGATCTTCGTCTCTGTAAACATCGGCACGCCGACGATGAAATTGTGGCGCCGCGCTTCGTCGCGCTCGATGACGCGCAGTTCCTGCCCCAGAAACTGACCGCTTATGCGGGCCGCTTCACTGGTCCACAGTTCGATGCGGACGCTGCGTCCCGTCTCCAGCACTTGCGGATCGATTGTGAAGGCTTCGACCGCCTCGGGCAAGTCTTGCGCCAGCCGCGGCAGTTGGATGCCCGGAATGATCAGCTGCTGACCTACCCGGAGCAGGCCCGGATTGGCAAGGTTATTCTCGCGGACTATGGCGTCAACCGTCTGGTTAAAGCGCAAGGCGATCTCGAAGAGCGTGTCGCCGCTTCTGACCTTGTACAGGAATGGCGCCACCGGATCGCCGAAACGAGCGAAAGAATGGCTGCCGCCGCCGGATGCCGCCAGGGGTTGAATTTCAGCGGTCGGCTCGGCGTCAGCAGAAGGTAAGGAGGTCACGGTCAATTCAGCAGGCGCCTGGCCGGGGACAATCACCAAATCCTGACCCACATAAATGGCTTCGGCGGATTCAAGGCTGTTCAGCGAGAGCAGATCGGCTTCGGTTAGGCTGTAGGCGGCTGCGATGCTGGCGAGGGTCTCGCCCGCGGAAACAGCATGTGTCAGCCGTTCGTGCGCGGACACTGTCGCCAGCGGAATAATCAGGCGCTGGCCCACAACGATGCTGTTGCTGTCGGTGATGCCGTTGGCTGTCGCCACCTGCTCGGCGAAGAGGTTGTATTGCAAGGCGATTCTGAACAAGTTTTCGCCGCGTTGCACAACGTGCACGGTGAAGATCGATTCGGCGTCTTCTTGCGCAAGCGCTGCAAGCGAAGTCGCGAGGGCGCCAGCGAGGAGCAGAAGCCAGAATCTGAAAATACGACGCTTCAAGTGACAGCCCCGTCTATTCGCAATTGATCGCCGATTTCCACGCGCTCGAGGATGGACGGCGCGGCTTCCAGATAATACAACGCCGGCGCAGCGGGTACATGGGCGAATCTCCACGATTTCGCCAGCTGCTTGTCAACGACCATGAGATCCGAGCTGAGCCAGACCACGCCAATCGACGAACGCAGGCCCAAAGTGTGAACGGCTGACGCGAGCCGACTGTCCGACCCGCAAACGAATAAGGCGCCGTCGTCTATGAGTTTCGGCCCGCGCAGGCTCAGCCCGGTCAGCCGGGAAAAGAAGCCCGCGCGAACAATCGCGCGAGCCAGTACAACTTGTCCCGTTCGCTCGTTGACTATCCGCCGCCGCGAATTCATCCAGGTATGGTCAAGATTTGCCCGACGCTCAGCTGGTCATAGTTGACGATGCCATTGAGTTGGGCCAGCTCGACGATGCTCACGCCGTAGCGCGCGGCGATCGCGTAGAGCGTATCGCCCGGCTGCACGGTATGCGTTATCGGAATCTCGGTGGGAAGCGGCGTGGGTGTCAGGTGCACCGTCGGCGTCGCCGTCGGCGCAGGCGTTCCGCTCACTGGCGTGCCTGTCGCGCTGGGAATTCTCAGGCGCTGGCCGATAAATATGGACCTGGGATTCTCGATCCCGTTGAGCTGGGAGATGGCCGCCACGGTCGTATTGTGGTCGAACGCGATTTGGCTCAAGGTGTCGCCCGCCTGTACAACATAAATCGTATAGGCATCGGTGGTCGATACAATCACAGGCGCCGCTGTCGGAACCAGGGTCGCCGTCGCGGTCGGCGGGATGGCGGTCGGAATCACCAGAATCTGCCCGACGTCAATCTGGTGGACATTGGCGATATTGTTCTGCTGCGCCAGTAATTCGACCGTCGTTCCGTATCGTTGCGCGATTCGCTCCAGGGTGTCGCCCGGCAGAATCTGATAGGTGATGGGCGTCGCTGTTGGCGTAGGCGTCGGCGTAAAGGTCGGTGTGACGGTAGCTGTGGCCGTTGCGGTCGGCGCCTGGGCGCCCTCGGGCGTTGCCGGCAAGTTGATGGGGATGATCAAACGCTGTCCCACTACTATCACGTTGGCGGCGTTCAAGCCGTTCGCCTGGTTGATGGCTTCGCGCGTGCTGCCGTATTGCAGCGCCAGCTCGCTTACCGTGTCGCCTTCGACGACCGTGTGCGTGACTGTGTCGGGAAATTCGCCGCCGATTGCTGTAAGCGTGGCGTCAGCAGTCGCATCCGCGGTTGAAGTCGCGGTACTTGTAGCAGTTGGCGTCGCGGTACTTGTTTCAGTTGGCGTCGCGGTGGCCGATGGCGTAGCGGTAAATGTAGGCGAGGGAGTATTTGTTGGGGACGGGTTCTGAGCATTCTCACCGCTGTCCGACCGGCTAACGCGGTCAGTTGAAGGCTCCGGGGTGTCAGTCGGCGTCGGCGTTTCAGTGGCCGTGCTGGTCGAAGTCGCAGTGGGCGTTTCTGATACATCGTTTCCGTTTAGTTCAGTGTTGGTCTCAGAGGTAGGCGATGCTTCCACTATGACTGTGGAATCGCTGGTTGCCTCCAATACGGCATCGTCCAGGTATATGTAGTTGTTCGCCCGCGGTCCGCCGACTGTGGATTCGACGAATACCGTTATGGTCGTACTTTCGGCGGTCGCGATAACCGCGTACTGGCGGTAGGCGTCATAGAAAAATGTCGCGGCCGTCGACCAAACGATGTCTTCGCTTTCGCCGTCCGTGCCGCCCGTGGGGTCTATACCCACGCGAACAACGACATTGCCGGGGTCTTCGCTGACATCGGCGTCTTCAAAGCTGGAGGACCAGACGTAGGCGTAGATGCTGAAGCGATAGGCGGAGCCGCTTGTGACCGAATCAACTTGCTGGTATATGCCGCCGTGGTGAGTCGCGAACAAGGTAAAGTACTTCTGGGCGCTGCCGTCTTCGTCAAGGCGAATCCGGTCGGTTTCCTCATCGTAATTGGGGTCGTGATTGGCGAAAGACGGGCTTGAAGCGGAACGACCGATATGCCAGGGCGTCCAGCCCTCAGCGACATTGCGCGGGGCCGTGCCTTCCAATTCCGTGAACTCGCCCTCGAAGTCGCCGTTTTCCAGCAGGTTCGTCGTTTCACTTTCCTGGACGAGACTTGACGGAATCGCCAGAAACATCAGCAAAATGAGATAGACCGCATAACGTAATTTCATCAGCTTCCCCCGCAGTGAATCGCGTGGATTAATTTGTCAGACGCTACGCTCTAGTCTACTCAGATTCGCAAATGCGCACAAAGCCACAGGCGGCAATTCCGAAATCAGCGATTGTCACTTGAGAATGTCGTGAGCTTGGCGTAATCTTGCGCAGTCTGCGCGCTGATATGTACCCGTTTGCACTTGCATCTAGCCGCCAGCCCCAGAACGCTTCGCGGCGGCAGGCAACAGGGGAGCATGGTTGCTTTGCAGAGCGGCTGATCGATTTCGTATCAGCTTTTTGTTGGCGAAGATATGTTTGATTCTTGACGCTCTGAGTGGCAATTGCTGGCGCAGACGTCAGACTTGCGGAGGACCAGGCTTTTGAAGTTGCACGAATATCAGTCCAAGTTTCTCTTTCGTGATTTCGGCATTCCCATTCCCCTGGGCGAGGTAGCCGCCACACCCGACCAAGCCTGCGAGATTGCCAGCCGTTTGGGCGGCGTGGTCGTTGTCAAGGCGCAGGTTCACGTTGGCGGGCGGGGCAAAGCGGGCGGCGTCAAAGTCGCGACGAACGCCGATGAAGCGCGCCAATACGCCGAAGACATCCTCGGTATGGACATCAAAGGCCTGCGCGTGGAGAAGGTGCTGGTCGATCCCGGCGCGGACATCCAGCAAGAAATCTACCTGGCAATCACCAATGATCGCAGCGCTGGCAAGCCGCTCATCATGACCTCCATGGAAGGCGGCATGGATATAGAAGAGTTGAATCGACAGCGCCCCGAAGCTATCGTCCGCGAGCATATTGACCCCTTCGCCGGCCTGCAAGATTACCAGATGACATTCATTGCCAGCGCAATGGGGTTGCCGCGCGCGCAGTGGCGAGGCTTCGGCAAGATTCTGCGCGGGCTGTATCAGTGTTACGTCGACAGCGATGCGGAGCTGGCCGAGATCAATCCGCTGGTCATCACCGGCGAGGGCGAGTTGCTAGCGGTAGACGGCAAGGTCATCATCGATGACAACGCGCTTTTCAGGCAGCCGGCTCTGGTTGAGCAGCGCGACACCAGCGACGAGCCTGATTCCGAGCGCCTGGCGCGCGAAGCCGGCATCACCTACATCAAGCTGGAAGGCCAAATCGGCTGCATGGTGAATGGCGCCGGGCTGGCCATGACCACCATGGACATGACCAAGCTCTACGGCGACGCTGACGGCATCGGCCCGGCCAACTTCCTCGATATCGGCGGCGGCGCGACGCCGGAGCAGGTGGCCGCAGCGCTGCGCATCATTCTGTCTGACGCGAATGTGAAATGCGTACTCTTCAATATCTTCGGCGGCATCACCCGCTGTGACGAAGTCGCCGATGGCATACTGACCGCATACAACGAGGTAAAGCCGACTGTGCCGATGGTCATCCGCTTGCAGGGCACCAACGCCGCAGAGGGAAACAGCATCATCAGCGAGGCGCAACTGCCTAATCTGTTCAGCGCTGATACCTTGACCGAAGCCGCACAGCGCGCGGTCGCCGCAGTAAAGGAGCAGGCCTAGATGTCTATACTCATCGACCGCAGCGCCAAGGTCCTGGTTCAGGGCATCACCGGACGCCAGGGCGGCTTTCACGCCAGGCTCATGCTGGAATACGGCACCGATGTCGTGGGCGGCGTGACGCCCGGCAAAGGCGGGGAATGGTTCGAGGGTAAACCGGTCTTTGATACTATGCGCAGCGCAGTCGAGACGACCAATGCCGATGTCAGCCTGGTCACGGTTCCGGCGCGCTTCGCGGGCGATGCCGTGATGGAAGCGGCCGACGCCGGCATCCGGCTGGTGATCTGTCTGACCGAGCATATTCCGGTCGCCGACATGATGAAAGTCGTCGCCTTTTGCCGGTCGCGGGGCACACGGCTCATCGGCCCCAACTGCCCGGGCCTCATGACGCCTGGGCAAGCCAAAGTCGGCATCATACCGGCCATGGTGGCGACGCCCGGTAATGTCGGCGTCGTCTCGAAGAGCGGCACGCTGACCTATGAAGTTGGCTTTGCCATGAAGAACGCCGGCATTGGCATATCCACCATCGTCGGCATCGGCGGCGACCCGGTCATTGGCACTACCTTCGTCGAAGTGCTTGAGATGTTTGAGAACGATCCGGAGACCGAGAAAGTAGCTCTGCTGGGCGAGATCGGCGGCAGCGCCGAGATTGTCGCCGCCGACTACATCAAAAACGCCATGACCAAACCGGTAGCGGCCTTTATCGCCGGGCGCAGCGCGCCGCCGGGCAAACGCATGGGCCATGCCGGCGCCATCGTTGACGGCGGCGAGGGCTCGGCCGAAGAAAAGATTTTGGCTTTGGAAGCGGCCGGCGCCAGAGTCGCCGCCAACCCGGAAGAGATACCTGGTTTGCTGGCGTAAGAGCCTTAAGCGCTGAAGATCACCCGCCGCAGACTCGCGATTCGGCGGGCAGCACGATGTGATGCAGCCTGCAGCGCGCTTCATAAGACTCCTGCGCGCCGACAAGTATGGTCGGGTCGTCGTACGCGGCCGGCTTGCCATCCACCAGGCGCTGCGTGCGGCTGGCGTCTTCGCCGCAGACCACGCATATCGCATGCAGCTTGATGACTTCTTCAGCGATGCTCAAGAGTTGCGGCATGGGGCCGAAGGGCTCGCCGCGAAAGTCGGTATCCAGCCCGGCGGCGATGACCCGCAGCGAGCGCTCGTCGACCAACCGCTGCACAACATCAACCAGGCCCATATCGAAAAACTGCGCCTCGTCGATGGCGACCACCGTGGCGCCGCCGTCGGCCAGTTCCAGGATTTCCGCCGACGACTCGACCGGAATCGCCTCCACGGACTGACCGGTGTGGCTGGTGATATTCTGTATCCCGAAGCGGTCGTCGATCTGCGGCTTGAACACCATGACTGTCTGCCGCGCGATGATGGCGCGCCTGACTCGCCGTATTAGCTCCTCAGTCTTGCCGCAGAACATACTGCCGCAGATGACTTCAATGCGCCCGGCGTGGTGCTTCAAGGCGTGAATACCCGGTGATTTGCGTGGTTTTGCAGGACGGCAGGCGTTGCGCCAGAGGGATGCCCAGCCAGCAATTGGGCGAGCGTTAATGACTGCGCCCGGGCTGTTGCCGCCTAATTGCTGATCTGGTAACCGCGGCTGCGCAGCGATTTCTTCATATCGCTGACGACCTTGCGCCCGATGCCCTGAATGGCGAGAATGCTGTTTTCGTCATCTTCATCGCCGAGGCGATCCAGCACATCCGCGACACTCTTGACGCCATTGTCCGTCAGGATATTGGTGTAACGCGCGCCGATTCCCAATTCAGTGATCGGCAGATCGAGCGGAGTGCGCTCTTCTTCCTGCTTTTCCAGCGTAGTCCGTATCGCATCGCGCTGCTGCAAGCGCTTCATGAATTTGTCAACGCGTCCCTCGGTATCGACAATACGCTGTTCGCCGGTGTAGAAGGGATGACAGTTGGAACAAATCTCGACGGTGAGCGACTGGACAGTCGAGCCGGTAGTCCAGGTAGTGCCGCAAGTCATGCAGCGCACCGGAGTCTCATGCCAGGCCGGATGGATTGCCTCTTTCATTTTCCCCTCCGCGCATTTGCGGCTCCAAAGAGTGGCGCAAATGACTTTTACAGCAAGCTAGTTGAGCGACTGGCCAGTCTTTTCGTGGCTGTCGTAAACCGATACGCGCTTCTGGCCCTTGCGGCCGCGCATTTTCTCAAAAGTTACGAATCCGCGGCGCGTCGCGAAGAGCGTATAATCCTTGCCCATGCCAACGCCTTCGCCGGGGTGGAATCGGCTGCCGCGCTGCCGCACGATGATATTGCCGGCGATGACAAATTCGCCGCCGTAATTCTTGACGCCGAGGCGCTTTGAATTGCTGTCGCGGCCATTGCTTGACGATCCGCCGCCTTTTTTGTGAGCCATGGTCGGTTGCCTCCCGTTTAACTGCGCCTAAACCGATATGTCGTCGATGCGCAGCCGCGTATAGTACTGGCGGTGTCCTTGCTTGCGCCGATAATTCGTGCGTTGACGGTACTTGTAGACGATGATCTTCTTGCCGCGGAATTGCTCGACGACCGTCGCCTTGACGAGCGCGCCTTCCACCAGCGGCTGTCCGATTTTGGCGTCGCCGTCGTCCACTACCAGGAGCACATCGCCAAGCTCAAGCGATTCGCCCACATCCTGCGGCAGCCGGTCGACGTCAATCGTCGCGCCGACTTCCGCCCGATACTGCTTGCCGCCGCTGCGGACTATTGCATACATAAGCGTTTGCTCCAATCTTCACTTTGTTTCTCCGCGCTCAAGGCCGCTGCGGGCTCCATGCGCGGGGAAAATTGGCCTTACATGAAAAACCCCACTGGTTCCGGCAGGGCGCAGGCTATTGTAGAGTATGAGGGCGACCGCAGTCAAGCGGCAGTTTTCTGCTGGAACGCTGCGGGCGTCAGGCCACGAACATGGCGTCGCCAAAGGAATAAAATCGGTAATCCGCTGCCTTGGCCATTTCGTAAGCCTGCAGCATGGCTTCGCGGCCGGCGAAGGCGCTGAGCATCATCAGCAGCGTCGACTTGGGCAGGTGGAAATTGGTGACCATGGCGTCGACCGCCTGCCAGCGGTAGCCCGGCGTGATGAAGAGGTCGGTATGGTCGGTGAAGGGCGCCACCGCCCGCCTGCCGTTTTCAGCAGCAGCGTGTATGGCCGCCGTCTCCACTGTGCGCGCCGAAGTGGTGCCGACTGCGATGACACGACCGCCGGCGCGAATGCTATCGTTTATTAGACTCGCGTTTTCGGCGTCGAGCCGGGCGAACTCGCTGTGTATCTTGTGGTCCTCGACGCGCTCCGCGGTCACCGGCTGAAATGTATCCAGGCCGATGTGCAAGGTGCAGCGCGCCAGCCGCACGCCCCGGCGCTCGATCTCGTCCAGCAGCGTCCGAGTGAAGTGCAGCCCGGCGGTGGGCGCCGCGGCCGAGCCTTCGCTTGCGCTGTAAACGGTCTGGTAGCGTTCGCCATCATCCAGCGCCGCGCTGATGTAGGGCGGGAGCGGCATTTCACCTTGGTCGCGCAGCAGACGGTCAAGCGGCCGGCTGAACTCCAGAACCCGCTGCGCTTTGTCCAATACCTGCGCTACCGAGCAGGTGATGTCGCTGCCGCTGAATGCCAGTCGCGTACCCGCGCGGACATTCCGCCCGCCGATCAGCGCTTGCCAGCGGCGCTCGTCCAGCTTCTTCAGCAGCAGGATTTCGACCCGACCGCCGGTGTTCGCTTTGTAAGCCGGCAGACGCGCCGGGATTACGCGCGTGTCGTTCAGCACGACGACATCGTCCGGGCGCAGCATGTCGACAATGTCAGAGAAGATATGATGAGAGACGGCGCCGCTCGCGCGATCCAGCCGCATCAGGCGGGACGAGTCGCGCCGCTGCAAGGGCGTCTGGGCGATGAATGAGGCGGGCAGGTCATAATCGAAGTCGGCGACATTCATAAAAGGCGCTGTTGTCCCTCGTCGTCCGCTTCGGGGAAGGCGATGTCAAGATGAGCATAGGCGTGCTCGGTGCAAGTGCGCCCGCGCGGCGTGCGGTCGATGAAACCCAGCTGTATGAGATAAGGTTCGTAGACATCCATGATGGTGGCGCGGTCTTCGCTTATGGCGGCGGCCAGCGTATCCAGGCCGACGGGCCCGCCACCGTATTTCTCGATGATGATGCGCAAGATGCGGCGATCGACATCGTCCAGGCCCAGCTGATCGATTTCCATCAAGTCGAGCGCCTCGCGCGTCACGTCCAAGGTAATCACGCCGTCGGCGCGCGCTTCAGCGAAATCCCGGACGCGCCGCAGCAAACGCAGACCCACACGTGGCGTTCCGCGCGCGCGCTTGGCAATCTCCGCCGCAGCCTCCTGGCTGATTTCGACTTTCAGCAGATGTGCCGCGCGCTCGACGATGCCTTCCATGGCCGGCAAGTCGTAAAAGTCGAGGCGGAAGCGGGCGCCGAAGCGGTCGCGCAAGGGCCCGGCCAGCAGCGCCAGGCGCGTGGTCGCGCCGATGACAGAAAAGCGCGGAAGGTTCAAGCGCAGGGTCTTGGCGGCCGGCCCTTTGCCAATCACGATATCGATCACAAAATCTTCCATGGCCGGGTAAAGAATCTCTTCCACGGCTTTTCCCAGCCGGTGCACCTCGTCGATAAAGAGGATGTCGCCTTCTTTGAGATGCGTCAGGATAGCGGCCAGGTCGCCGGCGCGTTCAATGGCGGGGCCGGCGGTGATGCGGATATTGCCCCCCGCTTCGTTAGCGATCACGTAAGCCAGTGATGTCTTGCCCAGGCCCGGCGGTCCATAAAACAGGATATGGTCAATCGGCTCGCCGCGGGCCGCGGCCGCCTCGATGATGATGCTCAAGTTTTCGCGCACGCGATCCTGGCCCAGCATGTCAGCCAGGCGATCCGGCCGCAGCGCGATATTGTCGCGCTCGACTTTGCGCCGCTGCCCGCTGACAACGCGATTTTCTTGAGACATCCGTGCTTCGTCCGTGCTTGGAATGAATGATGGTGTTGAGTATAGACTAGCAGATTGCGGATTCAATGCTTGCTTTACAAGCGGAAAGCCAAGCCTTAAACTAAATGCTGACGCGACAGCGAAAGGACGCCGCCTGATGCCCGCCAATCTGTACGTCTCCGCTCATCCCCTGGTCAAACACAAACTGACGCTCTTGCGCGATACCGCTACCGACCATCGCAAATTCCGCGAATTGGCGCGTGAATTGGCGCTGCTGCTCTGCTACGAAGCCACGCAAGACTTGAGCCTTCAGCGCGCCGTGGTCAATACGCCCATGGGCGAGGCGACCGGCTCGTTAACCAATGAAGTCATCGGCGTCGTGCCGATTCTGCGGGCCGGCCTGGGGCTGGTGGACGGGATACAGGAGCTGCTGCCGGCGGTGCAGGTCTGGCATATCGGCCTGTACCGCGATGAAGAGACCCTGCGCCCGGTCGAGTATTATAACAAGCTGCCGGACGCGCCCACGGTGCAGTTGTGCCTGGTGCTCGATCCGATGCTGGCCACCGGCGGCTCGGGTATCGCGACCATCAACATCCTCAAGCGCTGGGGCGCCAAACGCATCAAGTTCCTCGGCATTCTGGCCGCCCCGGAAGGTGTGCAGGCGCTTGCCGAAGCGCATCCGGATGTTCCTATTCATGTCGCCGAGCTGGATGAGCGGCTGAACGAAATCGGCTTTATTGTGCCCGGGCTCGGTGATGCCGGCGATCGCATGTTTGGCACCTGATGCTGCGACTATTCGCGTTTGTCATCGTCTTCAACTCGGCGCTGGCGGCCACGCTGCTGGCGATACCTATCGCGCGCTTTCTCAGTTTTCGCTTCGGTGTTACCTCCGTTCCCGGGGGTCGGCGTCAGGAGCGAGTGGCGATGCCGAAACTGGGCGGGATGGTTATATTTTTCGGTTTCACATTCGGCATCATCGTCGCCCAATATGTAGCCATCGAACGGCAAGACCCCAACGAAGTCACCCGTTTGATCGGCCTTATTACCGGCGGCGCCCTAATCTTTGTCTTGGGACTGATCGACGACATCCTTGACTTGAATTACATCCAGATCTTCATCGGTCAGGCGGTCGCTTCGGGCATTGCCATCGGTTTTCAGATCTTCATCGAGTTCTTCAATAATCCGCTCACCGGCTCACAGACCGATCCCTGGTCGCCGGTCATCACCGTGGCGCTGACCCTGTTCTGGCTGGTATTGATGATGAATACGGTGAATCTGCTGGATGGTTCGGATGGCCTGGCGGGCGGCATCGCCTTGATTGCCGGCGTTGTGCTTTTCCTCAACAGCGCCTTTCGCCTGGCGCCGCCGCAGACCAGCGTGAGCCTGCTGCCGCTGGCGTTGACCGGCGCATTGCTCGGCTTTCTTGTTTACAACTTCTTTCCCGCGCGCATCTACATGGGCGGCAGCGCCTGGTTCCTGGGTTACGTATTGGGCGCGCTCAGCATCATCGGCGGCGCGAAGATGGCCACGATTCTGCTGGTAATGGGACTGCCGCTGATGGACCTGGGCTGGCAGATGGTCAATCGCTTGCGCAGCGGCGCCAATCCCTTTCGCGGCGATCGCGGACATCTGCATTTCCGGCTGCAAGACTCCGGCTTGATGACGCCGCGACAGATTGCTCTGTCCTATTATGCTATCTGCGCGCTCTTCGGCTTTCTGACGCTGGCGACGACCAGCCAGATGTTCAAGTTCATCGCTTTCGCCATCATGCTGATCTGCATCGCTATCGGTTTCGTTGTGGTGGGGCGAATCTCGGCTTTGGACGAGGACTACAGTTCGTCGTAGCGGCCGTCGTCCGGGTCAACGGCGTCGGCTTCGTCAAGATCTTCGTAAACCAACTCATCAGTAGCGAGGGATTCCGAGCCGCCTGTTTCGCTCTCGACCCTCTGCGAGGGCTTCGGCGCCGGACGCGGTCGGCGTGGCCCGCGCCTCGGTTCTTCGCGCGCCGTCTCTGCATCTATCAGCGTGTTGTCAGCGTCGAAGCCCGAATCCCCGATATCCGCGCTATCCAGTTCCAGGTCGTTAGACTCGTCCGCCGAAGAAAGCGGACCCGACCGTGAACTCATGACAAAGGGACGCGCGAAAAGATCGTCGGCGCCGGCGTCCGTCGCTTCATCCTCAGGGGCGCTTGCGGGCGCATCCTGCTCCCGGAACGGGCGCGCAAAAGGCGCGACCGCGACGTGCTCAGCCGCGTCTTGCCCGGAGTCGTCGACTGCTTCATCGCTTATCAGATTCGGTTGCTCGCGCGTGCGTTCAGCTTCGTCATCGTGCCGGCGCGAGACGGTTGGCGCGGGCTTTGATTGAGCGGCCAACTTCTGGTCGTCGGCGCTGGCGGGACGGCCTGAATCTACGACGGCCACAGCTTGCCGGCTGACGGGTTCGCGACCGGGCGGTCCAGGAATGGGCAGCTTCAGGTCGTAGATTGACTTGGCGGGCGCCGCTTGACGCGCGGCCGCTGCTTTGGCGGTATCCTGCCGCTCCCGTGTTTGACCGGCTGGCTCGGAGGCTGCTGCGTCCCCAAGAAGCGTGATCATTCGCCCAGCGCGAAATGTGGCGCTGCGGCTGCCAATCCGCTCGATCAGGGCTTCCAGCGCCCCAAGCGCCAAAACACAGCCAAGGTTGAGGATGGTGATCTGGGCGATGATAAGCGTTAGCCTGCCAAGTAGCCCTTCAAGGCCCAGGGCGATGGCGGGGCTGGCAGAGTCGGCGACGCGCCACAAGCTGAAACAGAGCGCGAGCCAGGCCAGCGTCAGCCAGCTTTTCCGCCGGGCGCTCAATTTTACGGGCAGAGCCGGGAAGCAGCGATTGGCGATAGTGAAGACAATATAAAGCCACAGCCAGAAGTTCGCCGTCGTCGTCAATGAGCGGATGGCGGCGCCCAGTTCGGTCACGCTGCCCGGCAATGCCAGCGTCGCGGCGTCGCCGGGAATCAAGATGGCCGAGATTGCCCAAAGCGCAGCCAGCCCCGACGCCAGCGGACTCAGCGAAATCAGGATAAGCTTGACGCCGCCGGCGTCCGGAGCGACCCGAATGATACTCAGGCGCAGCTCGCTGATATCCGCTTCATCCGGGATTCGCAGCGCGCCCTCAGTTCGTACATTGAGCGCGCGCGCCGCCAGCCACAGGCCAAGCTCGTGCAGCAAAATGCCGGGCAAAAACAGGATGTAGTAGAGAAGGGCTGTAACTTGGAAATCACCAGTCAGCAGCCAGCCGACCTTAAAAATGTGTTGATGCAGCCAGCGTTCGATCCGGCGAAAGAGCAGGGTGAGCAGTCCCAGTCCCAAGACCAGGGCGAGGAAATCCAGGTCTCTCAGGTTACGACCCTTTGACTCTCGACGCGATTTCAATCAGCGCGGCAAAGTCTTCGCATTGCAAGGATGCGCCGCCGACCAGAGCCCCGTCAATATTGGGCTGTGACATGAACTCCTCCATATTTCCCGGCTTGACGCTGCCGCCATACTGGATGCGCAAGGCGTCGGCGGTGGCGTCGTCATAGAGCGCGCGCGCGGTATCACGAACCGCCGACTTGATGATCTCGTCGGCTTGTTCGCCGCTGGCGCTCCGCCCCGTGCCGATAGCCCAGATCGGTTCGTAAGCGATGACGACCCGCTGCATCTCGTCGGCAGTTACGCCGCTAAGCGCCGCGCTGACTTGAGAGCGGACAAACTCGACAGTTTCGCCGGCTTCGTTTTGCGCCAGGCTTTCACCCACCGCGATGATGGCTTGCAGACCACAAGCCAGGATAGCTTTGGCTTTCCTGTTGACACTTTCGTCACTCTCGTTGAGGTAGGCGCGGCACTCCGAATGTCCGATGATGACGTAGTCGACATAGGGCTGGACCATGGCCGCCGACACTTGCGACGTGTAGGCGCCACTTGATTCCCAGTGGGCGTCCTGCGCCGCGACCTTTACGGCGGAACCGTCCAACGCGGCTGCGACCGCGCCCAGCGCCAGGTATGTCGGCGCCACCACGCGCTCCACATTGCCGTAAGGCTGGACCAAGTGCGCGAGCTCGCGCACAAATGCGACCGCTTCCTCCGGCGATTTGTGCATCTTCCAGTTGCCGGCGATGATCGATGTTCTGGACATATTCCGCTCCTGAGTTGTCACGCGATTTCAACTGAAGACTATCATGGCGCCACATATCTCCGCCGCCATGCAGCGCGAGTCTGAGTCAGTTGTCGGCCAAAGCCGCGATCCCGGGCAGAGTCTTGCCTTCCAGCAATTCCAGGCTGGCGCCCCCGCCGGTAGAAATATGCGACATTTTTCCGGCCAGGCCGGCTTGTTCAACCGCCGCCGCCGAATCGCCCCCGCCGATGATGGTGGTCGCGCCCGTGGCGGTCTGCTCGGCCAGCGCCTCCGCTATGCCGAAAGTGCCGCGGGCGAATGTTGGCATTTCGAAGACACCCATGGGTCCATTCCAAACAATCGTGCCGGCGCCCTGCAGCGCCTGTCGATAGCGGGCGACAGTTTCAGGTCCAATATCCAGCGATTGCCAACCGGCTGGAACATCGGCGTCGGCGGGGATGATTCGCTGTTGCGCGTCATTGCGAAATGCATCGGCGACGCGCTGATCGGCGGGCAGCTGAAGTTTGTGGCCGGCTGCGGCAAGCAGGTCGCGCGCGATATCCAGCGCCTCGGTTTCGACCAGCGAATCAGCCATATCCCGCCCTTGCGCCGCGAAGAAAGTATTGGCCATGCCGCCGCCGACAAGGAGCTTGTCCACCTTGCTCAGCAGCGCGTCAATGACGTCAATCTTCCCGGACACCTTGGCGCCGCCGAGTATGGCGACGAAGGGCCGCCGCGGATTTTCCAGCGCAGTCGCCAGATAATCGAGCTCTCGCTCAAGCAGCAGGCCGGCGACTGCCTCGAGCCGTGACGCCACCCCCACATTCGAGGCGTGCGCGCGGTGAGCTGTGCCGAAGGCGTCGTTGACGTAGATGTCGCCGTTCAAAGCCAGTGCCTGCGCGAATTCGCCATCGTTCTTCGTTTCTCCCGCATGAAAGCGCGTATTCTCGAGCAGAATGACGCCGCCCGCTGGAAGCGCGGCTATCGCATCAGCCACGGCCGCGCCGATGCAGTCCTCCGCGAATGCGACATCGGCGCCCAGCAGCGCCGACAATGCCGCAGCCACTGGCGCCAGGGACATCGCCGGAGCGCGCTGGCCTTTGGGTCGGCCGAGGTGCGACATCAAGATTATTGATCTGGGTTCCTGACTCAGGATATAGCGGATGGTGGGCAATGCCGCCTGAATACGGGTATCGTCCGTGATTGCCCCGTCGTCCAGCGGCACGTTGAAGTCCACCCGCACCAATACCCGCTTGCCGGCCAGGTCGACATCGCCTACCGATTTCTTGTTCATACCCACCGCTCCAGGAGTTGCGAGTCGGTACGACCGACTTACAGCCTGTCGCCGACAAACTTGGTCAAATCGGCCGTGCGGCAGGAGTAGCCCCACTCATTGTCATACCAGGTGATGACTTTCACCAGATTGCCGGCAACGTCAGTCGCCAGCGCGTCAATGATGCTGGAGTGCGGGTTGCCGATGTAATCGCTGGAAGCCAGCGGCTCGTGCGACACATCGAGGTAGCCATTCATGGGGCCGGCGGCGGCTTCTTCAAAGGCGTCGATCAACTCAGTCTTGCTCGGCGCCCGCTCGACGCTGGCGACGAAATCCACCAGCGAGCCGGTGGGTGTGGGCACGCGCACGGCCATGCCGTCGAACTTGCCTTGCAACTCCGGCACAACCAGCGCGACCGCCTGGGCGGCGCCGGTGCTGGTGGGGATCATGTTCACGGCGGCGGCCCTTGCGCGGCGCAAGTCCGAATGCGGCAGGTCGAGAATGCTCTGGTCGTTGGTATAGCTGTGAATGGTCGTCATAAAGCCCTGCTGGATGCCGAAGGCGTCGTTGACGACTTTGGCCGGCGGCGCCAGGCAGTTGGTCGTGCAAGAAGCGTTGGACAAGATATGATGGGCATTGGCATCGTATTTGTCCTGATTAACGCCCAGAACCACCGTGATGTCTTCGCCTTTGGCGGGCGCGGAAATGATAACTTTCTTCGCGCCGGCGCTGAGATGCTTGGAGGCGCTGGCCTTGTCGCGGAAAATGCCCGTGCTTTCGATCACCACATCCACCGCCATGTCGCCCCAGGGCAGCCGCGCCGGATCGCGCTCGGACAGCGCTTTGATCTCCCGCCCGTCCACGATCAATGCGCCGTCCGCAACCTCGACCGTCCCGGGGTACACGCCATAGTTGGAGTCGTAGCGGAATAAATGCGCCATCGTGTCCAGATCGCCCAGGTCGTTGAAGGCAACCACGTCAATGTCATCAGGATAGTTTTCGATTGTCGCCTTTAAGACTTGCCGCCCGATGCGCCCGAAGCCGTTGATGCCAACACGAATCGCCATTGCTGATTCTCCTTGCCTCTGCTCGCGTGAATGCTGCCTATTTATAGCTATAGCTTAGTGCAGAGTGAGCAATAATAACATGCTGAACTGCGCTCCATTTGCTTGTGCGCCGGATCGGCTGGGAGACTTCAGGCGCCGGAAGCGGACGAATGGGTGAGCAATTCGGACAGCGGAATAGCTTTGAGATTCCAATCGTCGAGGAGCTCCGCGATTCTCGGTATCGCCATCATGGTGGCTTTCAGCGCGTGATGCAGGATGATGCTGCCGGGGCGCAAATAATCTTTGTAGTTGTCCATAATTTCATCGACGCAAGCTCTGGCGCAGTGATCTCTGTCGCAGGTTTGGTCTCGCGGCGCCAGACCGCGCAATTGAGCGTAGGTCGCGGAATCAGCCGTCTCCGCGCATTCGCAGTTGTGCACATCTTTCTGCTGCGTGCAAATAGCGTCCTGCGAATCCAGCCCCCATAGAATCAGCGGCGTATAATACTGACGAGACAGTTCTTTGATTTGGTCGGTGACATGTCCATATGGTGGGCGGATGCCGACCGGCTTGAAATTTGCGCCCAGCGCGCGCCGCATCACGCGCAGGGACGGCTCCATTTCTTCGTGGATTAATTGCTCGACGCTGAAACCTTTGATGACGCGATGCGTGTAAAGGTGACAGCCAAATTCGTGCCCCATGTCGCGCAGACGCGGGTAGAGATTCTCGTGACCTGCGGTGGGCCGCTCCAGATTATTGTGCACGGCGTGGCCGATCGGGAACAAGGTAAGGCGGATATTGCGCCGGTGAAACTCGCGACAAATCCGCAGCGTGTAGAATTCGCTCCAAAGGTCGTCGATGGTCAGGCAGATTCGGCGGGCATTGGTGCTTACGCCGCGGATGACATAGCCGAAGCCGCCGCTGAATTGCTCGTCCGAGCCATCGGAGTGCGCCGACAGTGGCGGGCTGCCGCCCAGTAACGGAGCGCTGGCCGCCGCCAGGCCTATCTGCAGCAAGCGGCGGCGTGATATCAAATCGGCGCGGCTGTGGTCTGATTCGGACATTGCCTGACCCTCTACGTCGTCTGTATGTGCGTGCTTTGCGGCCGATATTCACGAGCGAAGGCGACAGAAATTACTCGACAGTCGTCGCCGGCAATGGCACACAAGAAGCTACAAGTCTATACAGTTGGCCTGGCAATTGCCACTTCGCGCGCAAGGCCGATGCTGCTCTCGCGAGATGAAGCGCAGAGCTAAAGGGAGTCGCGTCGCCGCCAAAGCGCCGTGAGCAGAAGCACAACGATAGCGCCGGCAGCGCAGAGACCGCCAATTACCAGGCTGGCGTCAACGAAGAGCTGCTCCGGATAGAGCCGAATCAGGCTGTCGCTGAAGGGAAAGCGCCAGGTGCCGGCCGCGAAGAAGATCTCGTGAAAACGGTCGAAGGCGCTGTCCCAGGCGGCGGCCGCCACGACGGCCAACATCGTGATTGCGGCCAGCGTAAGCCAGGCGCCTCTCCGCAGCCCGGCCTGCACTTGCCGTCGCAACATGGGACGCGACCTGGCCGCCAGCAGCGCCGCGACTAACGCTGCAACACCGGTGAAAGCCAGAACAAATATCGCCGTCACGGTCCGCTTGACGTCTTCCAGATGACGCAGTTCATTCGCGTTGAATAGCTGGCAGTGCGCGGCGTCGCCCGCCGGTTGCCAACACTTTTGTCGCGGAATCCGCAGCGCGGCCAAGGACGAGCTGTCTCCCGTCTGAAACAGGAAATCGATGGCGAGCAGGCCGTATTCAAGTCGATCTTGGGTCGTAAAGCCATAGGGATCCGCTGGAAAGCCCGGGCGCTGATACTCCAGGCGCAGGAATTCGTGGCTGAGCAGCAGGCGAACGCTCGCGGCCAGCAGCAGGACGGGCAGGGCCAGCGTGAACAGCCAGCGAATCAGCCTATGGCAGTTGCGACAGTTATTCATCGGCTAACTGAAACTCGGCGGCGCGGCCCGCCAGCAGGAAGTCGAGCACTATAGAATCGACCAGACGCTCCACCGGCGCCAGGTCGTCGGTGAAGATGATTGCGCTGTCCGCCAGCGGAACCAGCGCCGCAGCCGCATCATCCAGTACGTTGTACAGGCGCGCATCTACGGTATCGACTCTGTACTCCAGGTTCGCGCGCAGGTTGTTCCTTTCTGTAGATTGCCTGGTCGCCACAAGAATGGTGTTAAACGACTGCGGCACATCAAGCGCGTGCACGCTGGGATACACTTGCAAGAGCGTGCTGCTCAGCGCGTCCACCAGGCGGCGGTCGGTGTCCGTGCGTCCCACGTTGATGGCGACTACGCCGTCGTCCTTCAGGAGCGCCTTCACCTCCTCGAAGAACTCCACGGTCGTCAAGTGCCAGGGAATATACGGTGGGCGGTAAGCGTCGATGCCGATCACGCTGAATTGCCGATCAAGCCGATTCAGCAGGTAGCGCCCGTCGCCGACCAGCGTCGACAGGCTGGGCATGGCTGTTTCGTTCATGTCGAAATATTCGGCGCCCACCGCGACAATCTCCGGGTCAAGCTCTATGCCAACGATGGGGATATCGCCGTAGATCTCGATGTGCTGCCGCGGTATTGTGCCGGCCGCCAGCCCGATCAGCAGCAGCGACGCGACTTCATCCGCGCGAAAGGGCGCCTCGTTGAAATAGGGCGCCGCCAGAAAATAGTCCCAGGTCCCGCCGTAGAAGACTTCAGATTCATGCCACTGGCTGTGAATGCCTTGCCCTTCGTTCAAATAGAGGTAACGGTAGCCGGCGCTGTCCTCTTGCACCTGGATATAGTTGTAGGCGCTCTCGCTGTCAAAGCGCAAACGCGCGCTCGCGGCCGGTTGTCGCAAGGGGCCGTCCAGCGCGGTTGGGGCCAGCAGACCGACAATGAAGGGCATCGCCAGGTATGGCATGGCGCGGCGGCCGTCGACTCTAAACAGCGCAACGCATGCAATCGCGAAGAGCAGCCCGGAAAACAGCAGAAAGGTCCGCGCCGTGCCGATCTGCGGGATGGTGATAAGCACTGGCAAAAATGTGCCGCACAAGCTGCCCAGGGTGCTGACGGCGTATACTTGACCGGCGATTCGGCCGCTGGTCTCCACGTCGGTCACCGCCAGGCGGATGACAAATGGCGATACCATGCCGAGCAGGGTCACCGGAACTGAAAACAAGATAAGGATTACGATGAAGGAACCCAGCGCCAGCGCGGCCTCAGCGCCGAAGACCGCATCCGCGGCGCCCGTGATGACAGGACGACCAACCAGTGGAATCAGCGCGCTCAAGAAGGCGGCCCAGAGTATAATCTGCAGCATCACAGCGGCGCGCGGCAGCTTGTCCGCCAGGCGGCCGCCGGCGAAGTAGCCCACAGTCAAGTAGAGCAGCATCAGGCCGATGACATTCGCCCAGACCAGATTGCTATTGCCGAATACATTGCCCAGCAGCCGCGACGCCGACAGCTCAATGGCCAGAGTCGTCAGGCCGCTGAAAAAGGCAATCATGTACAGGAATCGCTTGCTCATCGTCACTTCGGCTCGTTTTGCCGGCATGTTCGAAAATGGCCGCGGCAACTCCATTCGCCCCGCGTCAGTCAGTCATTATGCGACCCCGAAAGCGAAAAATCAATGAAGGTAAGTGTCTCAGTCGCCGCCGTCGAACATGCGCCTGAAATAGCAAAGGTCGCTGCCGAGTCGCTCGCTATGGGCGTTAAGGCCGAGAGCGCGCGCGTTCGGCGCGTCTTGGGCGCAGGCCACACATTTTTAGCGAAAGCCGATGGAAACTACGTCGGCTTTGCCAGCAGTTTCGTAACGCCTGACGAACATGGCAACGCCCGCTTCGAGCTGGATCTGCTGGGCGTTGCGCCGTCCTGGCAGGGGCGCGGAATCGGCGCGCGACTCGGTGAGAGAAGTGTGTTGGCGGCAGGCGAAACCGGCGCGGCGACAATTCGAGCGCTGGTCCGCCGCGACAATATGTCGATGCGGCGCCTCTGTATTCGACTGGGCTTTCGGCGCTCTGAAGCGGTTCACCAACTCTGGGCGAGCCGGACCGGGCGGCCTGCAAACAACTGCGAACGATACCCTGGAGCGCGAATTATCCCAGTTGATACCTTGACCTACGGCGGCTACTGGCTGGAGGGCGCGCTCAGCCAAGGCGCGATTGATGAAGCTCGGACTATGCTCTGGCATCAACCCGACCGCCGGGTCGCGGGAGCGGTCGTCCCTGAACATGACCGGCGAGCAATCGACTTGCTGCGCGCGAATTCATTCGACCGGATGGGCGAATTCCTTTGGTGGACGCTTAGCCTGTGAAGCGCTCAATCTTGAAGAGATTGTCGTTGTGAGACGTGGCGCCGTCCAGCGCGATCTCGGTCAGCATCTTGCCGATGATCGTGCTGAACTTGAAGCCGTGGCCGCTGAAACCCGCGCCGATCGCGACATGAGCATGCTCCGGATGCTTGTCGACGACAAAGTGCTCATCAGGCGTCTGTGTGTATAAGCAAATGCGGCTCTCGCGCACCGGCGCCTCGGCAATGCCGGGGATATGCGCGCGCATAAAGGGGCGCAGGGCCGCGACATTCCCGGCGTCCGGCTCCCGGCTGATTTCCGACGGATGTGAATACGCCGGGCCGCCGTGGAAGGCGATCTTGAAACCAGAGCCGTCGTGCGAGGGGATGCCATATACAGCTTCCGGAAAGAGGCTGTCGACATGCGCAATCCAGACCGGACAATTCTCGGCCTCATAAGGCGACTGCTCCGCCGGCGCCATGAAATTCAATTGGCAGCGCAAGGGTACAAGCGGCAGGTCAAGGCCAGTTTGCGCCAGCAGGCGCCTGGCCCAGGCGCCTGCGCTTACGATTAACTGGCCGGCGGCGTACGTTTCATTGGCAGTCGCGACTTCGACGCTATCAGACGCCAACCTTATCGCCGTAACCGGAGTGCAGTCCTGCATGACGGCGCCATTGGCTTTCGCCAACTTGATGTGACCCAGCACGGCTCTTGACGCAGAGACAAAGCCGCTGTCCGGCTGATACAGCGCTTTGAAGTCCTCAGTCAGGCGGAATTGCGGAAAGCGGCGCTTTGCCTCGTCGGGCGAGAGCAACTCGTAGGGCAGACCGCTGGACTGCATGGCGGCGATGGTGGCTTCCAGCGATGCCTGGCCGGCCGGGCCAAAGTCGATGCCGCCGGTCTGGAACACCAACTGCTCGCCCAGCTTGTCCTGCAAGGCAAACCAGAGCGGAAAGGCGTCTTTCGCCAGCGCCACGTATTCGGGATGGTCATAAGCGTAGCGAATGATGCGCGAGTAACCGTATGAACTGCCCTGGCGATGATCAAGCTCGAACTGTTCCAGCAGCAGAACGCGCTGCCCGCGCTCGCTCAAATAGTAGGCTGCGGCGCTGCCCATGGCGCCGGCGCCGATCACAATGGCGTCAATGACTTGGGTCATCTTTCTGGCTTTCGACTGGACGTCACTCAGATGGGTCGCTGTTCCAGGGCGGCGGCAATGTCATCGTCCTTGCGCACCACCAGCGTCGGGATCTTGGCCAATTGTAACATGCCGCGCAACTCGCTCGAATCCAGCCCGGCGCTGAACGATTGCGGATCAACAAACACGCAAATCGGGCGTATGCCGCGGCGAATCATGACTTGCGCTTCGTTGATCCAGTCCATATCCAGCGAGGAAGTCACGATCATCACGGTTGTGCCGCGGGTGAACTGGTGCGTCTCCAGCGAGAGCATTTCTCGCAAGGTATGCGTGGATGTGCTGCGCGCCACCGCCAACGCCTGAAAGACGCGGGTAAGCTGACGATTGCCGCGGTCAGGCTGGAACACCTGTCGATAAGGGGTGTAGGCCGCGTAACCGACGACGCGTTCGTCATCAATGAAGTGCTTGGCGAGCGAGGCGGCGATGATGGCGCCGTACTCCTCGGTTGAAGGCGGAATGCGATAGGTCGATGGCGCCAGGCCGCCGCTCTGCCGCATGCGCTGCGCAGCCGGATCCTCGACCAGCGAGCTGGCGGAGAAATCGCTGAATAGCCAGATATCCACCAGCGGATCCAACTCGAATTCCTTAACCATGATATCGCCCGTGCGCGCCGTCGAGCGCCAGTGGATGCGGTTGATGCTGTCGCCGGGCACGTAATCGCGGATGCTGCTGGCGTTGGTAGTAATCTGGTGGGTCAGCTGCCGCTGGGCGTCCCCGCCGGACAAGAAACCGACCGGCAGCTCGACCCGATTCAGCTCCACCGTCATGGGATACACCATCAAGCGATCGGTCGCGCCAATGCGCCGCGGCGAGCGAAACAAGCCAAAGGGATCGCCCGCAACCACGGTTATCGGCCCCAGCTGGAATTCGCCGCGTACGGCGCAGATGGTATTGACTTCCCAGGTATGCTCCTTGCCGCCCAACAAAGACGGTACGATATGACTGGCTTTATGCCCGGGCAGGTCGGAATGATCGCGGATTTCCAGCCACAGCTTGGGAAACAGCCCGGTCTTGCGGACGCCGAAAGACTCCTGAAAGACGCGGCCGACTTGCGACCGGCGCGTGCGGGTGCTGCGGCGCAACGCGATGCCGCGCAGCGAGAGCCAGGTCCAGACGAACGACAGGCACAAGATCGCGCCAATCGCGTAGGCGATATTGAACAACTCGGCGCGGCCAGTGAACAGCGCCGTCAGCAGGCAGATAATCGTCAGAAGGTACAGGGCGTTGCGGCGGCCGGGCATGGGACCCTAACGGACGGATGAACCGGGCACGGGCGTATTCTGCAGGATGTCCTGCACGATCGTTCGCGATGTGATGTTCTTGATGCGCGCCGCCGGCCCCACGATGATGCGATGCGCCAGCGTGACCTCGGCCAGGGCCTTGACATCGTCCGGGATGACGAAGTCGCGCCCGGTCATGGCCGCGCGCGCCTGCGCCGTGCGAAACAGCGCCAGCGAACCGCGCGGGCTGCTGCCGAGATAGACATCGCCGTGGCGCCGCGAGGCCGTGATCAAATTGATGATGTACTGCTGCACTTCATTGGCGACGTAAACGTCCTTGATCTGCTGCTGGGCGGCCAGCAATTCCTTCAAGGACACCACTTGCTGCAGATTTTGAATCGGATGCTGATACTGCTGCGACGAGAGTATCTTGAGCTCGTCAGCCGGCTGCGGATAACCCATCTGAATGCGGACCAGGAAGCGGTCGAGCTGCGCCTCCGGCAGCGGAAAAGTTCCCTCGTACTCGATGGGGTTTTGCGTCGCCATAATCAGAAAGGGATTGCTGAGACGGTAGGTGACGCCGTCGACCGTCATCTGCCCTTCTTCCATCGCCTCCAGCAGGGCGGACTGCGTCTTGGGCGTGGCGCGGTTGATTTCGTCAGCCAGCACAATCTGCGCCATGATGGGGCCGGGCCGAAACTCAAACTCGCGCGTTTTGGGATTGTAAATCGAAACGCCGGTGATGTCCGATGGCAGCATATCCGGCGTAAACTGAATGCGGTTGAAGCTGCAGCCAACAGCCCGCGCCAGCGACTTGGCCAGCATGGTCTTGCCGACGCCCGGGATATCTTCCAGCAGAATATGCCCGCGACAGAGCAAGCCCAGCGTCGTCAGACGGATCTCGTTTGTCTTGCCCAAAATCACCTGGCCGACGCTGTTGGTCACCCGTTCCGCGATTTCCTGCACGCTTGCCGTTGCTTGCCGGACTGTCGCGGTACGCCGTGTCGCTGGGAATTGTTCGCCCATTAATGATTGTCCACTTGTGTCCGATTGCACAATTAAATTGCACTAAGTATAGCGGAATACCAATTCTTCGTTTCCCACGCGTCGTCTCCGTTTGGGATTCGATTTGTCGTCCGCTTGCCGATTGGCGCTCAGCAAGTATAATGAAGCCGGGTCAGAAGCAATATGGCAACTTTGTCCGGGCGCGGTAACCGGACCAAACCGCCGGCTGTCAGTGTCAACCGCCAGTAACGAGAAAAGCGCCTCGCGCCCGCACAGCCTTTATGTTGGCGCGTGCCGGCCGATCACAAAGTAAAGGTCCAAGTGTTGATTGCAGCTCGCGCGGAAAGCATCGAAAAGCGCCTGGAAGCGCTGCGTTTGTCGGGATCGGACATTCAGGCGGCCGCGGCCGTCAGCGTGGACGGCTTCATGATCGCCGCTTCGCTGCCCGATGATCTGGCCCAGGATTCTGTGTCAGCGATGTCAGCGGCGCTGCTGGCGCTCGGCGACAGAATCGCGCAAGAATTGGGGCGCGGTCCGCTCGATCAGGTTTTCATAAAAGGCGATAATGGTTACGTACTGATGACGACCGTCAATGACAATATCGTGCTCACGGTACTGGCGGGGGCGGAAGCCAGGCTGGGCCTCACGCTGCTGGATATGCGGCGGACGGCCATGGCATTAAGCGAGCTGGCTTGAATTCCCAGAGGATTATTGCGTCCGCGCGGATATGCCGCAGCGAATGGCATCAGCATAGGATGGACAAACTAACGTGAAACCGAAATACATCTTCTGCACGGGCGGTGTGGTCAGTTCGGTTGGCAAGGGGCTAACCGTCGCCGCCATCGGTCGCATTCTCAAGGCGCGCGGATTGAAAGTCGCCATTCAGAAGCTGGACCCCTATCTCAATGTCGATCCCGGCACGATGAGCCCTTATCAGCATGGCGAAGTATTCGTCACATCGGATGGCGCCGAAACGGATCTCGACCTGGGGCACTACGAACGGTTCGTTGATGAGAATGTCAGCCGGCTTTCCAATGTGACCTCCGGCCAGGTGTATCTGACCGTCATCGAGAAAGAACGCAAGGGCGATTATCTCGGCGGCACCATTCAGGTGGTGCCGCATATCACCAACGAGATCAAGCGCTGCATCAAGCTATTGGGCAAGCGCACCGACGCCGACGTCGTCATCGTCGAGGTCGGCGGCACCGCGGGCGACATCGAAAGCCTGCCGTTCCTGGAAGCGCTGCGGCAGCTGCGCACCGAATTCAAGCGCAGTGACACCATGTACGTGCATGTTACCTTCCTGCCGCATATCGGCGCGACCGACGAGCTAAAGACCAAGCCAACCCAGCACAGCGTCCGTGAACTGCGCGGCATCGGCATCCAGCCGGATGTGATCATCGCCCGCACCGATTTCCCGGTGAACGAAGAAATTGTCAACAAGATCGCGCTCTTCTGCGATGTCGACAAAGACGCGGTTATCCCACTGCAAACGGCCGACAATATCTACGCCGTCCCGCTTATGATCGAGAAGCGGGGTTTGGGCGACTACATCCTGGATCGCATGCGGCTGGAATCAGGACCGCCTGATCTGCGGGAATGGGAAGCCATCGTCGGCAAGTGTCAGGCGGTCACGGAAAAGCTGCGGATTGGCATAGTCGGAAAGTACGTCGAATTGCACGACGCCTATATGTCCGTTAAAGAATCTGTTTTCCACGCGGCCGTGCAGCAAGACCAAAATGTGGAGATTTGCTGGATTCATTCGGGCGAGCTGGAAAAGGGCAAGCGCCTCGACGAACTGGGCGACCTGCATGGCGTCATTGTGCCGGGCGGTTTCGGCTACCGCGGTATTGAAGGCAAAATCGCTGCCGCGAAATTCGCGCGGGAGAACAAGGTCCCGTATTTGGGTTTATGCCTGGGCATGCAGGTGATGTGTATTGAATACGCCCGCAATGTGCTGGGCCTGGAAGACGCCAACAGTTCGGAGTTTGATGTCAGCACGCCACACCCGGTGATTGATCTGATGTTGGAGCAGCGGGCGATTACGGACATGGGCGGAACCATGCGGCTGGGCGAATATCCCTGCCTGCTGCAGCCTAATTCCGCGGCGGCGCAGGCCTACGGCGCCGGGAAAATACTCGAGCGCCACCGCCATCGCTTCGAATTTAATAACGACTATCGCGACATTTTCTCCGCCAATGGCGTTTATTTCAGCGGCTTAAGCCCGGATGGCGTGCTGGTCGAAATCTCCGAGCTGCAAGATCATCCCTTCATGCTCGGCTCGCAATTCCATCCTGAATTCCTCAGTCGGCCAAATCGCCCTCATCCCTTGTTTTCAGCATTCATTGAGGCATCTGCGGAATACCGCGACGAAATGGGCCGTTTTCGTGAAGCGCGCGCCTGGGGCGTGGACTCGGCTTAAACGAATTACAGCACAGATAGCGGGCGGCCTGGAGCGCATGGCATAGCCCTGAAGATGAGAGACAAGCGATGTCCATTCGTGAGTTTATCGCGGCGGTTCCCAAAGTTGAGCTGAATTTGCAGCTGACCGGCGCTTTTCGCCGCGAAAGCCTGCTGATGATCGCGCATCAGAATGGCGTCCCGGCGCAACGCGACGACTTCGAGCAGTGGCTTGAGCTGCTTGATAGCCCCGACTACGCGCGCCTTGATGAGATCGCGCGCGAGGCGGGCAGCTGGGTGATGTATCCGGAAGACATTGCGCTGGTCGTGTATGACATGGGCCTGGCGCTTTCCAAGCAAAACGTCCACTATGCCGAAGTATCGGTGGCGCCGCCGGACTTCATCGGCTCGGCTCGCATGAATTTCGACGCCTTCTTCGACGCGCTGAACGACGGCCGCGACCGCGTCCTGCGCGCCTGGAATGTCGAGCTTTCCTGGATTCTCTGCATCCCCTGGGACAATCCGCGCTCGGGCGACGATGTGGCCCGCTGGGCGACCGGCGCCGCCGCGAAACTGGGCAATGTCGTTGGCATGGGGCTCGTCGGGCCGGAAGGCGCGCAGCCGGTGGGGCAATACCGCCGCGCCTTCGACATGGCGCGCAAGAAGGAAATCTACACCATTGTAAACGCGGGCAGCGCACTGGGCGTTGCGGGAATCGAAGACGCGCTTGCTGAACTATCGCCGCATCGCCTGACGGACTCCTGGGGCATAGCCGGGCACAAGGCGACGCGCGACCTTCTGGCGGAAAACAGCATCCCGATTGTGGTCTCTTTGCACCGGGCCCTGCGTCTGGGGCTTGCCAGGTCGGCGTCTGACTATCCCTTGCGACAGCTGCTGGACGGCGGCGTGCGGGTTCTGCTTTCGTCAGGCATGCCGTCGCTGCTTGGCGCGAATTTGGTCGACGAGTACGAACTGGCGCAAACAGCCTGTGGACTGGACATCGACGAGCTTGTTCAACTGATGCGCCAGTCTATTGAATGGTCCTTCCTTGATGCGGAGCGCAAGGAAAAGCTGCTGCTGCGCTTCGACCGGGAAGTGAAGACCGCGCGCCGCATGCTACTCGCAGACGATTGATTGAGGCAGCTCGCCCGGCAAGCAACCTAGTCGACCGGCGTCACCGTAATATTGCCGAAGCCGCTGTCATCGATCGGCAGCGTGATCAGCAGCCGACTGCCGCTGTCCACTTTGGCGCGCGCCTCGTGCCCCTTCACCGGCACCGACAGTTCGACGTGCCGCGATACCGGGCCAAAGCGGCGCTCCTGCAGGAAGTAGCGGGCGTCGGTCGGCGTCGCTTCCGGTTCTGTTTGCATCGCTATCGTCAACACATTGGATTCCAGACTGATCTCGATGCTGTCCTTGACCAGTCCGTCGACCGCCTGCGTGCAAATGTGGAGCACGCCATCGGCCTCATACATATCGAGCGAGAGCTGTTCGGAACTGCTGGTCACGGTGCGGATGCCTTTTTCAACCGTCCTGGTGATTTGCTCGCCCAGATTCTGCAATTCTTTCATCGGGTCAAAACGTGATTCCTGTGTCATGGGATCTCCCAATTGCTTGTCACTCCTGCAACATTATACGTAGTCCGCTGGATTTAGTCGCGAGCGAAAGGAGCTGACGCCGCGTCGCGGTTTGCGTTGCATTGCCGCCCGCATTCGCCGTCTCGATACGGTAATTCGGGCGCAGGATCAAGTCTTTGCCAGCGCGGATGTTTTGGTTATGATTCGCCCGGTCCAAACGAGTAAGTGAGACAGCAATGCCCAGAGTCGCATACCAGGGGATACCCGGCGCCAATTCGGAAATCGCGGTGCGGCAGCACTTCGGCAATGATGTGGAGACGAATCCCTGTCAGGACTTCATCCATCTTTTCGCAGCCTTGCAAGCCGACGAAGTCGACTTCAGTCTGCTGCCGGTCGAAAACGCCCTGGCCGGCTCCGTCAGCGGCGCCTACGAATTGCTGCTGGATCATGACGTGCGCATCCAGGCCGAGGTGTTCTTCCATGTCCATCACGCCCTGCTGGCCAACCCGGAAACGACGCTTGATAATGTAAAGACCGTGCGCTCGCATCCACAGGCTTTAATGCAATGTGAACGCTTCTTGCAGCGGCACGAAATGGAGTCGGTCGGCTGGTACGATACCGCCGGCGCCGCGAAAGACTTGTCGGAATCTCCCCAGCCCGGCGTGGCGGTGATCGCCCCCAAACTGGCCGGCAAGTTATACGGGCTGAGCCTGCTGGCGGCCGATATCGAAGACGAACGTTTCAACTATACGCGCTTTCTCGTGATGGGGCACGGCGACCCCGAGCCGGCCGACTACAACAAGACCTCCATCGTCTTTGCCACGCGCCACCGGCCGGCGGCGCTCTACGAATGCCTGGGCGAATTCGCCAAGCGCGACTTGAATCTGACCAAGCTGGAATCGCGTCCGCGGCGCAACCGCCCCTGGGAGCCGCTCTTCTATCTCGATTTCGAGGGTCACTGGCAAGAGCCGCGCTGCCAGGAACTGCTGACGCAATTGCTGCAATTGACCTCGTTCGTGAAAATGTTAGGCTCGTACCCGGCCGTTCGTTCCGGAAGCGTGGGTATGTAAAGCAGGAGATTCACATGCACAAACTCAATGTCGCCATCCTGGGCGCGACCGGCGCCGTCGGCCAGCGCTTCATTCAGTTGCTTGAGAACCATCCCTGGTTCCAGGTGGCCGAGGTCATCGGCTCAAGCCGCAGCGCCGGCAAGCGCTATGGCGAGGCCGCGCGCTGGGTGCTGGACGGCAACCCGCCGGCTAGGATGACGGACATGATTGTCGGCGCCCTTGACGACGAGATCGAGTCGCCCCTGGTGTTTTCGGCGCTGCCCAAAGAAGCGGCGCGGCTACGCGAACTGGAGCTGGCGGGCCTCGGGCATGTTGTTTGCACTAATGCCTCGGCCAATCGCATGTTGGCGGACGTGCCGCTGCTGCTGCCGGAAGTCAATGCCGAGCATGTCGACCTCATCAGTGTCCAGCGCGCTGAGCGCGGCTGGAGCAGCGGGGCTTTGGTCGCCAATTCCAATTGCACCGTAATGCCGGTTGTGATGTCGCTCAAACCTCTGCTGAAATATGGCATTCGCAAGCTGCATCTGGTCAGCGAACAAGCTGTGAGCGGCGCCGGCTATCCCGGCGTCTCTTCCATGGATATGATCGACAATATCATCCCCTACGTGCCGGGCGATGAAGACAAGATGGAGTCGGAATCGCGCAAGATGCTGGGCCGCTTTGATGGCGAGCGCATCGTCCACTTGACCAGCACGGTAAGCGCGACCTGCACGCGCGTGCCGGTATTGGACGGGCATCTGGTGAATATCTCGCTCGAACTCGCGGAGCGGCCGCCGCTGTCGGATATTGTCGAGGATTGGGAGACCTGCCAGGCCGCGCCACCCGTGCCGGATTTGCCCAGCGCGCCGGACTACCCACTGCAATACTTGCAGCAGATTGATCGGCCGCAGCCGCGCCGTGACCGGCATGCCGGCGCCGGCATGATGACCAGCATCGGCCGTTTGCGGGAGTGCCCGGTGCTCGGCTACAAGTTCGCCGCCCTGTCGCATAATACTGTCCGCGGCGCCGCCGGCTGCAGCATATTGAACGCTGAGCTGATGGCCGTTAAAGGCTACATCGACGGTTTCAGGGTGGGGCGGGCAGCGGCTGCGCTGGCGCAGTAGGCCGGCAGTCTAGTCGTAAGCGCCGCTTGAGTAGACGTATACGGCGGGACCGACATAATCGCCATTGCTCCAGTCGTATTCGCTGCGCGCCCATTCAAACAGCCAGTGCGCGTCCGTGACGGTCATATTGACGCAGCCGTGACTGCGGCGAAAGCCGAAGCCATCGTGCCAGTAGGCGCCATGCAGCGCAATCTGGTCGTCATAGAACATCGTCCAGGGCACTTCCTGCAAGTAATAAAAGTCCGGCTGGTTATGCGCGCCGCTCATTTGCTTGCGTGTGAAGCGCACGTAAACATGGAAGACGCCCTCGTTCGTGGGCCACTCCGCCAGGCCGGATGAGATCAGCGTGGCGAATACCGGCGTCTCGTCTTCGTAGGCGATGGCGACCTGTTCGTAGAGATCGACGCTGATCCACTTGTGCGTGTCCACTTCGGCCGGCCGTTCAACCGGCAGGATCTTCGCGACCTTGAACTGATGCACCCATTGGTCAACGCCGATCTGATACCAGTCATAGCCATCTACCGTAACCGTGTCGTAGATGTAGACGCGCGTGTAGCGATAGCGGAAGGGGTTATCGGGCGCTTCGGGGCCGCCGGGCGTCTTGGCGCCGTGCAGATGGCGCAGCGTCCAGGCGACGGTGAAGGGCAGGGCCTCAGGCGTCGGCAAGAGCGCGCCAGCAAAACGCGATGGCGTCACGCTTTCACTGAGCAAGTCCGTCCGCACCCATTGCTCCTCGCCGATGCGCGTCCATTCGCCATGCTGTTCGACAACCGTTACAAAGGTGTAACCCGCTCCGTAACTTTCGCTGTCTACACTGTTTGGCGAGCTATGTATAGAAAATGCGCCTTCGATTTGCCGATAGTCGCGGTCGCCGATCAAGCTTTCGTCGACTTCGAGCGCGCGAACGTTAGGCCAGCGATTCGCCTCTATCGTTTGGTCGTCAATGCCACAGCCGGACGGCAAGCAGGTGGTCTGGGCCAGCGCGCCCGCGCAGGTCATCAACAGAAGCGCGGAACAGAGTAGCATTCGCAAATGATTACGCATATCAAAATCTCGCCCTTACCGGTCTGCTATCCATTTAACCCGAGAACCGCGCCGTGTTCAAGCCGGTTCCCTCGCAAGCAGCCTGATCGCATAAGAATCGTAGGCTTCGTCAGATTAGCTGCGGACGCTATACGATTGCGGTATCTATCTTTCCAAGGATTACGCCACTGGACCGGGAGTCATTATGGTAAAATCGCGGCGACCAATCGCAAGGGCAAAGGACAGGTTATGAAAATGCTCGGCATTGATATCGGCGGATCGGGGATCAAAGGCGCCATCGTCGACACCGAAACAGGCAAGTTCGCCACTGATCGGTTGCGCATTGACACGCCGCAGCCGGCCAAACCCGCGCCTGTTGCCGATATCGTGGCCGAGATCGCGGCTCAATTCCAGTGGCGCGCCGCCATTGGCTGCACCTTCCCGGCAGTTGTCCAGCATGGCGTGACCATGACCGCCGCCAATGTGGACGATGAATGGCTCGGAACTGACGCGAGACAGGTATTCGAGAGCCGCACGGGCAATCCAGTAGTCGTCCTCAATGACGCCGACGCCGCCGGCATCGCCGAAATGCGCTTCGGCGCCGGTCATGGCCAGGCAGGCTTGGTCGTGATTCTGACGCTGGGCACAGGCGTTGGCAGTTCGCTATTCATCGACGGCCATCTGGTACCGAATACGGAGTTCGGCCACCTGGTCATTCGCGGCAAAGCTGCCGAACTCCGCACCGCCGACCGCGCCCGGCAAACCAAAGGTTACAGCTGGAAACGCTGGGCCAGAGCCCTGTCGGAACACCTGCAATATCTCGAATTCCTGATCTCTCCCGATCTATTCATCATCGGCGGCGGCGTCAGCAAAAAGTCGGGGAAGTTTCTGCCGCTGATTGACTGCAAGACGCAGATCGTGCCGGCGCAATTGCGAAACCGCGCCGGTATCGTCGGCGCCGCCCTGGCCGCCGCAGACCTGGCCTGAGCGTGTGCAACAGCTGTCTATTTGTCTTCGGTGGGCTGAAAGACACCCCATTGCCGGTTGTGGTAGAGCAGCGGCAGCTTGTCGTCGGTCCAGCCGCCCTGCGCGACGCGGCCGATGAACATGGTATTTTCGCCCATGTCCAGGGAATGCTCGACCGTACACGAAAGCCAGGCCATCGCCTCGGGAATGATGGGGTCTCCCAAGTCGGTAAGCGCGCAGCCCAGGCCATCGAATCGGTTTTCAAGCCGGTCGTCAAAGTAGCCGGCGAAACGCTTGCCCAGCTCAAGCTGCCGGTCCGAAAGAATACTGACAGCGAAATGACCTTCGTCAGCCATGTACTCGCGCGTATCCAGGCGATTGGCGATATTCAGGCAGACCAGTGGCGGTTCCATGCTGACGCTGGCGAAAGAATTAACCGTTATGGCTTGCCAGTCGTCGTCCGAGTTTACACTTACGATCGTTATTCCGGCTGTCCAGCAAGCGAGTATATTCTTGAAACTCTGACCGTCGATTTCGCTCATCACACCGTCCTTTCCGATGGCGTCATTTTAACGGGAAGACCCCGGTTTGGCACGAGCAAAACTCTCGGGATGCGCGCAAATCGCAGCCATGTACAATGGTGTATAAACCTCGCGGTAAAAAGAAGGCGCCACATGCAATCCGAACTGCCGGAATTTCGACCCGTTAAAAGAGCCTACGCAGCCCGACTCCTTCACAGCGCGCTGTCGAATGAGCGCGGCGCCGCCTTGCTCGAGCTCATCGAATACGACGATCGCCACTATCGCGCCGTGTTTGCCGCCAGTTATTTCCAGCCGGCGGCGGGCCATGACGGCCCCAGCAAGTCGCAATGGAATACGCTCAAGAAGAAGCTCAAGCGGCGCGACCGGTCAATCTTCATCTATCGCGAACATGGAATACTGCAGGAGTCGGCTGCCGGGAAGACGCCCAGGTATTTCCTGGATTTCGGCTTCATGCGCTTCTGAGGCGGCGCGCAGACCAGTCACTTCCTGAAATCGATGAAACGATAGCCGACGCCGCGCTCGGTGATGATATAACGCGGATCCGCCGGGTCATCTTCGATTTTCTCGCGCAGGTAATTCACGTACAGGCGCACATAATGGGCTTCGTCGCGGTATTCGTAGCCCCAGACCTTCTGCAGCAGTTGATCGTGCGGCACGGTCCAGCCGGCGTTGCGGATCAAGTGATAGAGCAGCCGATACTCGGTCGGGCGAAGCTTGACGCTTTCGCCGGCGACGATAACCGCGCGCTGATTGAAATCCACGCTAAGCCGTTCGTCGATGCGCAGAATCGCGTCCTCGGTCGTGGGCTTTTCCAGCCGACGAAATATCGCTTTGATTCGACTCGAGAGTTCGCGCGGGCCAAAGGGTTTGGTGATATAGTCGTCCGCGCCCAGCTCCAGGCCGTAGACCTTGTCATTTTCCTCGCCCTTGGCCGTCAGCATAATGACCGGAATATCCGAGAACTCGCGCAGCATTCTTAATGTCTCGAAGCCGTCGAGTTCCGGCATCATCACGTCCAGCAGCACCAGGTCGGGCAGCTGCGTGCGGATAGCGTCCAGCGCTTCCAGGCCGTTGTGCGCTTCGACAACGCGATGGTCCTCGAGTTCAAGATTCATGCGAATGAAGCCAATCATGCGCGGTTCGTCATCCACGACCAGGATGACCTTGCCTTGTCGCCTGGAACTGATACCTGCATTCGAGATCATTGCGCGCTCCGGATTCTGGCGGCAGGGGACGGCGCAGCCGACTAGGCGAATGAGCCGCCGCCGGGCGCCTGAAAAACAATTACCGATATATTGTCGGCCCCGCCGCGATCATTGGCTAACTTGACCAGGTTGTCACAAGCCTCCTGCGGCGAGGACGCTTGCTGGGCAACTTGCTTGATGGTGTCGTCTTCGATCATGTCCCAGAGGCCGTCGGTGCAAATGAGTACGCGCCCCGATGGCGGCAGCGCGCGCACCATTCGCTCCATTTTCAGTTCTTCATTCTGGCCAATGGCGCGGTAAAGCACATTCTTCTGCGGATAATTCTCGGCTTCTTCCGGCGTCAACTCCTTCATCTCCAGCAGGCGCTGCACCAGGGTATGGTCGGTCGTGAGCTGTTCAATCGTATTTTCGTGAATGAGATAGGCGCGGCTGTCGCCGACATGCGCCAGGTAAGCCAGATTGCCGATGACGGCGACGGCAGAAAGCGTCGTGCCCCCACCCGGCACACCTTTGATTACAGCGCGATTGGCCTTTTCAGACGCGGAGACCAGCGCCTCAAGCACCGTCGGGCTGTCGCCGGCGTTGAAGTTGCGCAGCAGGGGCACGTAGATCTTGTCCAGCATTTCCGACGCCAGCGTCCGCACAGCGATACCGGCTGCGCGCTCGCCATCCAGGTGCCCGCCCATGCCATCGGCGATTGCGAACAAGCCGAAATCGGGGCGGTTGTCGACCGTTATAGAATGCCACTGCATGCCGAAGCAGGCGTCTTCGTTATTGTTGCGCATCAGGCCAACATCGCTGGCGATGCCGTATGTCAGCGCTTGCCGCTGCCGAGTCAGAATCGGTTTGGGCGCGGGCGGCAGCGCTCGTTTGGGCGCCGGCGGGTCTTGCGCTACAGTCTCGGCTTGGCGCGTCGCTTCCGGCGTGGACTCTTGAACTTTCGGCGAAGCGAGCTCCGCTTCGGTCTCATGTTCAACCGGCGCGACCGGCGCCAACTCAGCGGTTTCGACCCTGGACGCCGGCTCGTCTTCCTCCGGCTGCGGTTCGGGCGCTGGAGCTTCTCGAATCGGCGTGACCGCCCGCTGCGAGCGGGCAGGCGTGACATGGGAGGCGCGCCGCGATAATGAGGAACCGCCAGTGTCTTGACTGGGTCTACCAAGTAGCCTGCGGAGAAGATTCATTTATTCTGCCTGCCGGGCATCTGCGCAATCGCAGGGAGTGTCTCGCCGTCAATAACAACTTGCACAATTATATTTTACCAAGTAGATTGGCGCAATCATTGCCTGGCGCGACTGGCCTTAGAATGCAGCTTCCAAGCTCGCCGCTCTCCATTTACCTGCACATTCCCTTCTGCAGTACACGCTGCAGCTACTGCGCCTTCAACACTTATACCGATCTCGCGCATTTGATGCCCGCCTACGTTGACGCCCTATGCAGTGAAATTAGCGCTGTCGCGGACGCCGCTCCCAAGCGCGAGCTGCAGACCGTCTATGTCGGCGGGGGCACGCCGTCGCTGCTGACGCCGCTACATTTCGAGCGCCTGCTGGAGCGTCTGTACGATGGCTTCGACATCAACTCAACCTGCGAGATCTCGCTGGAAGCCAATCCGGACGACCTCGCCGTCGATTATTTGCGTTCGCTGCGGGCGCTGGGTTTCAACCGCCTGAGCATCGGCATGCAATCCGCGAATCCTGAGATCTTGCGTCTCTTTGATCGGCAGCACGATGTGGACGCGGTCGCGAACGCCATGGCTGCCGCCCGCAGCGCGAATTTCGACAATGTCAATCTGGATGTCATCTTTGGTTCGCCCGGCGAGTCCCTGTCAAATTGGGCGGACACGGTCGCTGCCGTCCTTGACTTTGCGCCCGATCACGTATCAATGTATGGACTGGAGCTGAAAGGCGGCACGGAGCTGCGACAGCAAGTGGACGCGGGCGAATTGCCCCAACCTGACGATGACGACTTTGCCGACATGTACGAATTCGCGTCCGAGACACTGGAGCGCGCCGGCTATCAGCAGTACGAAATCAGCAACTGGCGCCGCCCTGGAAAAGCGTGCCGGCATAATCTGCAGTACTGGCGCAATCTGCCCTATTTAGGGCTGGGCGCCGGCGCGCATGGTTTCGCCGGCGGCTACCGCTACTCGACCATCACCTCACCGCAGCGCTATGTAGAATCCTTGAGCGAGCCGCCGTCCGCCGCATTGGACTTTCCGCTTACGCCGGCCGTCGCCAAGGCCACGCCCGTCGACCGGCCGTCCGACCTCTACGATACGATCATGATGGGCTTGCGCCTGACCTGCGAAGGCATCGATCGCTCGCGTTTTGCGCAGCGATTTGGCCAGGACTTCGTGGCCATGTTTCCGGAGGCAGTCGAGCGGCTGGCGTCGCTGGGAATGCTGGAAGCCCACGCCGACCGGGTGCGCTTGAGCCCGGCTGGCCGCTTGCTCAGCAATAGCGTGATCCGCGAATTTGTCGCGGGCATTAGCCCGGAAGGCCTGTCCGTAACGGGTGGATAGCGACATCACCCGCTCGTCTTCACGATAGAATCGGCGTCATTCTTCCCATGCGCGACTCTATTGCCGCCCCGCCACGGCCGATCGCCGTTACGCTTGAACCGTGACAGCCCACCCCCCGTTCTCGCAGATTTCCGGCCCAGCCGACCTTGTCGGACACAATACAGGTTTCTGTCCGAAAAAACCCTTTCGTCGGACAGAAAACGGAATAACGGACATAAAACCGACAGAAGACTGCCCTGAAGTCAGCCAGCGGACAATGGAGCAGGCTTGCGTCCGCGCTTACCGGTCACGCCTCGTTGGCGCAAATTCCGCGCGGCGCAGCGACGCCAAATCCGCCGACGCTGTACAGAGCATGGCAATCCCCAGTTGGGCGTTCAGCTCGCGGATCAGCTCGTCCACGGCTTCTGCCGACTGGCTGGCGGCACGCAAGAAGGGGCTGGCCAATCCGGCCAGGTCTGCGCCCAGAGCGATACATTTGGCGATGTCAATTCCGTCGCGCAGACCGCCGCTGGCGAATATTGGCAGCTCAGGCGCGGCCCTTCGCGCATATTGAATGGCGTCGGCTGTCGGGATGCCCCAATCGGCGAAGCTGCGGGCGACGCGCGCGTGAAAGGCGCTGGGCGCGCGATGATACTCGACTTCGCTCCAGGATGTACCGCCGGCGCCGGCCACGTCAATCGCCGCCACGCCCGCCTCCGCCAGCGAATGTACCGCCTGCTTCGAAAAGCCCCAACCGACTTCTTTGGCGATGACCGGGACGCCAAGCCGCGCGCAGACTGCTTCGACTTTGTCAAGCAAGCCGGCGAAGTCGAAATCGCCTTCCGCTTGCACCGCTTCTTGCAAAACGTTGAAATGCAGAATCAGGGCGTCGGCGCCGACCATATCCACGGCCCGGCGGCATTGATCCAGGCCATAGCCATAATTTAACTGTACCGCGCCCACATTGGCGAAGAGCAAAATGTCCGGCGCGACATCGCGGATGGCGTAACTGTCAGCCAGGGCGCCGTCTTCGATAGCGGCGCGCTGGGAGCCCAAGCCCATCGCGATCCCGCGCCGCTGCGCTGCGGCCGCCAGGTTGCGGTTGATCGCCCGCGCCATGTCCGTTCCGCCAGTCATGGAGGAAATCAGTATCGGCGACTGCAAGCGCTTGCCAAAGACCGTCAGCGCCGTGTCGATGTCGTTCAGATTAAGTTCCGGCAGCGCCTGATGCAAAAAATGATAACGTTCCAGCCCAGTGGTCAAGCGCGGAAACTGCACATCTTGCTCCAAGTTGATCAGGATATGGTCCAGTTTGCGGCTTTCGGTCGCGCTTGTTTTCGTCACTTTTTTCATCGACCGGTGTTCCTTTTCTCAGAGTGACTTGTGCCTGGCAGGGTGGCCATCGTACCGACAAGAACTGGCCGTGTCAATCATGGCGCTGCTTCCATACAGGCTAGCACGGTCACTGAAAATCGGTATAATTGATTGGCGTGAAGTGAGAAGCAAGATTCCAACTTGAAGGGTGGACTAACATGGCATCAATTGAAGAACGGGTGACTGGAATCGTGGTCGAGTTGCTTGGCGTTGAAGAAGAACGCGTTGTCTCCGGCGCAAACTTCCGTGAAGACCTGGAAGCGGACTCACTTGATCTCGTTGAATTGATCATGGCGTTTGAAGAAGAATTCGGCGGCGAAATCAGCGATGAGGACGCGCAGCGAATTGAGACCGTTGGGCAAGCGGTGGAGTATATCCAGTCCAATATGGAATGATTTTGCGCGACTTACTTGTTGGCACAGCGTCTTTGAGGTAGCGAAAGCTGCCTCTTTCATTTCTCGCGCCGTACCTTGCGCTGCCATCCGGTTATATGGGCAATACGCCGGCGGAGAGCCTGCTCTATTTCCATTTTCGCGAAGCCTGCCATGTGGGACAACTGACGATGGTCACCGAAGCGCGGGGCAGAATCGCAATGCGCCTCAGTTCATAACCTGTACAGCATCTGACCTGGCAGCCAGCAAATTGGCCGCGGCGATGCCGACGTAGCTTGAGCTTAGTAGCCACGGGCCCAAGCCGATGCTCGCAACCGATTGCGTCAGCTGATAGACCTCAAGAGCCTGAGTAACGCCAGCAATGACAGACACCAACCCGGCAACTGGCAGCAAAACCAACAGCATCCGAATGATGCGCCAGTTGGCCATGCGAGTCGCAGCCAGGCCGGTGATCAGGCTGACGAGCGCCAGAAGGAATTGCTGCCGGTAGTTCAGGTTTGCGATGTCGTATACGTATTCGAATGGCGGCAACTGCGCCACTGACAGCGCGACGACTGCGAGGGCTGAGATCGCCCGCCAGTGCCGACCCGACGTGGGCAGCGCTAATATCAAGGTGAGGATCACTAGCTGAGCGCGCAGCAGCAGCGGCGCCAACAAGGGCGGCGAGCTATGGCGCTGGGCCGGATGCAGCGATGTCCACTCGGCGAGATCATAAGCATTGAGCGTCATCGGCGCCGACGATGAAACCGCCCAGGGCAGCATGTAGGCTGACAGCCCCAGAAGCAACAGCAATACAAGCAGCAGCGGACGCTTTTGCATGGAATTTACCGGATCTTGCGCCATTCAACCTCTCGTACACAGTTGCCGGCTATACTGCGCTGCCAGTCTAATCGTCCAGCAAGCTCCGATACACCGACAGCAACTCAGTAGCAGACCGGCGCCAGGTGAACTTTTGGGCTTGCCGGTAGCCCATCCGCACCAGCTGCTCGCGCAAGGCCGTGTCCGTTTCGACCGCGATTATCGCATAGCGCAGCGCGGCGGTATCGGTCGGATCAACCAGAATCGCGGCATCGCCCGCCACTTCCGGCAGCGATGAGACATTGCTGGTGATGACCGCTACGCCGCAAGCCATCGCTTCCAATACCGGCAGGCCAAAGCCTTCGTAGAGCGATGGCGTCAGCAACATTCGCGCTTCGCTGTAGAGCGCCGGCAGATCTTCATCATCGACAAATCCCAGCAGGTGAACAAAGTCGCCCATTCCTGCACTGGCAATCGTATGCCGCATTTCCGCCTCGAGCCAGCCCTCGCCGCCGGCGATAGCGTAATGCAGGTCCAGCCCGGACGCGCGCGCTTGCGCCAGCGCTCGGATGACGCGGCTGTAATTCTTGCGCGGCTGCACCGTGCCGACCGACAGGATATAGCGGATGTCGGCCAGCCGGTATTTCGCGCGCGTCGCTGCCAGCGCGCGCCTGTCGTTGACTCGCTCGAAGCGCTGGTCGACGCCGCTATAGAGAACAGTAATTTTGTCGGCAGGCGTCTCATACAGATCAATCAGATCGCGCTTGGTGGCTTTGGAATCGGCCAGGATATGGTCGGCCCGCGCAACTGAACGCGGCACGACCGCATCCAGGTAGGCTTTGAGCGGCGGGCTGGCGGCTTCCGGAACGCGTAAGAATGACAAGTCATGCACCGTCAGCAACGCGCGCGTTGAAGGCAGCGTCGGCGGCAGAACGAAGTCTGTCGCGTGAAAGAGGTCGACCTTGCCGGTGAACAGCTCCACCGGAAGCGGCATTCTTGCCCGCTGCCAAATCCGCGCCAGCCAGCGCGGCGAAATTGCCGTCGGCCGCCACTGGAAATTCGCCGCCGGCGGGTGCGACAATTCGTCGGCAACTGCCCCCGCCACAAAAAGGCGGAATTCGTTCTCAGCGTCAAGCATTGCGAGGGCGGTCGTCAACTCGCGAACGTAGCGGCCAATACCGCCGCTTTGCTCAATGGCGGGAGTGTAGTCGATGGCGATTCGCTGCACGTTAGTCGACGTCGTTATATGTCCAGTAGCGATTGGCCAGGAAGTTCCAAAACATGACCGCGATGACGCCAAAAAACAGCGCGATCATGGCGCCGATCTTATGCTGATCGACGAGAGCGGGCGCGTAGCCGGCGCCTAGCTGAGACAGAAAAGTCGTTGAAATGCGGCCGAGCGGTTCGTAACTTAGGGCAATCCAAATCGTGCGGATTACCCAGCCGATGACGCTGACAATGACGAATTGCGTCAGCTGGCGCTGCGCCGAATGCGAGCGCGAATCCGGGTACGTCCACAGACGATTCCATACAAAGTTGCTGCAAACCGCCAGGAAAAACGCGATACTCTGCGCCAGCCCGACATTGAATGACAGCGCTTCGCCCAGCTCATTCACCGGCGGCAGGACGGTATTCTGCAAGACCAGAACCGTGCCCGCGTCGATGATGAATCCCAGCAGGCCAACTACGGCGAACTTGATGAATCGCTCGTATTCCTTGGCTCTGTCGCCACCGAGCCGCAATGACAAGAGAACAATAAAGCGGTCAAGCGGCGTCTTTACCTGGTGGTGTCGCCGGCGTGACTGCTTGGGAGCGGTAGAAACGGTCTGCGTCATGCCCGGTTTAGCTCCAGCGCTTGCGTCATGCGCCGGTGAAGGATGGCCAATATGCCTAATAATACACCGATATGCAAAAAGAGGTTGTTCACATAGAGGTTGTCGAAGACGCTGTGGACGGCCACATAGACCCAGCAACCGAGCAGACCGACGGCAATGCTGCGCGACCATGGGTCAGGCTGTCGCCGCAGCGACCAGGTCAGCCGAAAGACAATTGCCCAGAACAAAAGATAGGCGATCAGCCCGACCACGCCCGTTTCCGCCAGCATATTCAGATACAGGTTGTGGGCGTGGCCCAAGGGCTTCTCCCAGTAAATCAGGCGGTAATCATCGTAGACAACTTCGTAATTGCCCAGCCCCACGCCATAGAGCGGCGCCTGCTCCGCCATATACCAGGCGGCTTGCCAATGAGCCAGTCGCTCAATGACCGCGTAGTTGACCGGCGAGATTTCCACGCCGCGCACATCAGACACAGTGATGAGATCAGTGGCGGCTGTGGTAAGCCTGTGCATGATAGATCGCGGCAGCAGGCCAAGGCTCCAGGCCGCGGCGATAAGCGAGGCAATGGCGGCGGCCAGCGCCAGCCCCCGGCTTAGACGCCGGGGCAGAGCGACCAACATAACCATGATCGCCACCACCGTGCCCAGCCAGGCGCCGCGACTCCATGACGCCAGCAGGGCTGCGGCCAATAAGAGAGAAACCAGGCTGCCGCATAAGCATATGAGAACCGGCGAAAGCGGCAAACGCCGCTGGCTGCGCCAGCCCGTCCAGATGCCCGGCAGTTGCGCCCAGGCGGCCGCCAGGCCCAGCGGCAGCGCAATGCCCATGAATCCGCCGAAGGGGTTTGGCTGCCCGAAGGTCCCAAACGCGCGGAAGAACCGGCCCAGGATCACGAGATGGTCGGCGCCGCTGCCGCCGGCGAATATGTACAGCCCGACCAGCGCATTGGCGAAGGCGCTTACCAGGATCGCGAAAACCAGCCAACTCCAGCTCCCGTCCATACTGAGGGTCAGCGTCCAGATTATGATGGCGATGGCCACCCACTTCAGCCATTCGGCCAGCCAACCGGACAGCGAGTGGCTTGTCCAGGCGCCAATCGAAAAGACCGCGATCAGTAACAGCACAGCTGGCAAGGGCGCGTCGGCCTGCAGCTTGAACAGGCTTTCTCGCCGCCACATTCGCTGCGCCAGCCAGACGCCAAGGTAGAAAATCACCAGCGCCTGTCCAATATCGAGCGGCAGCGTCAGTCCCGACTCGGTGCTTATCAGGGTCCGCAGCGGCGCCAATGTCAGCGTGACGACCAAGGCAATTTGCGGCGAAATCGGAAAGACGACGACACAAGCGAGAGTGAGAATCGCCAGGGCTAACCAGGGCATTGGCAAGACAATTATGGCGGCGGCAATAACCAGCCCGATCGCCAGAATCGGCGTCGCCAAGGGGCTCTTGGTCTGCAATCTGAACATGCTAGGCCGGCTCGGACAATACCGAGCGAAAGTAGCGGATGGTCCGCGCAAGCCCCTCTTCAAGTTCGATTCGCGGCCGCCAGTTCAACACGGCTTGAGCGCGCGCTGTATCGGGCTTGCGTGTTTGCGGATCGCCCTCGATGCGCGAGCCATCGGAGTACTCGATGCCGGCGCCGCTGCCCGACGCCTGATTCACGATCAGCGCAAACTCGCGCATGCTGATTTCACGCGTCGTGCCGATGTTCACCGGCTCTACATGGTCGCTTTCCAGCAGGCGAAAGATGCCCTCTACCAGATCGTCAATGTATTGAAAGCAGCGGGTCTGCGAGCCGTCGCCGTAAACGGTCAAGGGTTCGCCGCGGATGGCCTGGCCGATGAAGTTGGGCACAACGCGCCCGTCATCAAGGCGCATGCGCGGACCGTAGGTATTGAATATGCGCACAATGCGCGTCTCCATGCCATGCTGCCGGTGATAGGCCATCACCAGCGCTTCGGCATAGCGTTTGGCCTCGTCATAGACGCCGCGCGGCCCCACCGGATCGACATTGCCGGCGTAAGTCTCGCTCTGCGGGCGAACCAGCGGGTCGCCGTAGACCTCAGACGTCGAGGCGAGCAAGAAGCGCGCTTTTTTCGCGCGGGACAGACCCAGCGCATTATGCGTTCCCAGCGCGCCGACCTTAAGCGTCTGAATTGGGTACTTGAGGTAATCAATGGGGCTGGCCGGCGAGGCAAAGTGCAATACCGCGTCCACCGGGCCGGGCACATGGATGAAGTTGCTGACGTCATGATAAATGAACTCAAAGTCGCGGTTGCCCGCCAAATGCGCGATATTTTCCTGCGAGCCGGTGATGAGATTATCCATGGCCACCACCTGATGGCCTTCGCGCAAGAATCGGTCGCTGAGATGCGAACCTATGAAGCCGGCGCCGCCCGTGATTAAAACGCGCAACGTGATTAACCTTTGTCTGGCATTGTCACTGTCAGTTTACCACAGGCATCGGACGCCATAAACGCGGCGCCCCGGTTCGCGTCCGGATCCGCCATTATGCGCTTTCTTCGCTGAGTTCAACCAGCCGCATGAGCGCCGCCAACTGGAACATGAAAATAAATGCCAGGTCGATCACAAAGACGCTGTTGTCGATCAAGCCGTGCGCCAACAATCCGGCCATGCTGCCCATCAAACCGAGTAACATGGCGAATAACAGCGCGTCTCTGCGCAAGCGCCTGCGCATCTTGATTGCGCTGCGCCAGAATAGCAGCTGAATGACTAGAAAGGCGACCGCGCCAAATACGCTGAGCCGCGTCCAGAAGTCCAGCAGGAAATTATGCGGATGCGACTGATCGCGATCCCAGATGGCGTCCGGCTTGAGATATCGCCCGCCTACGACGTACAAAAACTGATCCATGCCTATGCCAGTCAAGGGATGCTCGCGGATGATGGACAGCGTGCTCTCCCACAGGCGCAGTCGAAAGAAATTGGTGCCGCTGGAAAAGTCGATGGCGTTGGCGAAACGGGCGGACACGCGTGTCAAAACCGCGAAAGCAGCGCCGCCCACGACGCCCGCGCCAATCAAGGGAGCGATCGCCCGGCGCTCGAAGCGAGCCAGGCTGATGACAAACAATCCGGCCGGCGCGCCCAGCAGAATCGCGCCAACGCTCTGTGTGAACAGCAGCGCCGGGACCATGGCAGCCAGGCTCAAGCCGGCGAAAGCGCGCAGCCTGCGCTCCGCGCCGACGAGCAGAAAGCCGAGGGCGATGGGGATGGCGCGCCCCAGCAGCAAAGCGACATTATTCGGCGAGCCATAGACGCTGTACAGTCGCTTCACGCCCGCTTCCGCCGTAATGACGAAATCTCTGAAGAAATACATGTAGTAACCAATCAACGAGACGATGACAGCGGCCGCCAGCAGCGCCGCGAAGAGCCGGCACAGCGTGCTTCGGCTGGGTCGTGTGGCGCGCAGCAGCGCGTAGAAGGCCAGGGGTTCGAATATCAGCGTGCGCAGCTCGGTCTGGGCTGTGTCGAGGCGCTGCGTCCAAAGCAGCGAAGCCAGCGCCAGCGCGGCCAGGCTGACAACCGCGAGGTCCATAGGCCGGACCGGCGCCAGCAATCGGCGCGATAATACCGGAAAGTCGCCGTTGCTCATCTGCAACTCTTTGCCGAGCGTTACCAACAGCTTGACGGCTCCAGCCGCCGCCGTGACCAGGATCATCACCTCGACCATGGGAAAAGCGAAGCGATACAGTTCCACCGGAAAGAGGAAGAAGGGCGCCCAGAACAGTGTCAAGATCAGCCCGGTCTCCAGGCGGTGATAAAACAGCGCGAAGAGCGCGCCAAGAAAAACCAGCGACAGCATGAGGCTGGGCGACAGGTAAATCGCGCCGCCGGTCAGCAGCGCCAGCACGATATTTACCTCGTCGCGCATGAGCAGCGCCGGGCGCGGCGAGTTCCAGGTCCAGAGCATGGCCAGCATCATCAGCAGCGATGTGATGCCGCTCAACAACAGGTGAAGCGTGGCGCTCATGCCCGTGACCAGCGCGGTCAAGGGCGGCAGCCAGGCGCGCCAGGGCGCCGTCGCCAGGGAATGACCGAAGAGCAGCAGGGACAGCGCGGTTGCGAAGATGCCCAGGCGAATCTGCCCGTCGTAGGGCGCGGCCAAATCGCCCGAACTGACGGCGTAGCCCGCTATCGCCCAGCGATCCCAGCCTTTGTCCGCCACCGCGCGCAGCTTGTGCCGCGCCGGCGGGAGATTGCTTGAGACGGGAACCAGGTTCAATTCCGGCCCGCGCGAGTTGCTGCGCAGGAAAATGTAGGCGTTTCCGCTTGAGTCTCTCTGGGTGGCGTTGGCCGGGGCGTCGTCCACAGTCGGATAGAGAAAGGCGACGTAGTCGTCTTCGCGCAGCAGCATGGCGACATCGGCGCCATAAAAGTCGAACTCCAGGCGGCTGTCGGTGGGGGTCAGCCAGCCGATGTCAGCGCCTAAATCGCTGAATTGCCAGGCGCCGCTGTAGCGCGCGTGGGGGTTAAGGGCGTGGAACAGTCCGTTCTGCGCCGATTCGGGGTAGTTATATTCCGCCAGGGCCTGAAGCAAAGGCGATGGCGCGCCATCCTGCCGCAGCAGGGCAAAGCCCCACTGCGGGTCGGCGGCGGCGGCTGCCGGCTGCCAATGGTGCAGGAACATGGCCCCCAGCCAGGGCCATTCGCGATGAGCGCGGTCAAGCGCTTGCAGCGAGTATTCGATCTGCTGGGATTCGCTGACAGCGCCCCAGATCGAGGGCGCGCCCGGCCAATCCGGCGGCAGCGAATTCCAGCCGTAATTGCTGGCCCACAGCGGTTTCCTGGCATCGCCATGCTTCACCATCACTTCGCGCAGCGCGATAACGCGCGAGAAATTCAAAATGGACTCATCGACGCGGCGGTCCAGCGGCGAGCTCGAGAAGCCATAGGGTTTGCCGACAACCACATCCATCAGATGGCGCGCGCCCTGAGCGTACAGACCCTCGAGATAGCGAATATCGCTGATATTGCGGCCGGCGGTCTCTGTCGTTGGCGCCAGCCCGGCCGCGACAATCGTGGCGCTGGAATCAGCTTGCAGGATGGCTTCGCGAGCCGTTTCCAGCAGCGCGTTATACTCGGCCGGCCGCGGCTCCAGGCCGCCCCAGGCATCGGCCAGATTGGGCTCATCCCATATTTGATAGTTGTCCACCAGGCCGCCAAAGCGCTCGGCGAAGGCCCCGGCGAAGGCGGCAAAATGCGACAAGTCGCGCGGCGGGCCGGTGCTGCTCAGGCTGCGCTCGTCACGCGCCCAGGCCGGCGAATTCATCAGAACGACCAGTGGTTCAAGCTGCGGGAAGTCTCGCAGCGCCAGGGCGAGTTGGTCCCAGGCGCTCCAGTCGAAGTCGCCTTGCCGGCGCTCAAGCTCGTCCCAATAGGCAAACTGCCGGATCCAGCGAAATCCCGCCGACTGGATACGCGCGAGGTGGCTACGCAGGTCGGCGCTGTCATATTGCAGCAATTCGACATTTACGCCGGGCTTGGCCTGAGCGAAGGGAAGCTCTTGATTTGTGGTCGGATTGACATAGCCGCGCAGTTCGAAGTCGCGCACTTGCGCCGTGCCCAGGGTCGCGACCAGGCTGCCGATGACCAGCAGCAAGCTCAGGAGCAAGACGATAAACCGGCGCATCAGCGCGTCCACACCGGGTTCGAGGAGCCGCCATCGAAAGTCAGCTGATAGGCTTCCACTGTCTGCACATCAACCAGCCACAGGTCGCCGCGGTAGACTGCGGCTATATGGCGCGCGTCCGGGCTCCAGGCGTAATCCCTGGGCGTCAGACCGCGGTCATTCTTGCGCATGCCGTTTGCGCCGGCGGGCGGAAACAGGCGTCGCTCATTGCTGCCGTCGCGGTCGGCAATCATCAGATCGTACTCGCTGTTCATGCTGTTTTGCGGCTCGCGCGCCTGCAGCCAGGCGAAGTATCCCTCGCGGCTATCCGCATCGCCGGGCGAAAACGACGGCGCCGCCCACATGCCGGCGGCAGCTTCCACTTTCGCGGCGAAGCGGCCATCGGCGCTGGTAACCACGACATCGAATAGGGGACTGGTCTCGGCTGGTTCGCCGGCTTGCGGCAGCCCGTGCACAACTGACGCCAGCAACTGGCCATCTTGCGACCAGGAGAGCGAAGAGAGCCAAATCCAGTCGGTCGCGCGCTTGAAGACCGCGTAGTCCGCCAGCACAGCCAGACGCTTGCGCTGGAAGTCTACCAGGCCGAAGCCATCCGGGCGCGACCAGGCCAGCTGATTGCCCAGCGGCGACCAGGCAAAATGCGTGCCCCACCAGCCGAACAGTCCGCCGCTTGATTCCGGCAGGGCCTCCTGGATAGTCAGGGTGCGGCCGCCGTCGAGGTCGATCGTCATTAGCCAGAGATTGTTCAGGGCTTTCCAGCCCGACGGACTCCCGCTGCGCTCGCCGGTGGAGTAGGCAATCGTGTTGCTGGAGCGCGGCCGCCATTCCGCATAGAGTACATCGCTGGGAGAGAGACGCAGCGGCGCGGAATCGTCCTCTGTGGCAATCATCCATAATTCGTTGAAGAAGTCGTCGGTGGCGTCGGTTTCGCCGCTGAAGATAAGCCAGGCGCCGGCTTCATGCTGATGAAAGACGAGCGAATCGAGGTTGTGAAGGGCCGTCAGCGGCCGTTTGTTCGCCGTGTTGTCTTTTATCGTCCAGGCGTCGTTGTGGTTGATATAACTGAGACGCCCGGCGATCGCGACCGGCGCAACCGTTTCAGTCACACCGGTGTAGACGATCTCATCAATTGGCGCTTGCAGAACCAACGGATCAGCGATCAAGGCGCGCTCAACCTCCTCGTCGTCTTCCAACGTGACCCGAAAACAGGCTTCCTCGATGCCGGTACGCCCGGTCTGGCCCACTTGCCGCTCGCCGGCGGGCACACCTTCCTTGGCTCGCAGCAGACGCTCAAACGCGATATCTCGTCGCTCGCAGACTTCTTCTTCGCGCACGCGCCGGATGGTGACCAGCATATTCGAATCGATTTGGGCTACCAGTGGGTGACTGATGCGGTCTTGCGGGCCTAACTCAATCTGGGCGCTCGCGAGCAGCTGATCAACCGAAACAATGCCCGGCAAGCTCAGCGTCACTGTTTTCCCGTCGACCACGATGCTTACGTCAATCGGCGGCGCCTCTTCGCCGCTACTACACGCGGCCAGCAGAATGACCGCAAAGATGATGAGATTGAAGCGTATGATCATCAATTTAGATTTGGCCAACCGCGCTTGACTCAACTTATATCCTAGCTGAGATTTTCCGCAGCACAAACAGCCTCGGATGCAGTCCGCTCAGATTGATCGCCGTTTCGCTACAGAGACGCCAGCCAGAGGTTTGGATAATACGAGCCATCAGCTTGATTTCATGTGTGAGCAATACAAATCTGGCGTCTGCCTTCGCCAGTCGATTCGCCTCGCGCAACAGCGCGGGATAAAGCTTCACATTGTCCTCGTGCGAGCCGAGGTAGAGACCAAATGGCAGGTCGGCGTAAATCAAGTCCACTGATCGCGCCGGCATGGGCGCCCGCCGAGCGTCCGCCAGCAGGTGCTGAATGCGCGGGCTTTGCCCCGCGCGCCTGGCGTGTCGCTCGCCAGTTTTGATCATGTCCGGGCAATTGTCGACCGCCAGGAGTGTATCTTGCGGTCCTGAGCGGGCATGCTCAATGAGTATGGTGGACGTGCCGCTGCACAGATTGACTACGGTCTTGCCTTGAACGCGCCGCGCCGTCTGTGTCATCGCGAAGGCGACGGTGGCATTCAGCGCGCCGGGCACATCAGTTTCGCGATAATCTCGCCTGGACAGGGGACCGGCTGTTGTGCGCACCAGCGCCTCCCAGCCGGCGCCATCGACTTGCTTGACCAAGCGCAGAAACAGATTGCCCTTGCCGTCAGCGGCGAGCGGCAGCCCCAGCGCCCGGCTGGTCGCTTGCCGCAAACGCTGCATGACCGCAGTCTGCGAGCCCGCCGCAGCGATGCCCATGGAATGGGGCGGCGCGTCAAAGCGGTCAGCCGCGGCGCGCAGAATGCCAAGCAGGCGCGTGAAATGTTCGTGCCCAAGCAGGGCTTTAGGGCGGGGAATGGCAAAGCTGTGAATCCGGTAAACGGCAATGACTGAGCGCAACGAATGCAAGACTGATTCATCGGCGGCGAGGCGAAAGCGCGCGAAACCCGCTCGCGTCTTGCGAATCCGGCCGGGCGCGGCCAGCGACAATTGGCGCAGCTCGTCTATAGCGAAGGCTTCGAGGCCTGGAATCACCTCCGCTTCGTAGGATGCTTTGGGAGCAGTCGTCTTCTTCTTCATGCTGGCCATATCGTGTTGTGATTGCTGCCGACATTATCGGTTACTATGCTGGAGATTGCGAGCGGGCGCGCTTCACTTATCGGCTTTGCGCGCGGACCGCGTTCTGCCGCTAGAGCGGGATGCGCTTCTGGTGTAGAATACCTCGCTGTCGCCGCAAGCATAGCTGTGTCCCGCTAGGATGGAATCAGACCGCGGATGAGAATAGTCCTGCTGCTTCTTGTCTTTCAGTTCACCGTGTCCTCATTGGCCCAGGAGGCGGGTTCAGCTGCCGAATCGGTCCCGACCATTATCAGCCTGGCGCTGGACAGCCCTTTTCTGCAAGGCGACCTGGAGCTGCTAGTCGGCAACGTGCAGCGTCCCAATGGTTTCGTCTGGCACGATGGCAGCCTGTTCACCATTTGCAACGGCGATTGGACCATCTACAAAATCGATGACCGGACCGGCGATACGATCACCTTTGTATTCGGCGTGCGGGATGGCAATACGCTCATCCTGGAAGACACCGAGGCCGGCTTCGACATTTGGACACCCGACCCGGAATCGGGCACGCTCTGGAAAGTCGATCAGAGGCGGGCCGCTCCGGCCGCTATCACCGCTGAACTTGAATCTCCCTGGGGCATCGCGCGCCTGGACAGCAGCCAGTTTCTGATTACCGATACCCGAGTCAATGGCATCGTGACCGTGGGCGAAAACGGCGAGCGCAGCGAAGTCCACAGTGAGCTGCGCGCGCCGACTGGCATCGTCAAGCACGGGAGCCGGGTGTATTTTGCCAACGGCGGCAGCGCCAGGCGCGGCATCGAGTATTTCTCGGTGGAGGCTGACGGCAGTTATTCCGATATCAAGCCCCTGGTTTCGGGATTGCAGAACACGACCAACCTGGCGCTGGGCAGCGACGGCAAGCTCTATTTTGCCTATGCGCTGGGTACGCGCGGCATCATTGGCCGGATTGACCCGACGCTCTGCCTTGACTCGGGCTGCAGCGGCGATGATGTAGAGTTGGTGGTGTTCTCGGATATCCCGGCGCCACTGGCGATAACGCTATCGGACGACCTGCGCCTCTTCCTCCACAGCCGCTTCCGCCCCGAAATCTACTGGCTGCAGTTGCCGGTCGCCTCGACCTAAACCGGGCGGCGCGTCATTTCGATTTAAGGGCGCCAGCCGCGAAGGGCCGGTAGGTGAGGGCGTCCGCCTGAGGCAGACGCAGGCGCAGCTCCCAACCGGTTTCGCCGGTCCGCTCGGATTCAATATACTGTTTGTCATTCAACTCGGAATAGACCCTGCCCGCTTCATAAGGAATAACAACATCCAGCCTCGTTCGCTGGCGTTCAATCGCAGCGCCAATCGCGCCAAGCAAGGAGTCCAAGCCCTGGCCGCGGCGCGCCGAGATGGCGACCTGCTCGACATAATTGTCGATGGGCCCAACCTCGGGCAAGACGCCGTTCAGGTTGTCGATCTTGTTAAGCACCAGCAGCCTTGGTATATGCGCCGCATCAATTTCGGCCAGCGTGTCCTCGACCGCTTCAATCTGTTGCGCGGCGTTCTTATGGCTGATGTCGGCAACATGCAGAATCAAGTCGGTCTCAACCACTTCTTCCAGCGTCGCGCGAAAGGCGGCGATCAAGGTGGTTGGCAATTTCTGAATGAACCCGACGGTATCACTGAGCAAGATTTCGCTGCCGTTGCCAAGCGCTACCCGGCGAGTCGTCGGGTCAAGCGTGGCGAAGAGTTTGTCGGCGGCGTAAACATCCGAGTCGGCCAGCGCATTGATCAGAGTTGACTTGCCGGCGTTGGTGTAACCCACCAAAGCCACCAGCGGCAAACCGGAACGGCGCCGTCGGGCGCGGTGCAGGCTGCGATGCGCGCGCACTTGTTCCAGGTCGCGCTTCAGCTTGGTGATTTTACGCGCGATCTCCCGCCGGTCGACTTCGAGCTGCGTTTCGCCGGGCCCGCGCAGACCGACGCCGCCGGACCCACCGCGCGCGCCCGCGCCGCCGGCTTGTCGCGCCAGGTGCGTCCACTGCCGCGTCAATCTTGGCAGGCGGTATTCATATTGCGCCAGCTCGACTTGCAGCGCGCCTTCGCTGGTGCGGGCATTCTGGGCGAAAATGTCCAGGATCAGCGCCGACCGATCCAGCAGGCGAACATCTTCGCCGAGCTGTTTCTCGATTTCCCGCTGATGGCGCGGCGACAGCTCATCGTCGAAGATCAGGACCTTGGCGTCCAGAAGCGCCATCTGCTCGATTATTTCCGCCAGCTTGCCCGGGCCGATCATGGTCTTCGGGTTGATCTGGCGCAGGAGTTGACTGCTGCGCCCGACGACGTTGATCCCGGCCGTTTTCGCCAGCAGCTCAAGCTCAATAAGCGAATCATCGACTGAGAGCAATCCACGCGCGTGGCGCAGCGCGACGCCAGCCAAATAGGCTCTGTCGGCGGCGTAACCGTCGCTGTAGTGATCTTGGGTCATATGCTTTCGATTTCTATTTCCATGTTTTGGCGATTGATTAGGGCGTCGTCAAGTTGCCGCAGCGACTCCTGCATGGAGATTTCTGCGCGCTCGGCATAGGCGCGCTTCCGTTCCGCCTTGTTTCTGATCGTCACTGGCAGCGGCGGCAGGATGCCCAAATTCGCTTTCATGGGCTGAAAGCGCTTGGGCTCCGCGTGCGTTACATAGTGACTCAGCGCGCCCAGCATGGTGTCGGCCGGCGGAACCCAGCCATCCGCGCCGTTGAGCTGGCGCGACAGATTCAGCGCCGCCAGCAGGCCGGTGGCGATATTGCCCACATAGCCCTCGACACCTGTGATCTGCCCGCCGAAATAGAGCAGGTCTTGCCCGCGAAAGCGCATGGTCGGGCGCAGCAGGGCGGGCGCATTCAGAAAGGTATTGCGGTGCATTTGACCCATGCGAACGAATTCCGCCGCCTCCAGGCCCGGTATCAGACGCAGGACTTCCCGCTGCTGTTTCCAGCGGATATTGGTTTGGAAGCCAACGACATTGTACAGGTCGCCGGCGATATCGTCCTGCCGCAGCTGCACCACGGCATGTGGACGCCTGCCTGAGTGCGGATCCGTCAAGCCTACTGGCCGCATGGGACCGAAGGCCAGCGTGTCATGCCCGCGCCGGGCCAGCTGCTCGATCGGCACGCAGCCTTCAAAGAAGTTCGGGTCTTCCCTTTCAAAGTCGCGCAGTTCAATGGTTTCCGCGGTCGCGAGCGCGTTGACGAAGCGGTCGTATTCCGGCTTGCTCATGGGACAGTTGATATAATCGCCCGCCGCGTCCTCGCCGTGTCCGTAGCGATTGGCCCGAAAAGCCCGGCTCATGTCAATGCTGGCAGCCTGAACGATTGGCGAAATTGCGTCGTAAAAATACAAGTAATCTTCGCCAGTCAATTGGCCGATTGCCACGGACAGGGCAGGGGAGGTAAGCGGTCCGCTGGCTACGATCGTCGGCTGGTCCAATGGCAGCGCCGTGACTTCTTCGCGCCGGATCTCGATTGCCGGATGCGCGCCGACATGCGCGGTCACGCGCTCGGCGAATTTATCCCGATCCACGGCTAACGCGCCGCCGGCCGGCACCGCCGCCTCCTGCGCGCAGCGCATCAGCAGCGAGCCCAGCATTCGCATTTCATTTTGCAAGATTCCAGTCGCGCGATCCGGCAACCTGGAACCGAGCGAGTTGCTGCAGACCAATTCAGCCAGGCGATCGCTGACATGCGCGCCGGTCGTGCGGGCCGGGCGCATCTCATAAAGCCGGACCGCATGGCCGCGCTGCGCCAGCTGCCAGGCCGCTTCGCTGCCGGCCAGTCCGCCGCCAATAACCGTCACCGTCTGTGCCATCGTGTCTCCCCGCCGCTATAGTTTGCGCAGAATCATAGACGCATTCTGCCCGCCCAGGCCAAAACTGTTGGACATGATCGTGCTGATCCCAGGCACATCGCGCGCCGAATTGGGCACATAATCGAGGTCGCAGGCCGGGTCCGGCCTACGATAGTTTACTGTCGGATGAAGCACTTCCAGCTGCAAGGTCATCAGGCATGCGGCAAGTTCCAGTGAGCCGCAGCCGGCCATGGCGTGACCGATCATGCTCTTGGTCGAGGTCACCGGTATGCCAAAGGCAGCCTCGCCGAAGACCGCCTTGATTGCCGCTGTCTCGATGGCGTCGTTGGCTTGAGTCGAAGACCCGTGCGCGTTGATATGCTCGATCTCCTCCGGGTTGACCCGGGCGTCATCAAGTGTCCACTGCATGGCTCGTTTGGCGCCGCCGCCCTCGGGATCCGGCGCCGCCACATGGTAAGCGTCAGACGACGCGGCATATCCCAGGATCTCCGCGTAAATCGGCGCGTCGCGCTCCAGGGCGTGTTCAAGGTCTTCGACGACGAAGATGCCGCCGCCTTCACCCAGCACGAAGCCGGAGCGGTCTGCGTCGAAGGGGCGGCTGGCTTCTTGCGGCGCGTCATTGAAGTCGCGCGTGAGCGCCCGCGTGGCGCTGAAGCCGGCCAGAATATAATCGAACATGACGGCGTCGAGGGCGCCGGCGATGGCCAGGTCGCACTTGCCGAGCTGTATCAAGTCGGTGGCTTCGCCCAGCGCCTGGATGCCGGTGGCGCAGGCCACGGAGGGCGTGATCAAGGGACCGACCGCCGCCAGCATTTTGCTGACATAATGCGCCGGCATATTGGGCAGGGCGTTTACAATGCTCATGGGATTGGCGCGCTTGTGCCCGGATTTGCGCCAGCTATGGATGCCGGCCTCGCCGATTTCGTAACTGCCCAGCGTCGTCCCGATGATCGTCGCGACGCGGTCGCCAATGTCTCGTAGCTCGTCGACTGTCAAGCCGGCGTCTTCCACCGCTTGCATGGCGGCGACTATGGCGAATTGCGTCGCCCGTCCCATGCGCCGCGCCTGCTTGCGCGGTATGTAGTCGGAAGAATCGAAGCCGCGAACTTCGCCGCCGATCCTGACATCAAGGTGCGCCGTCTCGATATTCCGCAATTTGCGAATGCCGGATTGCCCCGCTTGAATCGCCGCCCAGAATTCGGACTTCGCGCCCAGTGGGGAGACGACGCCCAAGCCTGTAATCACGACGCGCTTGCGGCCCTTCCGTCTTAATTCCATTGTTTTGCGCTCTGGATCATTGCGACTCCTGGGCGATGCCGCTGCGGATGGCGCCGATGACATTCTCCTTGACGGCAGTGCGCGCCTGTTTGATCGCGTTCTTGATGCCGATGGCCGAGTTCTGACCGTGCCCAATGATGACAACACCGTTGACGCCCAGAAGGGGCGCGCCGCCGATCTCCGATGTATCGACTTGCCGGCGGATGCGGTTGAAGGCGGGCCTGGCCAAGGCGCCGCCGACCATGGAAATGGCGTCATTGCGGAATTCCTGGCGAATCAGCGTGGCCACATAGTGCGCGGTCGCCTCGAACATCTTGAGCACGATATTGCCGACGAAGCCGTCCATCACGATCACATCTGCAACCGACGACATCAGCTGCACCGGCTCGACATTGCCGACGAAATTCATCCTGCTGCGGCGCAGCATATCCGCCGCCTCCCGTATCAGCAGATTACCCTTGGTGGCTTCCGCGCCGTTGGAGAGCAGCGCAATCCGCGGCTTGGGGCAATTGAGCACCAGCTGGGCGTAAATGCTGCCCATCAGGGCGAACTGCCGCACCCACTCCGGCTTGACGTCAGTGTTGGCGCCGACATCAAGAAATATCATGCGATGGTTATTCACCGGAAACAGCGCCGAAAGACCCGGGCGCTTGACGCCGGGAATGCGCCGCAGCGTCTTCAGGGTGGCAATGGCGTGAACGGCGCCGGTATTGCCCATGGTCACAAAGGCGTCCACTTCACCCTTCTTTACCGCGTCCAGAGCAATGTGAATGGAAGAGGTCGGCGCCGACTTCAAGACGTCGGTAGGCTTGGCGTCCATAGCGATGTCGACCGGCGCATGCAGGATTTCGATATGCCCGGCGCTGACTTCGTGATTCTTGAGCTCGGCTTCAATCCGCGGCTGATCACCAACCAGTACGATCGTGTCGCCAAACTCATTGGCCGCAAGCACGCCGCCGGCCACATCGCTTAACGGACGACTGTCGGTTCCCATCGCGTCAAGGGCAATACGCATTGATGACAAGCCTTCTGCAGAGTGTCATGCATTTTAAAGCAAGCCGTATCATACGGCAGGAAAGGCGCTTGCTCAAGGCGAATTAGAGCCGCAGGCATTGACAATCTCCGTGAAGAATTTATACTGGTGAGCCGAGAGCCCTGATGGCGGAACTGGCAGACGCGCACGGTTGAGGGCCGTGTCCTTAACAGGGTGGAGGTTCGAGTCCTCTTCAGGGCAATCGACGGAAAAGCTCGCTGCGGTTGGCGGGTTTTTTTGTTGCGCGCGGTTTTGTGCGGCTGTACACTGCCTAGTGGAAACGGATTAGCCTGATTTGGAGCGCCGTGTAGCGCCAGTCGGCGGCGTCGGTATGTGTACATCAGCAGCCCGGACCCGTGGGCTGGTTTCCCCGAAGGACCCGTATGAGTGATGCAAACAATGCAGTTCTGCAGCGCGCGTATGAACTGATCGAAGCTGACCAACTGGAACAAGCGCAAGAGTTGCTGGCGCCGCTGCTGGAAACGGATGCCAAGAACCCGGCGCTGTGGTGGGTGTATTCGCACGCGCTGCGCGATCGCTCAATCGGGCAATTGGCGCTTGATCGCGTGTTGGAATTGGATCCAGCATATCCCGGCGCCAGCGAGCTCAAAGACGATGTGCTGGAGATACAGTCGAGAGATCCGGACTTTCTGGCGATAGATGGCCTTGAGAGCATATCCGCGCAAACCGCAGTGGACTCCCAGGGCGCCATTGATGATTGGGATGACCTGCAGTTTGAGAGCGCGGACGATGGCGGATCGTCGGGCGGTCGTCAGGGCGCGGTAATACTTGCTGTCGTCCTGTTCATTGTCGCGGCGGGGATAGCGCTCGTCGCCTCCGATACCATTGATATTGCCGAGATTTTGTCGGGAATCCTGCCGTCGCCCGAAGCGGAGATCATAGTCGTTTCAGCGCCGACAGCCGGACCGGCAGCCTCAGCAACCGGCGCCAGCGAGTCGACGCCCGAATACACGGCGGAAGCCACCGCGCCGCCGACGGACCTGGCGACCGTGGAGACAACTATGGAGTCGAATGCGGAAGCCGCGGCCGATCAAGAGACAGCGGCCGCTACGCAGGCGCCGACCGCAGCATCGACCGATGCGGCGACCACTGCGGTCGAGCTCAGCCCGGCGCCGGACGAGACGTCAACTCCGCTGTCGGAATTTGTCGGCGCTGTGGCGGATAGCATCAGTGACTTTGAAGTCGACCGCCGCGCCAGCGCAGTACACAGCACAGAACTGGGCGATACGATTGTCATCCAGATCTGTGCCGTGCCCGGCCTCGAATTCAACGCCCGGCTGAATCAAGTCATCAATACGATGGTTGACCAGGCCGACCTAATCCCCGAAGATACCGAGGCGGTCGCCGCCGGTTTACTGAATTGCGATGACGACAGCGCCAGTTTGCGAATCATTGGCGTTTCGGTGGACGTCGTTCAGCAATACCTGGACGAAGCCATCGACGCCAAAGAATTCCAGCGCGCCTGGCAGCCCTTGTCATGAATCTTGCGCCAATGGCATAGATTATCGCGCTTGCCCGTTGCCGGGACGCAGGTCGCCCCATATCATAGGCGTCATGAGCAGCCGAAAAGTAATCGCCAAGAATCGCAAGGCCAACCGCGACTATCACATCACGGACCGATATGATGCCGGGCTGGTGCTGCTTGGCTCCGAAATCAAGTCGATACGCAATCACAACGTCAGCATTGGCGATGGCTACGTTCAAGAGCGGGATCAGGAACTGTGGCTGCTGAATACGCATATCGCACCGTACAAGGACGCGCGCAACTTCGGCCACAGCGATCCGCGCCGGCCGCGCAAGCTGCTGCTGCATCGCCGCGAAATCAACCGGATTATCACCAGGCTGCGCGAAAACGGCATGACCGCCATTCCGCTGCAGGTTTATCTTGAACGCGGTCGCGCCAAAGTCGAGATCGGCGTCGCCCGCGGCAAGCGACAGTATGACAAGCGCGCAGATTTGGCCAGGCGCGACGCCAACCGCCAGATCGAACGCGCCTTGAAGGAACGCTAGGGCAGGCAGGATTATCGTTGTAGCGTCCGCAGCGCGGTGCTAAAATCTTCGCGTCTTATTTACGCCAGCGCAACCAGGGAGTGATGATGGCTGAGCTTACCAACAGCAGACCGCGCGTGCTTTCCGGCATTCAGCCCTCGGGAAACCTGACCATCGGCAATTATCTGGGCGCGCTCAAACAGTGGGTGGAAGTCCAGAGCGACTATGACTGCTTCTACTGCGTGGTGGACTTGCACGCGATTACCGCCGAGCAAGACCCGACCGAGCTCCGCAGCAAGACGCGCGAAAGCGCCGCTATGTACATCGCCGCCGGCATCGACCCGGAAGTCTCGACGGTATTTGTGCAGTCGCATGTGCCGGCCCATTCCGAATTGGCCTGGATGTTGACTTGTATGGCGCCGCTGGGCTGGCTGAACCGCATGACGCAATTCAAAGACAAATCGGCCCGGCAGGCGCAGGAGTCCATCGGCGCGGGCTTGCTGAATTATCCCAGCTTGATGGCCGCCGATATTCTGCTGTATCACGCCGAACTGGTTCCGGTCGGCGATGACCAGCGCCAGCATCTGGAATTCACCCGCGACCTGGCGCAGCGCTTCAATCACCTTTATGGCGATACATTTACCTTGCCCTCGGTGATGACGCCCAAGGCCGGCGCCCGCGTCATGGGCCTGGATAATCCTACCGCCAAAATGTCCAAAAGCGACGACTCGGAGAATCACGCTGTCTACCTGCTGGATGATCTCTCGAAGGCGCGCAAAAAGATCATGCGCGCCGTAACCGACTCGCAGCGCGAGATCCGCTTCAGCGACGAACGCGAGCGCGCCGGCGTGAATAACTTGCTGACGATTTATCAGGCCATCACCGGCGAATCACGCGAAGTGATCGAATCGCATTTTGCCGGCAAGGGTTACGGCGACCTCAAGCGCGGCGTCGCGGATTGCGTCGTGGCCACGCTGGAACCGCTGCAAGCCCGTTACAACGAATTGATGAACGAGGCCGGCTACCTGGATTCCGTGCTCAAGGTTGGGCGCGAAAAAGCCGCCGACATCGCCGAAGATACGCTCAAACTGGCGCAAGAGCGGATTGGATTTCTGGCGCCGTCTTGACCGGCCAGGCAAAATTGTCTAAAATAATCGACAAGCCCCATTCGTCTAGCGGCCCAGGACGTGGCCCTCTCAAGGCCAAAACAGGAGTTCGAGTCTCCTATGGGGCACAAGAGCCTCAGTCCTCGATTGGCTGAGGCTTTTCTCTACCGTCAACAAAGGCGGACATGACCAGGCGATTATGCCAATGCAAACGATCATCGCAACCAGCCGAAAGACAGAAGTGCTGGATGTAACCGCGGCCTGCCATTCCCTGATCGGAATGACAGAAAATGGCGTGGCGGTCTTTAATGTGCTCCATACAACCGCAGCCCTTCTAGTTGGTGAAAGCGAAGGCGATCTCTTCGACGACATAGAGCGCGTGGCGGAAAGCCTGCTGTCAGACCTGGGTCCTTCCCAGCACGGTAGGCACAGCAATCCCAATGCCGAAGCGCATATTCTTGGCGCCTTCGGTGCTTCGTCATTGAGTCTGCCAATTGTTGACGGCAAACTGCTCCTGGGCGCGTGGCAGCGGATTTTGCTCCTGAAACTGGATGGGCCGAAGCGGCGCAAACTGGTCTGTACGACTGTTCCCTGCGCTTAGTCGCTGGGTTGGCGGCATAGCGCTTTCGCCAAGTCAGCCAATTGGGGGCATCCATTACAAGCGGCACTTAACCCTATAGAAACAGATGTATAAAGAGTTAAAGTTGCTCTATCCCTTATTCCACCCGCGATCCCCCCTTGTCGCGCGAAACCAACCAAAGGCGCCGCTGTGTCGAAATCCGCGTCAGCCATGAACCCGCCCTACTTGATTCCGGCCGAGTCGGCCCGCAGCGAGATCATCATCAAGAAGTCTCGCTTCGTCACGACGGTCAGCCTGGCCCAGACGGTCGACCAGGCCCGCGAGGTCATCACCGCGTCGCGGGCAGAGTTCCCCAAGGTCAATCACCATGTTTACGCCTTCCGCGTCGGTTTCGGGCAAACCGTCACGGAGGGCATGAGCGATGACGGCGAGCCGAGCGGTACCGCCGGCCGCCCGACTTTGGCGGTTCTGCGCGGCTCGGGTATCGGCGATATCGTGTTGGTGACGGTTCGCTTTTTTGGCGGCATCAAGCTGGGCACGGGCGGGCTCGTGCGGGCTTATACCGAGTCCGCTCAAGAGGCGCTGGCTCACTTGCAGTCGGAGTTCAAGGTTGACAGACTGGTGGTCGGCATCGAAATGCCCTACTCCTTCTACAAAACCGCCAAGCTGCTAATCGGCGCGCATGGCGGCGTGATTGAGGACGAAACCTTTGACGCGCAAGTTTTGGTGATCGCCCGGTTTGCCGCGCCGGACCTGTCGCGTTTCGGCGCCGAGCTGTCGGATCGCAGCGCCGGGCAAGTCAACCCTGTCGTCCTGGACTGAGCTCACTGCGCCATTTTCTGCGCTACCAGGTGGCGCACCCGCCAAATGGCGCGATGAGACGGGGCGATGGTTTCCGCGCGAACAATAAATGGCCGGGCATCCTCCAACTGATCATTGGCGATGAGATAATTGGCCATCTGCGCCAGGAGGTGGATATCACTGGGAAAGGCGTCCAGGCCGGCGTTGAGTCGGCCGATCGCCTGTTCGCGTTCGCCTTGCGTCCATAGAATACGCGCCAGCCCCAACTCGATTTGCGGCGCGTCCCCCGCGCGCTGCCTGGCGTCATTGAGCACTTCCTGCGCGCTTTCAAGGTCTTGCCATGACAGGTAGCAGCGGGATAGCGCGATGTAGAGATCAACCATGCCTGGCGCGATGTCGACGGCGCGCTCCAGCGCATCGACCTGCTCTTCCGTAACCTGGCTGTTGCTGCCGAGCAGCAGCTTGATCTCAGCAAACGAGGCTTCAAACCCCGGCAGCTTCGCGCTGAGTTCAAGCCGTTGAAGCTCGATTTCCAGCAAGTCGTCCAATTCGGCCAGCTGCGCGCGGCAGGCCTGAACGGTTTCAGTGGCGAGCGCATGATCTTCGTCCGCCAAAGCCAATTGCGCCAGGAAGACATGGGCATAGGGATTGGCGTCGGTAGCGTCCTTGAGAACATCGTAGGCGCGATCATGATCGGGCAAATCCAGCAGGCGATCAATGATGTCGCCGGCATATTCTCCATGCGTATCATTGCGCGCCAGACGCTCAAAGTAGCTCCATAGCGCCGCGTCGCCCAGATCAATCATGTATGTCAGCGCCAGCTGCAGCGCGCGCAGGTTTTCCGGCGCCAGCTCCAAATGCGACTTCAGCGCCTGCGCAATCTCGGCCGGGATCTGCTCCGCTTCGTCGAGTTCTTCGGGATCCACCAGGAGCAAAGCTTCAACTTCCCACTCGTGGGATTCCGCGTTTATGAGAATCTGGGCATATTGCCAATAAAGGGCGGGATGCTCCACTCCGCTCTCGAGCGCGCGTTGGCAGGTATCGATGGCGCTCGGTATCTGCCCCGCATCCAATTGAATCTCGATCGCGCGGCTCCACACACCGGCGCCGACTTCCCGGTCCAGGTACTGCTCTACTAGGTCGATGGCGCTTCCGCTGAAGCCCAGGTTGGCTATCCCGTCGGCCGCGGCCGCCGCCCCCGCCGCTGAGCGCGCGTCAGTAGCAAACACCTGTGGAATCTCCGGCAATAGCGCCTCGCCCAGGTCCGCCATTCCCGCCTGCATGACCTGCGCTGTCATCATGCCCAGGCACCAGTCGGCGAATTCGCTGTCGCCGGCAGCGCCTAATTCGGCGACTTCGCGAAACTGTTCCAGCCGGTCTTCCTGCAGCCACTCGACATCCCAGAAGCTCAGATAAACATCCAGATTCCAGTAGAAAACTCCCTCCAGCAGGCGCGCCAAAGCCTGCTCATCATGGCCCGTTGACGTGTAATCCAGAATCGCCCGCTCATAATTCGGCCCGGCCAAGGCTTCGATCAGCTGCGTTGCTACACGCGGCAAGTCAAGCGCCGCCTCCGCCAGAGACTCGTATTGAAATGCGAATTCGCGCGGTTCGCGCTCATCATCCAGCAGACCACTGTCCAATAGCAGATCGAGCCTGTAGCCATCAGCATCAACCTCAAGCCGGCCATAGAGCGCAACGTTGTCGGCCAGCCCTTCCAATTCCCAGTCGCCGATTTCAAATTGATAGTCGGATTCGGACATCTCACTGTTTGCGTCGTCGGCGTCAAATCTGGCGAAACAGCGATAGGTTTTCGTATCGGGATACTGCTCCAACAGGTACGCGAGGCAAGCGGCGAGCCCCATGGCGACATTCGGGGAAGGCGCGCAGATGATCGGATAGACGCTGATGCGGAACTGTTCCTCGGTTTCGACAGACTGCGCCAGGGCGGCTGCGCTGCCAAAGATCGATGTCGGCGCGCCCGCGTCCTGCACGCGCTTGCCAACTAATTTCATCCGTTCTACAGCGTCTGTCATTGGCTGCTCCAATCAAAACACCCTGCCTTGTCGACAGGGTGTATTGTAAGTCTGAGAAGGTGAATTGAACAGAATCGCCCCTAACCGGCCAGCTGCACCTGGCTATAGTCGCCGCGGAAGGCAACGTAACGATTCCGCAGCCAGCCCCGCCCGAAGTCGCCTTCGACCAGGAACCATCTGCCGTCAGCCGATTTGCCGAGCACCGGCAGCGTCGTGCCGCCGGGCACGTCAGTTATGATGTTGTGACTGGTGCCGGGACCCATGCGGACGTTGAGATACGACGTGTTAACCACAGCGCGCGGCGTATCACCCTGCAGCGGGTCCTGGTTCTGATAGCGTTTGACGCCCGAGAAATCGCCGCGTCCAACCGTATAGCGGGAATTCACCCAGCCGTTGCCGGCGGTGGTAGCAACTTCATACCAGACGAGGCCCGGCGCGATACCCAGAGCCGGCAGCTTCGTGCCGCCCCGCACAGTCATTACGATGTCGTGACTGGCGCTTGGACCAGACCGTACGTTGAGGTACGACGTATTGACGACCAGGTGCGGCGTACCCTCCGGGATAGTCGGTTGGCCAGCCGGCACAGGGGCCGGCGCCGGGGCGCCCACGGTTGGCACCGCGGAGAAATCGCCGCGGCCCACGGTGTAACGCGTATTGACCCAGCCATTGCCGGCGGAGGTCTTGACCTGGTACCACACTCGGCCATAGTCTCTCGCTACGACTGCCACCACTGTGCCGCCGGGCAGCGTTGTGAGGATGCTGTGACCGACGCCCGGTCCGGTCCGTACGTTCAGGTACGAAGTGTTTATGACGAGCCGAGCCGCGCTGCTCGTTGCATCAGCTGTGCCGCCGCCGAGGTTGGACGGCGCGCCCGCCCAGGGCACGCTCGAGAAGTCGCCCCGCGGCACGGCGTACGCCGAATGCAACCAACCCTTGCCGAAGTTGCCCGTGACCTCGTACCACTTGCGATCGACGGATAGCATCGTAACCGGGAACTCGGAGCCGCCGGGCACATCTGTTATTATTGCGTGGCCAACACCCGGGCCGGTGCGTACATTCAGCCTGTACGTATTGACGACTACGTGGGCGGTCGCGCCCTGGGCAACGGCTGCTAACGGAGACAGCGACAGCAAGAAAAGGCTTGTAATTAGCAGCAATATGTGAAACCTCATTATCCTGAGCATTCGGCCCTCCAAGACTTTGTCTGTACGTTGACTTGCGCTTGATTATCGTTTGTCAGTATAGTGTCCGTACCGTATACGGGCAAACGATATGTCGCCGAGTTTGCAAGCGTTTTCTGTTAAGTCGCGGCAGTGCTGGCGCTGGCTGCGCCAATTTGCGCTTAAGTGGTCAGCAAGTGTCCAGCGCGGAAGGAAGAAGTGTATCGCAGCTTTCCGCCAGGAAAAATTGACACGCCGGTTTTAGTGTGCTAAAATTGCGTCAGGTCGCAAAGGAAGAAGGGGTTCATGATGGTACTAGCCGAACAGCAGCCCGTTGAAGTGATGACAGATGATGCAATCTTGAATGTCACACCGGCGGCAGTTTCGATCATCCGCAATCTGCTGGAAGAACGCAATATTCCCAGTCATGCCTTACGCGTGTTTGTTACTGGCGGCGGCTGTTCCGGGCTGCAGTACGGCATGGCGTTTCAGGAGATGCCGGAAGCAGGAGACACCGTCGTGAACAGCGACGGCGTACGACTGCTGGTTGACCCCACCAGCCTTGCGTATTTGCGCGGCGCGCGCATTGACTATGTGGACAGCCTGATTGGTGGAGGCTTCCAGATTGACAACCCCAATGCAGTCTCCAGTTGTGGTTGCGGGCACTCGTTCAAATCGGGCGAGGAGCAAGCTGCCGATGACAGCCAGGGCTGCGGTACTTGCTGCAGCTACTAGGGACCTGACTGCCGGGCAATGAACTAGCGTCTGATCGCGCTGATCAGAAGACCTAGAATTCCTAATCCCCCCAGGACCGCAATCGGCAAGATTGGCGGTATTTCCGGCAGCGAGTTCTGAATACCGGCCGCGAATTGGATTTGGTCAGCAATCGACGCCGGTGTGGGCGCCGGCCGCGTAAATGTCGGCAGCGCCGTTATTACGGCTAGCTCGACAGACTCGGCGGAATCGGCCTGAACGGTCGAAATTGCGATGGTGCGGTCGGCTGCTTCTGCGACGTTGCCCGACAGCAGATCAACTGCTTGGCCCGGTCGCTCGATGTCGGCTGCCGCCTCAACGACTTCTATGAGCGAGCGGTCCCCGATGATTTCAACCAGATCGCCGTATACCCAGCCTCGTCCATTTGGCGACGCGTCGTAGCGGAATTCGTACCAGCGAAAATAGTTGCGCAAGACCTGGTATACCGTATCGTCGGCGATGATCCCCAGAATCTCGCTCTCCAGGCTCGGCAGCGCCCGAACGTTGATGTTTCCGGCTGTAGAGCGCGCGCGCAAGCGTACGGCTGGCGGCGGAGTTGGGCTGTCAGTCGGGGAGCTGGTCGCGGTAGGCGGCGCCTGGCCCTCCGGCGTCGGCGGTATGATCACCGCCGCTACGGGTGTGGCGGATGACCGCGCTTGCGCCAAAATCGGCATGGTCTCGCGCCATTGGCAAGCCAGGCAGGTCACGAGCAGGAGGATACGAAACAAAGTGCAACCTCGCGGAAAGACGCCCGGAATGACATCACCATGATATTTCATTGACTGCGGTGTACCTGCCCTGCTCGGCTACCGCGCTTCGATTGTCCAGCTGATGGACCATGAAACCCTGGTACAGCTGGCTGGCCAGGCCGACCACCTTCCAGTCGCTCATCACAAAGGGCGGGACATTGACGCCGGGCGGGCAGCGGTTGCAATCGGCCGGCAGCCACTCGCCATTGAAGCGCCGCGCGATATGCAGATGCGTGGCGTTGGTCACACCGCCCAGACAGGAGGCGTAGCCCAGGATATTGCCCGCTTCGACCAATTGGCCTTCCTCAAGCAAATCGCTGTGATCAATATGCAGATACAGAATGGTCCAGCCGGTGCCTTCGTCCGAATCTTCGTCCAGATCCAGGATTACGACGCCTTCGTCCAAGCGAGCGACCGCGCCGCGCGCCACTGCCGTTGTCGGATAATTTGCGGTGAAACAGGCGCCGCCCTGGCCCGCGCTCCGCGGCGGCGAAAAGTCGACCGCGGCCCAGGCGCTGCCGTTGCCCCAGCCGCCGTGGAAGCCGCCGGTGAAGCGCCAAACATCCCCGCGCGGGAAGGGCAAGGTCAGCTCGGGCTGCCGCAATTCAGTCGGGACTGTTTCATGGGCCAGTTGCGGCGGGTCGCCAAATAACCGCCGATAGGTCTCATTTATTCCCGCTTCGCTACTCGCCTGCCGCCAATCCGCAACGCTCGGCAGCTGCGCCAGCACATGCTGAACCGCCACCGTGCCAGCGTTCAAGTTCGGTTCGTAAAGGAGGCGGCTGCCATCCTCAAGCTCGAGTACTGTTTCGCCGCGATACTTCCAGCCGTAATAGCCCTGGTTGAGCTGATCAGCCAGCCAACTGACTTGATTATACAATCCCGCCCGTTGCAGCCTGTAGATTGTGTCCGGCTGGCGCAGCGGAAACAGCAGCGTTTCTTCATCCAGCGCGCTCTCCGTCAGCATGCCAGCCGCGTATTCGAGCACCGCGATGAGAATGCGCGGATCAACGCTGTATTCAAGCGATACCCGTTTTATGATGTCGCCGGCGCTGAATCGGCCAGGCTTGCTGGTCCCGTCGAATCGGGTTTCGTTCAAATGCACCGTCATATCTTTGAGAGCGCCCTCGTAAGAATTGATGAAAGCGTCAATATCAAAGTCGCCTGCGGTTATGGAACGCACAAGCAAGGAGTCCGGCAGGATGTGAAAAGCCGGCGTATAGTCGACGGGAGCGGCCGGCAACGTGATTGTCTGACCAACGTAAAGCAGGTTGGGATTGGGCAGATCGTTAGCCCGCAGCAACGACGCCACCGAGACGCCGTATCGTTCGGCTATTCGCGTCAGCGTATCGCCTGCTATGACCCGATGCGACGAAATCAGGGCGGTGGCCCGGGGTTCAGGGCCCGCCGCCAAGCTGTTCGCGCTCTCATTGGCGGGGGCGGCAACTGTTGGTTGCGCGGCGGGTAGAGCCGTCACCGCTGGCGCAGGCGCTTCACCACCGCTGTCGGCATCCTCCGGCGCCGACTGGACATTCAGAGAACCATCGGCAACCGTCGTGTCTCCGCCGCGCGTATTCGGTTGGCTGAGTGTTTGACGCGAAACTGTGCAGCCGCCAAGCGCCGCGCCGCAAATGCAAAGCGCAAAAAACGCGAGAAACAGAGGGCAATTTGTCATTAGCGCAACGCGAAGCCTCATAAACATCACTTGGGACTTCCCCTGAACACTTGTATACTGACTCAGTATTCGCATTCGCGACATCATATAGAGGAGTAAATCATGGCGTCAGCTGACGAAGTTAGAAGCATATTTCCGGCGATGGTGGAGCGCTTCATTCCTGAGAAGGCCGCTGGCGTCAACGCCACAATTGCCTTTGACCTGAGCGGCGACAACGGCGGCAGCTTTTGGATTAGGGTGGCCGACGGCAGCGCGGAAACGGGAGAGGGCGCGCAGAGCGACGCCGCTATGACGGTCAAAGCGACGGCAGACGACTGGCACGCGGTAGCCACTGGGCAAATGAACGCGATGCAGGCCTTTATGACTGGAAAAATAAAGATCATGGGCGATATGGGTCTGGCTATGAAGATGCAGACGATGTTTGCGCAGTAGCGCCTTCGCGTTGGCGCTTAGTCGTCGTCAAAGTCCAGGCCCAGGGCAGCGAATGTTCGGCTGAATCCTGCCATGTCCAGGGCCTCGTCAACGATGGCGGCGGCTTCCTCATCCTCGATTATCTCCTCAAGACTTGTCAGAATATCGAAGGCATGCTTGCCGCCTATCTCGCCAAGCGCCCAAATGGCGGCGAGCTGAATCTCGCGGTCTTCGCTGATTGCCAATTCGCCGATTCGCCGCACGCTTTCATCCAACTGGATCTGCCCGCAGGCGGTCACCGCTTCATAGACCAACTCGCTGTCGGCGCTGTCCAATTCTTCCAGCAAGATGTCGCGCCAGGCTTTGCTGCAAGTCCGCCCCATAGCGAATATCGCGCTAATCTTGAGCTCGTGGTTGCCATCGGCATAGGCTACGCGGATCAAACGCTCAACAGCCGGATGACTGGAATTGCTCAAGGCTTCCAGCGCCCGCCGCCGGGCTTGCAGCGGCTGGCTGCGATCGGAATGGACCCGCAAGGCGAGATCTTGCGCTTCTTTGGCGGCATTTTCGGCGATGTCGCCGTATTCCCCCAGCAGAATGAAGCGTCCCAGTTCCTTTAGCGCAGCCGCGCGAACGTCGGGCGCCGGGTCGTCAGCCGCGCGCGACATTAGCCGGCGCATGGTAGCCGGGGTCTCGTCCGTCCATAAGACCTCTATAGCCGCAACTCTGACCAAGCTGTCCTCGTCGTCCAGAGCGAGTATGGCGATCTCGCGAAAGTTTAATTCAAACATGGCCTCGCTCGCTTCAGTTAGCGAACGCAAGACTCGTCGGCGGGATTCTGGCGTCAGCCCGGCCCAATCAGTCGCTATAGTCCGCCGGTCAGAAACGGACAAGTCGCTGAGGCCGTAGACAACCGTGGGCGAAAGCGATCGCCCGGGCGCCGCATCAACCTGACGCAACGCCCGCGCGACGTCGTCAATCGCGGGTTTTTCGAAGGGCGCTTCGTCTGACCCCAGCAGATCTTCGTCAATCTCGATCATGAGATGCTGGGTGGGTTGATTAGGTCATATATCATGACCAGGCTGCCCAAAATCAGCAGCAAGACGATGCCAATCTGGTGGATACGCGCCTCGGTTTTCGGGTTAACGGGTCGGCCGCGCAGCATCTCAACAAGCACAAAGACAATACGCCCGCCATCCAAAGCGGGAATCGGCAGCAGGTTGCTGATGCCCAGGAAAATGCTGATCAGCGCCACAAAATGCAGCATCAAGCCGGGGCCTTCTTGCAAACTGCGCTGCAGGAACTCGCCGCCAATCTTACTGATGCCGATGATGCTGATAGGCCGCGCGTCCTTGCCGCTGAGCGAACCATCAAGCAAGCGACCGGGCACCGAGGCAATAACGCTGAAGGTCTCCGCGGTCGTGCGCAAGCCGTAGGCGACGGCGTCCGGGATGCTCTGAGGCACTGATTCATGAATGTAACCGGCATTGGCAAAGCGCGTACCCTCGCCCAAGGCGATCTGAGAGCGAATAGCCATGCCCAGTCTGCCCTCCCCTTCCGGCGGATTCACGCGCGGCGTCACAACCAGCTGCACGATTTCAGCGCTTTCATCATCGCGCTCGCGGTAGACCGTCAAGGGCAGCGGCCTGCCCTCCGCTTCACGCGCGGCCTCCTTTAGCGCAAGCGCCGGGTCGCCGGATGAGGGTATCAAATTGTGGTTGACCCGCGTCACCAGGTCGCCGGGCAGAATGCCGGCTTCCGCCGCCGGCGAGCCTTCCAGTACGCCCAGTATCTGAACCGCGCCGGCGCGCCCCGCAAAGTTCGGTTTGACGGTGACGGCGTAGGATTCGTCTGTTTCCCGGCGCAGCAGCGAGAAGGTGATTCGCTCGCCCGAATAGGCAGCCAGAGTATCATGGAAAGCGCCAAAATCGGCAAAGCGTTCGCCGTTGATGCGCTCGATGGCATCGCCGACCTGCGCGCCCGCGCCATCAAACAGCGAACCTTCGGGTATGGCTGCGATCTGGCTGAGACCGCCGACCGGCATGGACAGTCCAAATAAAGCCGCCACGATAAACAGAAGGACGGCCGTGGCGAAATTGGCCAGTGCCCCGGCCGCCATGAAGAAGATGCGACCGAGCGCGGGCGCTTCGCTGACGGACATCATTTCGTGGTCCTTTATTCCGCGCAGCCGCAGCAACTCGCGCTCGAGCCGGGCGCGCTCGGCCGCCAGACGGCGTTGTTCCAGGTCGGCTCGGTCCCGCTTCACCTTGTCTTCCGACGCCGGGCCGATCATGTCCTCGCCCAAGGGCCGGACGAACCCGCCTATCGGCAGCAGGTTGATGGTGAATTGGGTCTCGCGCCAGAAGAACAGCCGCCCCAGGCGCGGCGGAAAGCCGATGCCGAATTCCAGCACATTGATCCCCACCAGCCTGGCGGCGAACAAGTGCCCCAACTCATGAATGATGATCGCCGGGAAAAGAACGATTACAAATGCGACGATGGCAAGCAGGATGTCACTAGCGGCGGCAGCTGGCATCAGCATCGACGTTCACCTTGGATCTGGTTTCAATATGCTCACATTATACGGGGCAATGTTCAAGTTGTGCAAGAAAGCCTTGGTTTAGTCCTCAATCGCAGGCAAGACGAAGGCGCCGCGCCCGGAGCCGGCGCGCAGAATCTCAATGCCTTGCGAAAGCTCTTTGAGATTGGCGACAACCGCCGCCGCGTCAGCCGCTTCACAAATGCAATGGACGTTGGGGCCCGCGTCCAGCGTATAGCAGACGCGCAGTCCATCCGCAGCGCGCCATTTTCGCACTGATTGCATCACTCGCAGCGAGAGCGGATCCCAATAGAATAGCGGCGGGCGGCTGGTCATCATGACCGCGTGCATGAGGTTGCTGTCTTCTTCGACGATGTCGGCGAAAGCGTCGAAGTCGCGGCGCTTGATCGCAGCCTTGACATCGCCGAGTCGCTGGTCGGCCCCGGTCACTCGCGCCGATTGCAGAATGCTGGTATCGGCCTCGCGATGCCCCGCGCTGGAGCCGATGCGTTTATGCCGGCGGCTGACGACAGCGACGACATCCTCGAGATCCCAGTAATCGCGCGGAACGAAGGTCTCGGCGTACGACGTCTCGTGCGAGTGGCCCGCATGCCACTCGACGAAGCCTGCAGGTATTGAACGGGCCGCAGAGCCAGAGCCCATCCGCGCCAGCGTCGACAGTTCGCGCTCCGATATATCGGCGCCGAGGGCGGCAACCGCTGCCAGCGTCAACGCGGCAAAGGCTGATGCGGAAGACGCGATGCCGGTTCCCATCGGGAAGTTGTTGGTCGAAGACACCTGCGCAAACGACTGAATGCCAAAGCGCCGGCGGATTCGTCCCAAATGCGCGCTCACGCGGTCAAGCGCTGCCGTGTCCGCGCGCGCCCCGTTGATCTCCAGCGTATCCCCGGCCAATACTTGCACCCAATGCACCGTGGTGGTGGTATGCAACTCGCTGAGATTCATGCTCAGCGAAGAATTGGCCGGCAGCCGCAACCGGTGGTCGCGGTTGCCCCAGTACTTGATGAACGCAATATTGGAATGCGCGCGCGCTCTTGCTATATTGTTTGTGCTCGGAATCATCAGTTTGAAATCCCTTTGCACGGCGGACACCTTGCCCAATCCTATTATCGACGCGACGCAACCCGTGTCCAGCGCAAGAATACCGGAGACCAGCTTGTATCTTATCAAGGGTCTTTTCATCTCGATGCGCCCGCGGCAATGGACCAAAAACGTCCTGTTTGTCTTCCCGGCCATTGTCTTTGACGCCGGCCTCACCGATATTACAGCGCTAGGTCGCGTTTTCGCATGCAGCGCGCTGCTGATAATGGCGGCCAGCGCCATTTACCTCTTCAACGATATTGTTGATATTGACGCTGACAGGCAGCATCCTGACAAGAGGGGCCGCCCAATCGCCGCCGGCGTGGTTCCAGTACCCGCCGCCGGCGCCGCCGCCGCGCTTTTGGCCGCTGCCACGCTGGTCTGCGCGCTGGCCTTTGACCGGGATCTGACGGTTGTTCTGCTGGCCTATTATCTGCTGCAGGTCGCGTATTCGCTCTATATCAAACACATGGCTCTGCTTGACATCATGGCGGTGTCGGCCGGATTCGTGCTGCGCATCGTGGCCGGCGGCGTTGTCATAGATGTGACGCTTTCGCCCTGGCTTACGACCTGCGCCGGATTGCTGGCGCTATTCCTGATCATAGGCAAGCGGCGCCAGGAGCTGCAAATGCTGGGTGATGCGGCGCAATCCGCTCGCGCCAGCTTCAGGCGCTACAGCCTCCCTTTATTGGACGATCTGCTGCGGATCGTTACGACATGCGTGCTCATCACCTACATCATCTACTCGGTGGAATCTACGACGATGGTTCGCAATGGCCAGAATTTCGGGCTGCTTACCGTGCCGATTGTGATTTATGGGATATTCCGCTATCTGTACTTGATTCACATTGAAGGCGAAGGCAGCGCGCCGGACGAAGTGCTCTTGACCGACCGACCGCTGCAATTGACACTGGTCATCGCTTCACTCTGCTATTTCGTGATTATTTACATTTTGTGACACATAATGTCGAGCACTCTCAGCGCGTCCGCAAAAGCGATCCTGGTTGGCGAACACGCCGTCGTATACGGACAGCCGGCGATTGCCCTGCCCTTGTCGCAGCTGCGGGCGCGTGTTGACGCTCACCACTCGGCCTCGCCTCTCAAGGTAAGTTCGGCTAACGCGGAGCGCGCGCCATTTTTCTGGCGCCCGGACGCGCCTGATTCCGCAGATCCGCTGATGCGAGCCATTACGTTAACCGCTCGCTATCTGGCGGCCGATTCTCTGCAAGGCGAACTGGTTATCCGTTCGGATATACCAGTCGCCGCCGGCTTGGGCAGTGGCGCGGCGGTTTCGGCCGCCTTGGCCAGAGGCGTTGCCGCCCTGCTCGATTGTGAAATACCGGATGCTGATCTGAATGCAATCGTGTATGAAGTCGAGAAGCTTCATCACGGTACGCCCAGCGGCATCGACAATTCAGTAGTTGTATACGAACGACCAGTATATTTTATGAAGGAGCGCCCGATCAGTTTTCTAAAGTTCGGTAAACCCGCCACGCTGACAATTGCGGATACTGGCGTCCCGTCGCCAACACGCCTTTCTGTTGCTGATCTTCGCGACCAATTCGAACGGCAGCCGGTACGGACTCAAAAGCTCTTTGACCGCATCGGCGCGCTCGTTGACCGGGCCAGGCCGGCATTCGAGGCGGGAGATCAGTTGCAGTTGGGCCAGCTGATGACGCGGAATCACGCGTTGTTGCAGGCGCTGGACCTGTCATCGCCTTTGCTGGATAAGCTGGTGGCAGCCGCATTGCGCGGGGGAGCCTTCGGCGCCAAGCTGTCCGGCGGCGGCCGCGGCGGAGTCGTCATTGCGCTGACGTCTGAGGCCGCGCAAGCGTCGCTCAAGCAGGCGCTGCTGCGGGCGGGCGCTAAGCGTGTCATCGTCTCGTCCGCAGGCGGCGAAGCGACCCCGTCATGACAGTTCTTATAAAGCTCGGCGGCTCGCTGGTGACGGACAAAGGTCGAGCGCGGTCTTTCCGCCGCGCCACCGTACAGAATATCGCGCGACAGTTGGCTGAGCTGCTTTCGGCTCTTCCTGAAACCCGCATCGTGGTCGGCCATGGCAGCGGCTCCTTCGGCCACTTTGAAGCGAAGCAATACAATACGGCCGAGGGAGTCTATACCGCCGACGATCGGCTGGGTTTCGCCCGGGTCGGCGCGGTCGCCACTGAGCTCAGCCAACTGATTTTGGGCGAATTTCTGGCGGTCGGCTTGCCGGCCATGCGTTTTCAACCCTCTTCAATGCTTGTCACCCGCGATCGCCGACTGAGCGCGCTGTCTGTAACGCCGCTGCAGCTGGCGCTTGAGCAAGGGCTCTTGCCCTTGGTCCACGGCGACATCGCGCTTGATTCCAGAATCGGCGGCGCTATCATGTCGACCGAAGCGCTGTTTGCCGGTCTGGTTGAGCCGCTGCGAGCGCGGCGGATCATTCTCCTCGGCGATGTCGACGGCGTTCTCGACGATAGCGGCGCGGCTATCGCCAAGATCACCCCCGATTCCTTTCAGGGAGTCGCGCCGCTTCTGGGCGGATCAAGCGGCGTAGACGTAACCGGCGGCATGCAGCAAAAGGTGACCGAGATGATCGGCCTGGTTCAGGCGACGGCCGGCCTGGAAGTCGTAATCGCCAACGGCAATGCCCGCGACATCTTGCTTAACTTGCTGGTGGCTGGCGCGGCCAGCGGCACGCGGATTTCCGCCCGGTGACGGTCTAGGCGCCGGCAAGCGATGTATTGAAGAGCAGCGGATAGAATCCGTAGGCATCGAAGCGCAGATGGCGCAGATCAGCGCGCGCCGCCGTCAGTCGCACCGCCTCCCGAATCGGCAGAATCAGCGCCTCATCCATGATGCGGGCTTGCGCGTCATAGACCAGGTTTCGGCGGCGCTGGGCCTCTGAGGTATGCATGATGCCGAGCGCAAGGTTCTCCAATTCTTCATCTGGCGCTCGGGACGCGGCGTAAAACGAACTTTCGAGAAACAGCCTGGCCAATGCATTCGGATCGATACCGTACTGATCAAGTGGAAGCAGATCGTAGTTTCCGCTCTGAATCAGGCTGCGCATTCGCGAGCGGCCAGGCACCGGCTCAATCCGCAGCGCGACGCCCAGGGCTTGCCACTGCTGCTGCAGAATCGCGGCCACTTCCGGCAGACCGCCCCAGGGTGGAACCACCATCGACAGCGTGAGCGGCTCGCCGGCTCGCTCGACGACGCCGTCGCCGTCGCTGTCGCCGTAGCCGGCTTCGGCAAGCAAGGCCTGGGCGGCCGCCAAATCGTAAGCGAATCTGTCCGCATAACCGGTATGCGAATAGCCGGTGCTGGTCGCGAGCGGCGCCCAGGCTACCCCTGAGAAGTTTAAGTACACCTGGTCGCTGATGGCGATGCGGTTGGTCGCCAGCAGCAGCGCCAGGCGAACTGAGCGGCTGTCGATGTGTTCCCGCGCTGTATTGAACAGAAACTGTACGGAAAGCCCCGGGGTAGCCACCGGCAGCACTTGAACGCGGCTATTGCCCGCGAGATTTTGCGCATCGACAGGCGACAAGTTGTCGAGCACATCGAGCGAGTCGCTCAGCGCCGACAGCGCATCGACCCCGCGGCTGGCGCTTAGCGCAAATTCGACGCGAGTGATTTCGTCGCCGGTAAGCGGCGCGTAAATCGCCGGCGCAACGCGGTAATCGTCGAATCGTCGCAGCGCGATTCTTTCGCCGGGAAGATACTCGTCCAGCCGGAAAGGCCCGGTCCCCGCTTGATGGAATTGATAGCGCAACCGGCCATGAGCGTCAAGCGCCGCCGGGCTGGCGATACCGAGGTATGGCTGCGCCAAACCGTCGAGCAAGCCGGGAAAGGGCGAGGCCATTATCAGGCGAATCGTATAGTCGCCGGTGACTTCGTATTGGGTCAATGGCCCCAGCAGGTCGCGCGCCTGCGATTGAGGCGCGTCCGAATCAAAAATACGTTCAATATTTCGGCCTACCGCGGCGGCGTCAAAGCGACTGCCGTCATGAAAGACCACATCGCTTCGCAGGGCAAATGTATAGACCAGGCCATCTGGCGATACCTCCCAGTCAGTCGCCAGTCCCGGCGCGAATTCATGACTGTCGGCGTCGCGATATACCAGGGTGTCGTAAATCTGGCGGAAAACCATGCCGGCTTCCGCGGCTTCGGCATAATGAGGATCAAGTACTGGAATATCCGCGCTCAGGCCGTAGCGCAAACACAGTTCATCGGCCGAGCAGGGAAGTTCAACTGTCCCGCCGCCACAGCCGTTCAACAGCAGGGCCAGCATAACGCAAGTCGCGAGACGCAAGATCCCGATTCTTTCCCCAGCGCCGCCGCCACAACTTTCCCCGGCATTCGCAGACAATGTACAATACAGTCGTGATTGCATAGCTCTACATTATAAACGGTAGTCTCTCCCTTCCTTGTTGGAGCAGGTCGGCAGATGATAGATATTCCACAATTCCGGGAGACTGGCGCTGCAGAGTCCTATGGTATTTTGCCGGTTTGGAGACGGCTGGCCATTCTGTTTGTCTTGCTGTCGGCGGTTTGCGGAAGCATGGTGCTGGCGGGCGAGACGCTGCCTTTAACGCTAAACGCGGACTTCAATCGCGCGCTGTTGCTGCTGCTGGCGTCGCTCCCCGCAGGTATGTGGCTGCTGATTTCGGTGTTGCCAGAGAATCGCGTTGAGCGTCCTCGCCGTCGACTGATAGGCGTTGCGGTCGTATCCGGGCTGACCGCCTCCGCCATCGGGCTTCCGCTGGTGGAGACATTCTTCGTGCTGGATCAGTGGTTGCCGCTGCAATCGGTATTTCAGCGCATCATCGGCTACACGCTAACAGCGGGCTTGATAGACGTTGGGCTACGATTCGCAGTTCTACGCAATCTGATTTACCCGCAGGCCCTGCGCGTTCGCAGCGACGCGCTGGCTTACGCCCTGGCCTCGGCGGTCGGCTACAGCTTCTATTTGAGTCTGGTTCTGGTCTGGCGCTGGGAGCCAACCTGGAATAGCGCGGCGATCTACATTCTGTCCGGCTTTACAATTCAAGCGACTTCCAGCTTGTTCATCGCGCTGGGCATCATTGAGTCGTACTTTTCAGACGCATTCCCCTTGGTGTTGCCGGTCAATCTGCTTGCGGGCGCGCTGGTCGCGGGCGTCATGCAGGCGCTGCTGCCGGGGCTAATGAGCGGGCCGCTGAGCCAGGCGGGCGCCGCCGACCGGCCCCTGTTCGGTCTGATGTTTATTCTGGCCGCCGCTACCGTGTCCGTGGCCGTAGCCTATTTTCTTTACTCGAATTCGGAACGCCTCGAGCGCGAAGCCTACGTGAGCAACGAGGGAACGCATGGCGTTTGAAACCGGTCGCTCGCCCGCTGTTCAGATTACGCCGCGCCAACGCTGGTCGATAGCCTTCAGTTATATGTTGATTGTTATCGGCCTCGTGCTCGGTGTGAATCAGCGCGACCGCTTGCTCAATCAAACCAGCGTTTACAGCAATAACTCGGTCGGCATTACCGCCAGCTATCCCGCGCGCTGGCTGCTTGATGAGTCGGAAGAAAGTGTATTTCGAATTCGCGATATGTCGCATCTCGGCTTTAAGACGACGATCGAACTACGCTCGCTGCCTGTGGGCGCGGATAGCGCAGAGCGCAACCTGCTCGATCATCTAAGTTTGCAGCGCTCGCAAGTCTTCATTGACTACTCGGTCCTGGGCTATGATAGCTACCGATTACCCGACGATTCGCAGGCAATCAGCATGTCATACACCTTTGTGTCGCGGGAAGCCAGCCCATTCCTGGAAGGCGCCTCCGCCATCGTCAACGGCCTGGATATACTTGTAATCCGCCGCGGACAAGCTTTCGTCGTATCTTTTCGCGCTGAATCGAGCATCTATCAGCGTGAACTGGAAACCTTCCGCCGCTTCATAGACAAGCTCGAATTCTGATGAAAATACGAGCGATCAGGACCATAACGCCGGCAATTGTCGCCGTCCTCTTGCTGCTGCCGCACCTGTCAGTTGCCGCGCAGGGCAGCCTGGTCCTTGGCCTGGACAGGATCAAGCGCGCGACGGTATTTGTCTATCAGGTTGAAAGCGAGGGCGACAACCTGGTCGTCACCTGCGTCAGCACCGGTACCTTGATAAGCGCGGACGGGCTGATAATCACAAAGGCGAACGGCGTCGCGCCGGGACGACAGTGCCGTGGCGACACGCTCATCGTCTCGCTCAATGTGGACCTGGAAGAACCGCCGATTCCCAAGTATCGAGCGGACATCGTTAGCGCGGACGCGGGACTGGATATCGCCCTGATTCGGATTGCGCGCGAGCTTGACGGCCGGCTGATTGCCCAGGGCGAGTTGCCGGTGCTGCCCTTCGTCGCGGTAGGAGATTCCAACAGCGTATCCATAGACGACAACCTGATCGTAGTTGGTTATCCGGACATCGGCAACGGACCGGTCGCCTTCGCGCGCGGAACTGTGACCGCTTTCCTGACGGAGCCGCTAGCGGGTTCGCGGACCTGGTTCAAGACGCGCGCCGAGATTCCAGGCGCTATGGCCGGTGGCGGCGCCTACAACACCGGCGGCGAGCTAATCGGCATTCCCACTAATGCGCCGCTGGCCGGTCCGGCTGCGGCGTCCAACTGCCGCTATCTAAACGACACCAACAGCGACGGCTTGGTCAACAGCAGCGATCGCTGCGTGCCCACGGGCGACTTCATCAGCACGCTGCGGCCGATTGCCCTGGCGCAACACCTGATTCGTGGCGCTCGCCTGGGATTGCGCGTGAATACAAGTTCGCTTGAGCGCGATTCCGCTCCGCCCCAGAGTCCGCCGCGTGTGTCGCGAGTTTTTGTCTCGCCGTCGGTTCGCGGCGCTATGCCGTCTACGGTGGTCGGCTCGCTGCCCGCCAATACGCGAAATCTCTACCTGTTCTTCGACTACGACAATTTCTCGTCCGACACCGTTTACGAATTGCGAGTGACGCGAGACGGGATACCCGATACGACATTCAGCTTGCCGCCCGTGCGCTGGAGCGGCGGCAAACGCGGGCTGTGGTATATCGGCGCGCGCGAGCAAGCCTGGGCCAACGGCGCTTACGAGTTCACGCTGCTGGTGAATGGCGCGGGCGCCGGCAGCCAGAAGATCGTCATCGGCGGCGGAGCGGAGGACCGGGCGCACTTCAGCGACATTGTCTTTGGAACGCTCGATCAAGCCGGCAATTTGATAGGAAACGGCTCAATCGTCCCGCTGGGCAATATCGCCTACGCCCGCTTTCTCCACGCCAATATGTCTGCCGGCGTCGCCTGGTCGGCCATCTGGTATTACGCCGGCGTCGAATTCGCTCGCACGAGTGACACGTGGTCAGAAGAGGCCTTTGGCTCCAAGGTCATCAGCGTTGACCCGGCGGGCGGATTGCTGCCGGGCGAATATCGCCTGGAGCTCTACGTGGAAGGCGCGCTCTCGGCTACCTCCGATTTCTATGTCGCGGGCGAGCAAGGATCGCCCTTGCCGCGCGTATTCAGCAACTTGCGCTTTTCCGGCGCCGATTCGCTGGCGGCAGCTCGCGGTGGCGCCGCCGCGTCCAGCTATCCGTCTTCGATTCCTGCGCTTTTTGCTCTGTTTGATTGGCGGCAGATCATAGTTGGCACGCCCTGGACGGCGAGTTGGCTGGTCGACGGCCAGGAATTTTTCCGCTACTCGCAGCCCTGGCTGGCGCCGGAATCCGGTTCTGATTTTGCGCTTGTTTTGCCCAGCCCGCCGGATGGGAATTATCAGTTGAAGCTTTTGGTGAACGATTTGCTGCTGCTTGAGCAATCAGCGGTCGTGGGCATTGGCCAGCTGCCGATCGACCGCTTTGCGGAATTCCAGGGCGCGGTCCTCGCGGGCAGAGTCGTTGACGCGGCAACGCAACAAGGGATCCCCAGTCTGTCGGTTGTGCTGATCAGCGAGGACTTTGACGCCAGCGAATTCGTCTGGAACCAAGAGCAAGTGGTGGCGCTGGCGACAAGCGATCGCAACGGGGACTTCCAGTTCGCTCGTCCGCTCGCCTTTGATACGCCCTACAGCGTTGTAATCGAAGCCGACGGCTACATCCCCAATTTCGCCGACGTCTTTGAGTTCGGCGCCGGTCAGCCCAGCGCGGACATCACCATCGAGATGGTGCGCGGCTGACGATGGCCGGCAAGACGCGCCTGGACCGCTTAATGATGGAAAGGAAACTCGCTGGCACTCGCAGCAAGGCCGCGGCCCAGATCATGGCCGGCGAAGTCACGGTTGACGGCAGGCGCATCGACAAGCCCGGCAGCATGGTTCGAAGCGACGCGGAGATCACGCTCAAGGCCAAGCCCCGCTATGTGGGTCGCGGCGGCGTTAAGCTGGAAGCGGCGCTGGAGGCCTTTGACGTCCAGGCGGACAAGCAAGTCTGCGCTGACGTCGGCGCCAGCACCGGTGGCTTTACCGACTGCCTGCTGCAGCATGGCGCGGCCCGCGTTTACGCCATCGACGTCGGCCGCGGCCTTCTGGATTATCGCTTGCGCGTCGACGATCGCGTCCGCCTGTTGGAGGGCACAAACGCGCGCCATCTGAGTTCGCTGCCGGAGCGCCCTTCCCTGGTGGTGATTGATGTGTCTTTCATCTCGATCCGTTTGATTCTGCCGGCGGTTAAGCGCTGGCTATCCGAAGACGCTGACATAATCGCGCTGGTGAAACCGCAATTTGAGGTCGGTAAAGGCGAGGTCGGCAAAGGCGGCATCGTGCGCGCCGCCTCGCTGCGCCGCCGCGCGCTGCGAGACATCGTCGCCTTCGCCGAAACTCTGGACATGCAAAGCGCCGATGTCATCCCCTCGCCCATCACAGGCGCGAAGGGCAATGTGGAGTACTTGCTTTGGCTGCGGCTGTCGGCGATCGGCGACAATGGCGCGCGGGTACGCCGCAAGATTGACGCGCTGCACGCGGCGCCAAAATAGCTTGCCCTACTCCAAGTGCTTCTCTTGCTTCATAATGGGATAACTGCACCGTATACACTGGCGGCTCGATGACAATCGCGCAAATCCGCAACTTCTGCATAATCGCCCATGTCGACCACGGCAAGAGCACGCTGGCTGATCGTCTGCTGGAACTGACGCAGACGGTGAGCGAGCGCGATATGCAAGAACAGCTGCTCGATAGCATGGCGCTGGAGCGCGAACGCGGCGTCACCATAAAGGCCTCCGCCGTGCGCATGCTCTACACCGCCAGCGACGGACAGGACTACACCATCAATTTGATTGACACGCCCGGGCACGTAGACTTCACTTACGAGGTGAGCCGCGCCCTGCAAGCCTGCGAAGGCGCTGTCCTCGTCGTGGACGCCAGCCAGGGTATTGAGGCGCAGACGCTGTCTAACGTTTACCTGGCGCTTGAGCAAGATCTCGAGATAATTCCCGTCATCAACAAGATTGATTTGCCGGCCGCGCAGCCCGATGAAGTCGCGCGCGAAGTAGCGGAGCTGCTTGGTTCCCCGATTGCCGATCTGCCGCGAATCTCCGCCAAGAACGGCATCGGCGTGGTAGATCTGCTGGAGACGATAATCGCCGATGTGCCGGCGCCGGCCACCGACGCGCAGCAGCCCCTGCGCGCGCTCGTCTTCGATTCTCACTATGATCCATACAAGGGCGTTATCGCCTACGTTCGCATTGTGGACGGCAGCGTGAATCGGCGCGACCTGCTCAAACTCTTCGCCACGGGCGCCGGTTTCGAGCCGGTGGAAATCGGCGTCTTTGATCCGGTCATGCGCACGGTGGACAGCTTGAATGCCGGCGAAGTCGGCTATATCGCCACCGGCTTGAAGACCGTGCGCGAATGCCGGGTCGGCGATACCATCACGCTGGCGCGGGGCGGCGCAAAGAGCCCCCTGCCCGGCTACGAGCAAGCCAAGCCGATGGTTTTCGCCGGCATCTATCCCACCAACAACGAAGACTACGGCGACCTGCGCGACGCGCTGGAAAAACTGCAGCTCAACGACGCCTCGCTCGCGTACCAGCCGGAGACCTCACAAGCGCTCAACTTCGGTTTCCGTGTAGGGTTTCTCGGCTTGTTTCATATGGAGATCATTCAGGAGCGCCTGGAGCGCGAATACGATCTCGATATTCTGGCGACCGCGCCCAGCGTGGAGTATCGCGTCTTGCAGCGGGATGGCGAGACGCGGCTGATCGACAGCCCGGCCCTGCTGCCTGACGAGAGCACGATAGAAGAGATACACGAGCCCTGGATGAAAATTCAGATTTACGTGCCGCAGAAGTACATCGGCGCCGTGATGGAGCTGGCGATAAGAAAACGCGGCCTCTACGAAACCACCGAGTATCTCGACGCCTCGCGCGTTATTCTCCACTTTGACATTCCATTGTCGGAGATCATTATCGATTTTTACGACAAGCTCAAAAGCGTGACGCAGGGCTACGCCAGCCTGGACTACCACTTTCATGAGTATCGCGCTGGCGATCTGGTCAAGGTCGAGGTGCTGGTCAACGAAGACCGCGTTGACGCGCTGGCGATGATCTGCCATCGCGACGACGCCTACCATCGCGGTCAACGCCTGGTGAGCCGGCTCAAGGAGTTGATTCCGCGACAGATGTTTGTGGTGCCGGTGCAGGCGGCGGTGGGCAAGCGCGTGATTTCGCGCGCCAATGTCAAAGCCATGCGTAAGGACGTGCTGGCAAAGTGTTATGGCGGCGATGTCACGCGCAAGAAGAAACTGCTCGAGAAACAGAAAAAAGGCAAGAAGCGGATGAAGATGATTGGCTCTGTGGAGGTCCCGCAGGAAGCCTTCATGGCGCTGCTCAGCCTGGATGAATGAGACAGCGGATTATTCGTCAGCTTGCGCCCGCAACATTTTCCAGAGATTCGCCAGGCCCCAGCGCGACAGCCAGTCGCGCGCCAGCGGCGAGCGCGCCCCGAAGCCATAGACGCGGTAGCGCTGATCCCAGGCCGTGGAAATGGCGACCGCGCTGCCCTGCTCGATATCGGCGTTTTCAGCGAGCTCCGGGTAGCTCAGGACGACTATGCTGGCTGCCACGTCTTCGCGTAGGCGAATACGCTCGGCGATATTGACGGCAAATTCGCGCAGCGATTGGCTGGACGCGTCAACCCCGAAATGTTGATAGGCGCGCTGCGGATCGTCGTAGGCTGTCGCGTTAACGAGTCCCGACTCATGCGCCCAGCTTCCGCTGATGACGCCCGGTAAACCGGCTTCGGTCACATGAACGCGAAGCTGGTTTCGCTGAATGTGCCGCCAGACCACATCTTCCAACGCCGCGTCGTCAATGCCGAAGATATGCTCGCCGACCTGCGATTCGAGCCTGGCCTGCATGTCGTCGAGCAATCGCGCGGCGTTCGCCCGGCTGTTGGCCTTGGCGGTTACGCGAATATCAACGCTGCCGTGATGCGCGGCCAAACCGACGCTGGGGTTGGTTTCGCTCAGAATGTCGCTGCCGATTTGATCGTCAAGCGAGCTTTCGCCGATGCCGGCAGTCCGCAGGATACGCGCCACGATGACGCCAAGCTCATATTTCCGCAGCAGATAGGGAACCGCCGATTCCTTGATGAGAAACTCCATCTCTCTGGGCACGCCCGGCACGCTGATCACGACGCCACGCTCGGACTCCACGATGAAGGACGGCGCGGTGCCCACCGGGTTTTCGATCAGGATGGCGCCCGCCGGCAGGTAGGCTTGCTGCCGGTTGTTCTCGGTCATTTTGGAGCCGAAACCGCGGAATCGCTCGGCGATATTGTCGTAGAGCGACTGATGGAATTGCAGCGGCCTGCCGGCTGCATCGGCTACCGCCTGACGCGTCATGTCATCCACTGTCGGCCCCAGGCCGCCGGTGGTGATGACAATTTCGGCGCGATCGAGCGCATCGGAAATGGCGTCCTCGATACGACCCAAATTGTCGCCCACGGTAGTCATGAAGAATACGTTGACGCCGATGTCGCGCAATTGCCGCGCCAGAAAGACGGAATTGGTATCCGTAATCTCGCCCAGGAGCAATTCAGTGCCGATAGCGATGATTTCCGCGTTTGGATTATCAGGCATGCCGGTCCTATCATCTACGTTTACCCGACGGATCCTACTTCATCGCGACGAGTTCTTTGCATTTTCGGAAATAGCCGATATAATGACCACTATAAAAGT
>CAZWCV010000003.1:0-17333 GCA_964632725.1 uncultured Anaerolineaceae bacterium
CGTATTTGTCGCGAAAGGCCGCCTCGTCCATCACTACATCGGCGCCGCCCCGCTGCGGCAGCTGCACGCGTACATGCGGGCCCAGCAATTGCAGTATGTCGCGGTCGCCGGTGGCGATGTGCACGTCCAGGCCCTGCTCGACCGCTTGCCGGCTGATCGTGCCCAGGATGTCGTCCGCTTCCATATTTTCCATAGTCAAGCGGGGAATGTTGAAGGCTTTGACCAGGTCCTTAATGCGGTCGATCTGGGCCGACAAGTCCTCGGGCATTTTGACCCGCGTGGCTTTATAGTCGGGGTAGATCTCTTCGCGCGCGCTCAACCCCTCGTCGAAGGTGACAGCCAGGTATTTGGGCTGATGATGCTCGACCACGTCGAGCAAGGTGCGGCTGAACCCGTAAACGGCGCCGGTGCTTTCGCCGGCTGAGGTAGTGAATCCGCCGCGCTGAAGCGCGAAGTAGCTGCGATAGGCCAACGCATGACCATCTATCAGATACAAGACTTCTCGGGTATCCATAAGCTCCCGCTCGGCCTCTGACTGTCGCAAACCTGGCGCAGAGTATAATCGACGCCAGCGCTTTTGTCACAGGCGGACTTGACGCGCGGACAAGCGCAGACAATCCTTGTAGGGGCAAGCCCTGGCTCGCTTCCGCCCCAGGTCTACCCCCCTCAGTCCCCCCATATCAATGGGGGGGAAGCTGGCTTCGACGTTATGGACGCGCGCAATTTTATGTCGTCATCCATGAAAAATGTAGTTTCTAAGCCAGCTCGCGCCGGCCAGGCTCTCCTTCCCTGATGATTCGGGGAAGGGGCCGGGGGATGGGGTAGAAAAAGGCGCTTTAGCAATTCCCAGTACCCGACAATCCTCGTCGAGACAAGCCCTGGCTCGCCGACAATTGCTATCGTTTCCTTTTCAGATTACGCAACGCTACTGAGCGCGCCAAAATCTAGCGCCGAGCGAATTGAAGAAAGTTCTGCAGCTCGCGCTCGCTTAGTCGTCGGCCCGGCTGCAAGACCAGATAGGCATCGGCCCACAGGTCGTCGGGCAGAGCCTGGTCTTCCGAGCACGCTATACTGCGCGAGCGATCCATCACGGTGCGGACGAGCGATTCGGGCGAGGCTCGTCCGGGCGCGTCAGCGTACAGATAGATGAAGTCCTGATGCACATCCAGATGGTGAACGCGCCAATTCAAAGCGTTCAGCTGAACCTCGAGCCAGAATACCATCTGCTCGGCCACGCTCCGACGCAGCAGCAGCGCTGGATCAGCCACCATCCAGACAAAGGCGATGGGCGTTCTTGAATCCGCCGACTCCGAAATCAACTCGGCCGGCTCGCCTTCAGCAAGCGGCGCCTCGCCTTCGGGTACATCCGCCAGCGCGCTTAACATGCGGTCGCCCTGACGGCGAATCTCGTTCAGTTGTTTGCCGCCGGCGAAGATCATCGTCAGGCTATGGTCGCCAACTGTAGCGCGCGTGCAGAGCATATAATCCTCTCCGGACCTGGAGAGCTTGATGAAGCGAATTCTCGACTGCTGGTCTTCCGCGCTCCAGTCGCCGCCGATGCAAGCGCGGATCTCGCGAAATTGCTCCAGGCTCATATTGCCCGAAAAGGCCACAATTTGGTTGGCCCGCGTCAAGACGGTCGCATCGGCTGTCAGATCGCTCATAGCCCGCGTCATGGTCAGGGCCAGCTGCGCCAGATACGGGTCCCGGTCTCGACTCGATAACAAGCCCCAGGCCGTATCGGCGGCGTTCTCCTGGCGGTCGGCGGCTGCGGCGGTCATTGTGGACTCTGCCGAGCCATCCTCATGCAAATTGCCGGGCTCTCCGGAGGGGATGGTCGTTTCGCCCGCTACCTCCGAGGCGACGATTGGCGGCAGGCTGGCGGGCAGGAAGCTCGGTTCCCGGATGAACTTTTCGGTCTCGCGCAGCCAGGCTGGGATAGCGTCCCGGCCCGGCGCCCCCGGCAGTTCGCGCGTCGTATCAAACAGGGACTCCATCGTCAGGTTTTCCAGCAGCGTGCTTTCATCCAGCACGGCATTAAGCAGGCGTTCAAAGGCCACGCTGTCATCAAGGTCGTTGCCATCGCTCTCGCCGGCTGCGCTTGCGCGCCGTTCCGGGCCGGGCGGCGCTCCCTCACTGACATCCGCCCCGAATTGCTGAGCCAGGTCGCGCAAGGTCTCGAAGTCGCCAGTAGCCGACAATGGCGTCTCGTCCATATCCATATCGCGAATATGCGCGCCCCTGTCGCCGACGCGAACGATGCGATAGCGGACGGTATCGCCCTCTGCTTCCGGCTCCACCAGAAGTTCCATGGCGTCGTTTACGGCCCGGGTCGGCGGATCGGGATTCAATAGATCAAGCGACGCCTGCAAGCGCCGCCGCGTGTAGTTAAGCCCAATTTCGTCGCCCAGGGCGCCACCGACCAGCGATTCCAGCCTGATGGTGTCTTCGCTCAGTTCGTCAGCTTGGTCCGCGGGAGCCTGCGGCAGCGCGCCGATATCGGCCGCCAGCGCCCGCTCAAGCAGCGGTATCAGGTCCCGCGCCAGTAGCGGCAGGTCGACGACGCCCTGCACACCATAGCTGCTGGCCAGCCGTCGCGTCTCCGGCTGGTCCGGCGCCAGGAGAATCGCGATATCCTCCTGGCGCGAACGAATCATTTCAATCATGATGGCGGGAGCAACGGTCAGGTTGTCGGTATCAAGCACGACCAGGTGTTGCGGCGTCTCTCGCAGCTGCTCCATCGCATTGCGCACGTCGGCGACAGTGGCCACGCTGTATTCGCCCACCGCCTCCAAAGCGCGTTTTACGTCAATCGCAAACTGCACCTTGCGAGTGATCAGCATGATCTGTTTTACGGCAATGGCCATGGTGAAATCCGCGGCGTTAATCAGAAAAACTTATTGTCGATTTTATCACAAGTGGACTTGCCTACCAACGAATCAAGGCTCAGCCGGCAACCACCGCAATACCGCCGCAATCGCCGTATTCGGTAGTATAATCGCCGCTAACCCAGCCGATCTGCCCGTCGACGTTCAAGCGCCACCAATCGTGCGCGCTGTTGCGGCCGGTTATCGGCGCCAGCGCGCCACTGGCGAGCACCGTGATAATCTGATAGCCGGTGCTTGGGCCGGTGCGGAAGTTGAGCCCGACATTGACCAGCGCGCGGCAGACGCCATCGTCCGGAATAAAAGGTATATTGCCCTGCTGAACCGGCGTCGCGATAATCTGGGCAGGCGATTCTCGCACGACCACATCAATCTCGTGCGGCTCGCTGACGACCGCGCCGCGATAGGCCACAGCCCGCAGCGTAATCGCGCCCAAATCACGTCGCTGCGGCGTGTAATTCAAGATTGCCTGCAGCGCCAGATCCCCTTGCAAGGACTCGGACGAAACCGTTCGCACGATTTGATTGTCCACGAAAAGCTGGACGCGATTGACGCCGATGCTGTCGCTGGCCAGGACCGAAACCAGAATCTCTTCGCCGATGACAAATTCGTCGCCGCCGCTGGGTGAGGCGATCTGAATGGCGGGCGGCCCGGTCGGGGGTTCGGTTGGCCGCGTCTGGCGCGAGTCCGTCGTCCGGCTTTGCAAATTACAAGCCGCCAACAGCAGAGCGGTCGCAACCGCCAGCGCGCGCCAGCCAATACCGCAGATTCTGTTGACGCAGGCGGAAATCATCAACCGGCGACAACCAACAGGGGATCGGCCTGCTTTTGCCGCGCAGGCAGGCGCGCTTGCATGCTCCAGGGCCCCGTCCAGGTCACTTCGACCCGCGCCAGACGCCCCTTCCAGTCACCCTCAGCCTCGAAGAAAACCAGTTTGTTCTGCGGCGTGCGCGCGCGCCAGCGGCCGCGGTGCTGCTCTTCCACCAGGACTTCCACGGTTTGGCCCAGGTACTGCGCATTAATCGCGGCCACAACGCGAGCCTGCAAGTCTTCCAGCAGTTTGTGCCGCTCGCGTTTTTCCACGTCAGGCACATCGTCTTGCATGCGCCGCTGGCTGACGGTCTGCGGCCGCGGGCTGTAGCGCGCCAAATGCGCCTTGTCCAGTTTCAGCTCTTCCAGCAGCTGGTAGGTCCCCATGAACTGCTCGCGAGTTTCGCCCGGGAAGCCCACGATGATGTCAGTATGGATCGCTACCTGCGGGATAATCCGGCGTATTTTGGCCACCAGCTTGCGATATTGATCGGCGGTGTAGCCGCGCCGCATCCGCGCCAGCACAGCGTCGTCCCCGGCCTGGATCGGAACCTCGATATGGGGCATGACGCGCGGCAATTCGGCCACGGTCTGCAGCAGCTTATCCGTCATCCAATTGGGATGGCTGGTCAAGAAACGAATCCGCTCCAGGCCGACTTCCTCGGCAACGCCATGCACGATGCGCAGCAGATCGGCCAGGTCAGGGCCATCGGGGATGTCTTTGCCGTAGCGATCGACGATTTGGCCCAGCAGCGTGATCTCTTTGACGCCTTGCAGCGCCAGGCTCCTCACCTGCGCCACGATTTCGCCGACGCTGCGGCTGCGCTCGATGCCGCGCCGAAAGGGAATGATGCAGAACGTGCAAGCGTGCGAGCAGCCGTAAACGATTGGCACGTGGGCGCTGACCAGTTGGCCGCGTTCATGCAGCGGCAGGATCAACTCGCCGTCTTGCAAGGCGTCGCGGTCCGCGCGCGCCCGGGCCTCGTACTCGAGCACTTCAGCTTCGTCCATGCGCTCCTTAAGGAAACTGACCATTGGCGCGGGATCCGAGGGCGGCATAAAGACATCGACAAAAGGCAGGCGCTGTCGCATCCAAAGCGGATCGCGCACGCCAACCATGCAGCCCATGACGCCGATGACTTTGTCCGGTTGCGCTTCCTTGATCTTGCTAAGCAAGTGCAGGCGGCCCAGCCCCTTGTCTTCGGCGCTTTGCCGCACAACACAAGTATTGACGACCATGATGTCGGCATGCTCGCCGTTCTGAGTTGAGCTATGACCCAGCTTCTCCAACTCAGAAGCCAGCAGTTGCGAGTCGGCCACATTCATCTGGCAGCCGAGCGTCCAGATATGATATTGCATGTTTCGCTTCGCCTCTTGACCCCGCGCATATTGTAGTAGAAGCGGGATTCCCGGTCAATGCGTGGGAAAATCGGGGCAGCGCCCGCTCAAGCCCAGACGATTTTGCGCGGCACGAAGGACGTATGCAAGTACTCGTGAAAAGGCAGAATCCTCACCGAGAAGCCGACATTGCCTGTCAGTTGGAAGACGTGTTCAGCCGTAAAGGTATGGATCCCCTCGCCATTTTCGCATTGCACGTACATGTCGATTGATTGACCGTCGCGAATGTTGCCGGCGTTGTCCAGCATGCCGTAATAGAGTTGAACGCTTACATCTTGCGGCTGAAGGCGGCCCAGCATCACCCGCGCATGAATATCCGCGCGGCTGCCTACTTCAACATCGCCATCGCAAATGTCCACGTCCAGGACTTTCACCTCGTGCCAGACGTGGTCAAGCATCCGGCCCCAACTTACGAATGCCGCCGTGCCCGCGAAGCCGTCTCGCGTCATTGACTGGCTGATGCTGAAACGCGGCAGATACGACTTTTCGGCGTATTGCTGCACCATCCGATGGGTATTGAAACGCGGCGCCAGCGACGACATGCTGTGTTTGACGCGGCGAATCCATTCGCGCGGCAAACTGCCCCGCGCCTGACCATAAAACAGCGGTACAATGTCCTGCTCCAGCAGGTTATACAGCGCCTGGCTCTCAACATAATCCTGGTGCGCCCATTCGTCCTCTGGATACTCTTCGCCGTGCCCGATTGACCAGCCGACATCCGGCGCATATGCCTCGGCCCACCAGCCATCGGGAATGCTGCAATTCAGGCCGCCGTTGTAGATGACCTTCATGCCGCTGGTGCCGCTGGCCTCTTTGGGGCGGCGCGGCGTATTCAGCCAGACATCGACGCCCTGCACCATGTAGCGCGCGACATTCATGTCGTAGTTTTCCAGAAATACCACTGAATTGCGGAAGTCGTGATCGCGCGCGACATTGACTATCGTGCGGATGAACTCTTTGCCTTCATTGTCATGGGGATGGGCTTTGCCGGCGAAGATGAACTGCACCGGGCGGTCGGCATCGGTTACCAGCCGGCGCAGGCGCCCCAAGTCGCGGAAGATCAGGGTCGCGCGTTTGTAAGTGGCGAATCGGCGCGCGAAGCCGATGGTCAGCGCATCCGGATTCAGCACTTCATCGGCGGATTCAATCTCGGTCTGCGACATGCCGCGCCGCTGCAATTGCAGGCGCAGCCGATCGCGCGCGAAGGCCACCAGACGCTCGCGGCGGCGGACGTGCGTGCGCCACAATTCGGCGTCCGGGATGCTCTTGACCCCCTGCCACACCTCCGGGCGCGATTCTTCCTCGCGCCAGGCCGGGTCGAGATAGCGGTCAAAAAGCTGCGCCATCTCCTGGCTGACCCAGGTCTGCACGTGAATGCCATTGGTGATTGAGCCGATCGGCACCTCGTGCTCGGGAACGCCGGGATACATCCAGTTCCACATCCCGCGCGAGACGGCGCCGTGCAGCTCGGCCACGCCATTGGTGCCGGACGACAAATTCAGCGCCATCACTGACATGGAAAACAATTCGTAGTGCCCCATATTCTCGCGGCCGAGATCAATGAATTGATCGCGCGACAAGCCCAGTTCCGTCATAAGCTCGGTAAAATGCTCATCGATCAGGTCGAAGCCAAAACGTTCCAAACCGGCCGGCACAGGCGTGTGAACGGTGAATACGCTGCTGGCGGCTGTCAGCGCCTTGGCCCGTTCGAAGTCCAAGCCATCTTCGCGCATGCTGCGGCGAATCCGCTCCAGCAGCAGAAAGGCCGAATGCCCCTCATTCATGTGAAAAATGTCTGCGTCAATGCCCAAGGCTTGCAGCAGGCGCACGCCGCCGATGCCAAGCAGAATCTCCTGGCGAATGCGCGTGCGCCGGTCGCCGCCATAGAGCCGGTCGGTCAAATTGCGATCTTCCGGGCGGGCATTGTCATCGATGTTGGCGTCGAGCAGATATAACGACACGCGCCCAACCTGGACTTTCCAGATTTGCGCGAATACCTCGCGACCGGGCAGCGGAATCGTGATCTTGATCGGCGCGCCGGCCCTATCCCTTTGCAGCTTCACCGGCAAGTTCACGTAATCGTTGAGCGGGTAGGATTCCATCTGATAGCCGTCGGCATTGAGGTATTGCTGGAAATAGCCCTCCTGATACAGGATGCCGACGCCGACCAGGGGAATATTCAAGTCGCTGGCGCTTTTGAGATGGTCGCCGCTGAGCACGCCCAGGCCGCCGGAGTAATTCTGCAGGCACTCCGTCAACCCGAATTCCATCGAAAAATAGGCGATGACCGGCGGACGCTCCAAGTGCCCGAAGCGGCGGGCGAACCAACTATCGTCAGCGCGCATATATTCGTCGTAGGACTGGCATACGCGGGCATAGTGGGCCATAAAGGAGGAATCGTCGACCAGGGAATTCAGCCGCTCCTGTTGCATCAGTCCCAGCATCCACTCCGGGTTATGCTGCGTCTCTTCCCACAATTCGGGGTCCAGGCGGCGGAACAGCGAAATCGCTTCGTGATCCCAAGCCCAACACAAGTTGTAGGTCAGCTCGTGCAGGCGCCGCAACTGGTCGGGTAATTTCGGCGCTACATTAACCCTCGCAACCGGCTGTACCATTGTCGTCTCCCGTGAAGATTACGATTCTGTTACTGTTTCAAGCCGCGCATTGTATCGTCTTGTTGGCGATAAATACATCTTGATTCGGTCGGATTCCTGTCCGTTGACCAGCATAGCAAACCGCAGTGCCCAGGAATTGAACATGTCCAATTCGTACAAAGGCCCGGCCCGGAATACCGGCGAAATCGTCGGAATCACTTCTGTTAACAAGTCAATTATGATACGATAAGATGCATACATGCTGACACAGATTGTCGACTCAACCATCCTAGAGGACACATGCTGAAGAAACGATATTTGAAAAGCAAGCCCGCTTGCCAGGTGACTTTCTATACGGCGCGCGAGCTTGACGCGGACTGCGTGACGCTCGTTGGCGACTTCAACGCCTGGGACGAATCCGCCACGCCGATGAAGCCCTTGAAGGACGGGCGCTTCAAAGCCACCGTCGTGTTGCCGGTTGACGAGCAATATCAGTTTCGCTACCTGGTCAACAGCAGCGTCTGGCGTAACGATTGGGCAGCCGACCAGTACGTTCCCAATCCGTTCAGCGGAGACAATTCAGTAGTCGAGGTATAGCGATGACAAAAAAGACGCTGCGCAAAAACGGCAATGTTTATGTAAGCTTCTACACTGAAGCGATTCCAGAAGCCGAAACAGTCCATTTGGTCGGCAGTTTTAATAACTGGGACATGAACGAGCAACCCATGCGGCGGCTCAAGGACGGCCGCTTCATGGCGGGTCGGGTATTAGCGCCTGGCGCGAGCCACGAATATCGCTACCTCGTGGACGGCGAGACCTGGGTCAACGATTGGAACGCGGAGAGCTACGCGCCCAATCCGCATGGCAGCGACAACTGCGTCGTGACGACCTGATTCTGCCGGCAGGTCTCCATTTGGAAGACCTGCGACTTTCTCCTTAGCCGTTCACTCGGTCTCGCCAGGCGATCAAAGCTTTAACAGCCTCGTAGTTCGCCGGGACCTTCGTCATCATGATGAAGTGCGTGCAGCCCGCGCCGGCATAGTCGTCAAGCTTGTCGGGTATGTCGCCTTCGTCGGTCAGCGACACGGTGCGTTCGATTTCAGCCGGGTCCCGGCCGACTTCCGCGCACCACTTGTCGAGCACGCCGCATTTATGCGCGAAGACATCGGGCGGGCCAAAGCCATTCCACAAGTCGGCGTGCTGCGCGGTCAGCTTCAGCGTGACTTTTTCGCCGCCACCGCCGATCATGACGGGAATGGGATTGCGAACGGGCGGCGGCAATTCCTGCTTCATACGCGCCTTGATGACAGGCAGCGCCTCGCCCAGGTCGCGCAAGCGGCTGCCCGCCGTGCCAAACTCGAAGCCGAATTGCTCGTAGTCTTTCTCGAACCAGCCGGCGCCGATGCCCAGAATCAGCCGCCCGCCGCTGATGTGATCGACCGTATTGGCCATCTGCGTCAACAGGGCCGGATTGCGGTAGCTGTTGCAGGTGACCAGCGTTCCGATCTCCGCGCGCGTGGTCAGCATGGCGATGGCCGTCAGCAGAGTCCAGCCTTCGAAATGATTGCCATTGCCGACGCCGTCGCCGTAGAGCGGGAAGAAATGATCCCAATTCCAGATCGAGTCGACGCCGAGCGCTTCCGACTGCCGCACCGCCTCGGCGTAGTCCGCGTAACTCACGTGCTGCGGATGCAGCTGCACGCCTACTTTAATTCTGCCCATGTCATTACCTTTCCGCCCGCGCGGATTGCGCGCAATTGAGGCGACAATCCATTGAGGCTATCTTCGTATACGTGAAGCGAATTCAACATCGCTGCCCGCCGGCACGGTCATTTCACTATAGGCGGCGAAACTCTCATGCGTGCAATCCGCGCCGATAATGGAGCCTGCGCCGATGGTGAACTCGGGCGGGACGCGCGAATTCTTGCCAACACTGGTGATCTTCAAGTCGCCCATATCCTGCCAGGCGCCCACGCGCGCGTTCTTGCCGATGACCGCGATTTTGTCCACCAGGGCGCGGTCGATGCGGGCGCCCGCTTCTATGTAGGCGTCATTAAGAATGACCGACTCGCGGATGACCGCGCCGGGCCCGACAAAGACGCCCGGCGAAAGGATCGACCGCTCTATCACCGCGCCGGCGCCGATGACCGAACCGTCGGTAATCATGCTGTCGATGATGCGGGTGTCCGCGCCGACGCGCACCGGCGGCCGCTCCTCGCTGCGTGTGTGGATGACCCAGGTGCGGTCATTCAGATTGAGCGACGGCGGGCTCGAAAGCAGGTCCATATGCGCTTCCCAATAGGCGTCGATGGTGCCGACGTCAATCCAGTAGCCGCCGTAGGGATAGGCGAATATATTCATGTGGTCCGCAACCATCTTGGGCAAGATGTTCTTGCCAAAGTCATGCTCGGAATCCGGATCCGCCTGGTCTTCCAGCAGCACGCGCTCCAGCACCGCATAGTCAAAGACGTAAACGCCCATATTGGCCAGATTGCCCGGGGGCGCGGCCGGTTTCTCGACGAAATCAACCACGCGCAGGTCTTTGTCCGTGTCGACAATGCCGAAGCGGCTGGCTTCGTCCAGCGGCACGCGTATGGTGCAGACCGTGGCGTCCGCGCCTTTGTCGCGGTGATACTGCACCAGCATATCGTAGTCCATCTCATAGATATGATCGCCCGACAGGATCAATACAAACTCCGGCCGGCCCTGGCGCACGAAATTTAGATTCTGGGCGACGGCGTCGGCCGTGCCGGCATACCAGTCAGTATCAAAGCTGCCCTGGAAAGGCTGCAGCATGCGCACGCCGCCAGTGAACGAACGATCCAGATCCCAGGGGCGCCCCTTGCCAATATGATCGTTCAGGCTGTGCGGACGGTACTGCGTCAAGACCAGCACATCAAAGACGTTGGAGTTGACGCAATTGCTCAGCGCAAAATCGATAATCCGGTACTTGCCGCCAAATGGCACGGCCGGCTTGGCGCGCTTGATAGTCAATACGCCCAGGCGCGTGCCTTTACCACCCGCCAAAATAACTGCCTTTATCTTCACGCTTTACTCCTTTTTTGGAAAAAGTCTTTGCTCCGGGAACTCTGCTCGGCCTTATCCAGGTCGGTCAAGGGCTTTATCGCGCGCCTGCCGGTACATATCCAGGTATTCGCCGGCGCTCTTGCGCCAGCTGAAGTCGCTTTGCATGGCGCGCCGCTGCATCCGGCGCCAGGCTCCCGGCCGCGCCTCGTATACGTCCAGCGCCCAGTTTAGCGTACCTTCGACAGCTTGCGCCTCCTGCCACTGGAAGACGAATCCCGTTCCCGCGTCGGCCCCGGCGTCGTCATAGTTGCTGACGGTGTCAGCCAGCCCGCCGGTCTCGCGAACCAGCGGCAGCGCGCCGTAGCGCATGGCCATCATCTGGCCCATGCCACAGGGTTCAAAGTGGCTGGGCATCAGAAAGATATCACAGCCGGCGTAGATTTGCTGCGCCAGCGCGCCGTCAAACTGCAAAAACGCGCGCGCCTTGTCACCGAAGTCTTGATCCAATTGCCAGCAGGCCTGCTCGATCTCCGGCTCGCCCGTGCCCAATATCACCAGCTGGATGTCGCGCGCGCCCAAAATATTACGCAAGGCCGGCAGCGCCAGGTCGAAGCCCTTCTGGGCCGCCAGCCGGCTGACCATGCCAACCAAGGCAACATCCCGGCGCAAGGGCAGCCGCGCGAAAGACTGCAAATGCCGCTTGTTGGGCGGGCGCTGGTCAGGGAAATTGCTCGCGTCGAAATTGCAGACCAGCATGGCATCGGTAGCCGGATCCCACAAATCGCTGTCCAGACCGTTGAGGATGCCGCGCATATCAGTCGCCCGACGCGCGATCAGCGGCGCGAGCGCATATCCGGCGTAGGGGTATTGAATCTCCTTGGCGTAACGCGGGCTGACCGTGGATAACATGTCGCTGTAGGCGATGCCAATTCCCAGCAGATTGTCCGTCAATCCCAATTCGACCAAATCGGCATCATGCCGTCCGGCTATGCCCGCGTTCCATAGAAAGCCGCCGGCATGTTCGCCTTGATAAGCGACATTGTGGATGCTGATTACACTGGCCAGACTTGCCCATTTGTCGCCGCCGCCATGCGCGCGAACCATGAAGGGCAGGAGACCCGTGTGCCAGTCATTGGCGTGGACCACATCGGGAAACCAGCCCTCCGCTTCGTCAAGCTGATGCAAAGCCGCCATGGTCGCCTGATTGAAGAAGATGAAGCGCTCCAGGTCCCAATCCCATTGACTGTAGACATCGCCTTCCAGGCCGAAGTATGGCGGCGACTGCAGCAAGTAGAAGGGAATGCCGTCATATTCTGCGGCGAAGAGCGTCACATCGCTTTGGCCAAGCCGATGCGGAAATGCGAAGCTCAAGAGTTGCTTGACGCCGAATCCTTCGTGGTCGATGAAGCCGTAGCCGGGCAGCATGACGCGCGCGTCGACATCCAGCCGGCGCAGCGCCGCCGGCAGCGAGCCAACCACATCGGCCAGCCCGCCCACTTTGGCGAAGGGCAGTGCCTCGGCGCTTGCCAACAATACCTTCATGGGACTTTATGCTCCCTCGCGCGCTGCCGAAATAGCGATACCATCAGCGCCTAGATTCAAACACGTATCACACCGCGTTGCCAGTCCCTATCGCCTGTGCTAGTATTCCTGACAGGCGGCCCCAAGAGGCGGGACTATTAATGATTCAACGGCAGCGCCCCCAGCAACAGCAGAAGATTCTGCCGCAAATCATCTTCCTGGCGCTGACCTTCCTTGCGGCATTCGGCGGCGCCTACCTGGCGCTCCGGTTTTTTGAAGGCCAGCGCGAAGGCGCCGAGATTCCACAGATCATCACCGTTGAAGTGATCTATACGGCCACGCCGCTGCCGACCAAGCTGGCGACCGCCCTGCCCGCGGCCGGGCAGCGCGCGCAAGTTGATTTGCCGGCCGACATCGCTGCCGAAGCTGAGGGCGTCTCCGGCCGAGCGATTGACCCCGGCGCGCTCGGCGCCCGCGATGTCGCCATCAGCACGCCCACGCCATCGATCGCAGGCGGCCCAATCATCGACTCGACCTGCGAGTTTTACACCGTACTGGCTGGGGATTCCGCCTACTTCATCGCGCTGCGCAAGGGCGTTGAATTGGACGACCTGCTGCGCGCTAACGGGCTGACGGTGAACACCGCCTCCGGCTTGCAAATCGGCCAGCGGCTACTGATCCCGCATCCGGGCTGCCGCGTTGACGAGCGCACGGGCGAACCGCTGCCGGTGACGCTCGCGCCCAGCCCGACGCCGCTGCCGACCGCTACCAGCACACCCGCCCAACCGCAATTTGAGATCCAGGACGCGCAAGGACTGGGCGATATCACCGCCGAAGCCATTCGACTGCAAAATATCGGCGGCAATATCAACATCAGCGATTGGACGCTGTCGGACGCCGATGGCAATAGCTACCGATTCCGCGATGTCCTGCTCTTCCCGCAGACTGGCGTCGTACTCTACACGCGCAGCGGCACCAGCACCGCCAACGCCCGCTTCTGGGGCCGTGAAGAAAGTGTTTGGTCCGCCGGCGAAGAATTGACGCTCGCTGACCCGCAAGGGCGCGTTGTGCAAACGCTGCAATTGCCCGGGCTTGACGAAGGCGAATAGCGCGCGAGGAGAGAATCAAGGTAATCAGCGATGGACCGTTGGGCCCGCATCGTGGATCACTTGCTGGGCGAGGTGATTGGCGATGGCGACATATCCGACCTGCCCGGCGCGCGCAAACCATTGCCGCCGCTTGAGGACAGTCATACGCCGCCGGATCAGCGCGCGGCCTTCAAGATCATGCAAGACAATGATGTTGTCCCGGAGTGGGTGACACTGGCCAAGTCAGTCGACGACAGCGAAGCGCGAATCCGCGCCGACGTCGATTCCAACGCCAAGCGACTGAACGAAGACTCTGAAGACGGCTGGACGGGTTCATGCGGGCGAGGCGACACGAAGTTATCGCGCTACGCCAGCCAACTGGACGAGCGAATCGAGCGACATAACCGCGATGTGATCTTGCACAACCTGAAGGCGCCGCGCGGCATTCCGCGCCGGTCAATACTAAACAGCCAGAAGCTGATTCAAGAGGCGCTCGCCAAATCCAGGCGCGACGCCTGAGCTATACAGACTTGGCGTTTTCAGGCTCTTCCGCGTCTTCGGTTTTGCCCTTGGCGCCTTCCTGCAAGCCCTTGCGGAAGTTCGCCACGGCCGAGCCAAGTTCACCGCCGATGCGGGATACGCGCCCGACGCCGAAGAGCAAGATAACTATCGCAAGCACCAAAAGAAGTTCGGGTCCGCCAAGACTCCCCATAATGTTCTCCTCGCCTACTGCTCTGAGTTGTCAAGTGATTGTACCACATCTGCCGCGCAATTCGAATCGGAAACGCGCGACCTGCGCTTGTACAGCCCGCAGGCGCGGCGTGAACAATCAAGCATGATGCTATAATTGACGAAGCGCAGCGCCTTGGCGAAAGACCAACTAATGCAAGAGTCCCACCCGCTGGACCGTGTTCCGCTTTTCGCCTCGCTAAGCGAAACGCAACGCGCGCAAATTCAACGCAACCTGGAGCGACAGAGCTATCGCGCTGGGGAAGATATCTTCGTTCAAGGCGCCCCCGCCGACAGCATGCTGCTGCTGTTGAGTGGACAAGCTCTGCTCTTCCAAACCAACGAAGACGGCAGCCAATCCCCGCTGGCGACGGTTTCCGCCGGACAGAGCCTTAATCAGGAAGCGCTATTGGCCGAGGCCAGGCAATCGGCCACGATGCGGGCGGCGCAGCCTGTCACCCTGCTGAAGCTGACGCGAGCCGCATTCACTCAGCTGCTTCGCGAGCACCCCGATATCAGCGCCGCGCTTGGCGTGGACAGCGCCGAGCCGACAAACGGGGCGGCGATCAATCCGCAGTTCGCCGAGCAGCGAGAAGACGAAGAGGTCTTGCTGCAGACGCATCGTCACTGGTGGTCCTTCCTGCGCACCGCCTGGCTGCCGCTGCTGCTCATGCCGGCCATCTGGCTGGGCGCGGCCGCGCTGGAGGCGCAGGCGCCGTCGGTGGTCCTGCTCGCCCTGTCGCTGCTGCTGCCGGGCCTGGCCCTGTTGTACTTCTTTCTCGAGTGGCGCAACGATTTGGTCATCGTCACCGATCAGCGCATCATTCGCATCCACCGCACCATACTGGCGATGTACCGACAGGTCACACAGGTTGGCCTGGACAGCGTACACGAAATCAACTACGAACTGCCGCCCTACGATCCCTTCGCCCGCATCTTTCGCTATGGCGCTGTGATCGTGAAGACCGCTGGCGCGCAGGGCAATCTGGAATTGCCGCTGATGCCCTCGCCCGCGCGCTTTCAGTCCTTGATCATGGAAAACCGGCAGTACTTCGAGAACCGCAAGGCGCAGCGCCATCACCGGCTGGTGCGCGCCGAAATGCAGCGAATGATGTCGGGCGAGCAGGCGGACGACGCCCGGCCCTCAGCCGGCCAGAGCGCCGATGAGCCGCCGAAGCCCCTGTCGGGCGGCAATGGTTTCCTCAGCACGCGCATCGAGATGAGCAACGGCGACATCGTTTATCGCAAACATATCAGCGTCTGGGCGCAGCACACTGCCCTGCCCATTCTCGTTGTGCTGGCGTCGCTGGCCGCGCTGGTTCTGACCTTCACGCTGGTCAGCCCGGACTTGCGCATTATCACATTTCCGGTCGCCATGGTGGCGCTCCTGGTGGGCGGCCTTACCGCCTACTGGCTGGATTGGGATTGGCGCAACGATGTCTATATCATCTCCGACGACACCATAACGCTGGTTCACAAACGTCCGTTTTTCCTGGAGAACCTGCGCGACCAGATTCTGGTTGAGCGCATCGACAATGTGGAGTCCGTGTCCAGCGGCTTATTCGCCGCCCTGCTCAAATATGGTGACGTCCGCATGTCTCTGGTTGGCGCCGACGAACCCAAGCTCTTCATCAAGGTGCCCAGGCCCCAGGCAATTCAGCAGGAAATCTCCCGCCGGCAGCACAATAAGTCGCTGCGCCGCGCCCGCTACGACGCGATGCAGCAGAAGAAGATCCTCGGCGAATACCTGGGAGAGCCCGCCGCCAGTGGAATGCGGGCGGCGCCGGGACAGAGCGCGACTGCGGCTGTACCGGTCGTCGAGGGTCCAAACAAAGGCGGCGCCCAAGCAGCTGTGGCGTACGATGAGGGGGCGCGAGCGGTGAATAACCCCGACCGCAATCGGCCGCCTCGGCTGCCGCGAAAGATTATTGGGACGCAGCGGAATGCGTCTCAGCCGGGCCCGAGCGTACCCAGCAATCGTGGCCCGCGGCGCTTGCGCCCGTCAACAAATGATCGGCCCCGGTCCTGAGCCTCTCTGTCAAGTCGAAATGCTTAGAGATCCAGGCGCATATGCCACAGATCGCGCGTGACCGAGAATTGGCGCGCCTTGAGCAGCTGATTCACAAGGTCATCATCTCTGGGATGCTCGAAAATAATTGTCGAGCGGTCGAAGCGCGAAACCAGACCGTCGAGCAAGGCCGCCGCACAGGGTTGATGATTGATGGCCGGGTCAGTGAAAAGCCAGGCGCGGACATTGCCGAAGCTCAAGGCGCTTTCAACCCAGCAGGACGCAAGTATCGAGTCCGCTTCTTGATCGCGAATGATCATCTTCTCGACGCCGCTGAGCGCGACCAGATTGCGCAGCCGGCGCCAAAGCGACTGCTCAAACACCGCCCGATGCACCGGTTTCAACCAGCCCAGGCCGCCACGGCTATTAGGTCGCGCCGCTAGCGCCAGGGCGTACTCCGCTTGCCAGTCACTCAGCCGGGGGCGCGCTATCGGCAGCTCCGGCTTGCTTGAGGCTAGCGCGCGGAGAAACCCGCTGCGCCGCCAAACTTGCCAGGCGCGCTCAAATACAAAACCGTGCCGCTCGTAGAGTCGCAAGGCGGCCTCATTCTGATAATTTACTTGCAGAATCACGCGAGCCGCGCCCCGCCGGCGAATCATTTCCAGGCTCGCGCGCATTAGTTCGTGGGCGATGCCGCGCCGCTGGTAATCGGGATGGACGCCGACATTCGCCAGAATCCAGGTCTCGCCCAGTACCGCCGGATAGCTCGCGGGATACACCGATACATTGCCTACCAGTTTGCCGTCCAGCACATAGACAAAGCCCAGGCTGATGCCCAGCGCCAATTCGTTCAGTCTCCCGATCAGCTTCAGCCCGTAGCCCAGACTGCTAAGGAAACGCATCTCGCGAATGGCGGAGCGGCCGCTGCTGTCCATTGAGTCGGCGAAAACCAACTCGATCAAGTCCGCCAGCGGACGGAGATCCGTGCGCAAATTGACCGGACGCGCGCCATCCTGCGCGAAGGCCGGCGCCGCAAACTGTGGGAGGGAGATTCGAGTCAACTCGGCATGCCTCGCAATGAATCCGCCGCCGCTGTCCCTTTGCTTCAGGTGCGGCGCAGCGCCACGAGCAGGCCGGCGCCGACCGCCAAGGGAATAAACTAAGCCTAAACTCTGCCGACGCCAGTGTCAAGCGACTCCGGGCCGAGGCAATTCCAGCAGCGGCGCGGGCAGCCGTTTACCAAGATCGCCTTGTCGTTTAGACTATAATTGTA
>CAZWCV010000003.1:17343-19738 GCA_964632725.1 uncultured Anaerolineaceae bacterium
GTATAGAACTGTGCAGCGCAGCGGCAACTGGCGGCACAGCACAAGGAGAGCGTTAATGTCCTATAGACCAATCGGCGGCAGGCGCAGTCGCAGCGCCGCCTGGCAATGGGGACTAATTGGCTTTATCCCGGGCTTGTTCTGCGGCGTGATCGCGATGGCCGCTGTATTGCTGGAGGGCACTGTGCCCGCTTATTTCCTGCCTACACCGGCGCCCCAGGTCTTTACCACTGTCGTGCATGTGTTGATGACACCCACAGAAGATCCAAATCAACCCACGCCTGCGCCACAATTCATCGTGGTGACGGCAACGCCGGAGAGCCAAGCCGTTACTGTCGCCGAGCCCACGCCGATTCAAGCGGCGTCGAACGAAATAGTTTCCGTGCAGGTGCAGGCGACGCCGATACCCACCGACATCCCGCCCGCTGAACCGACGCAGGCCATTCAGCCGGACGATACCGTCCCCGAGATATTGATCCTGGTGCGCAGCCTGACCGTCAGCATTCCCGGCGGCACAATCACCATGGGCACGACGCCGGTCGAAGTCGCGGAAGCCGTCAACGAGTGCACCCGCGACGGCGGCACCTGCGAGGCGAGCTACGCCTTCGATTCTTACCCGGCGCACGATGTCATGGTCGATTCCTTCCAGATGGAAATCACCGAAGTGACCTTTGACCAGTACGTCGCCTTTCTGAATGTACGCGGTCCCGATACGCATGTGAACGGCTGCGCCGGCTTCCCCTGCATACAGACGCAGAACGAGAGTCCCGACGCCCCCATCATCTTTGATGGTACCAACTACAGCATCGGTACCGGCTTGCGGCCACACCCGGTCTATGGCGTGACCTATTACGGCGCGCTGACGTACTGCGAAGCCGTCGGCCGCCGCCTGCCCACCGAGGCCGAGTGGGAGCGCGCCGCTCGCGCGGACGACGGACGCATCTACCCCTGGGGCAATCGCTGGGACAACGCGCTGGCCAAGACCAACCGCCCGCTGGATACCCCGCCCGGTTCCTTCCCGGTGGGCAGCTACCCCAACGGCGCCAGCTTCTACGGCGCTTACGATTTGGCCGGCAATGTGGCCGAGTGGGTCAGCGACTGGTATAGCGAGCGCCATTACGAAGAGCGAGCGGCCGCGGGCGTGGCGGTCAATCCCAAAGGCCCGGTCGCCGGCCAGCAGAAAGTACTGCGCGGCGGCTCCTGGAACAGCGTGCCCTTTTTCAGCCGTACTGTGCATCGGCAGTCGGAAGACCCCAAAGGCTTCCAACGCTGGGTTGGTTTCCGCTGCGTCGCGGACCCGCCGAATGCGGACCTGATCGGCGGCGCGGACCTGAATCCGGCCACTTTGGGCGCTAATGTGCCCACTCCGGCGCCTCAGGATGCAGCCAACGCCAACGCGCAGCCCACGCAGCCGCCGCCGCCGGAAGCCGGCCGGACGGATGACAGCAGCACGTCGAATTCTGCCGGTTAGGTCGACAAGAGGAGCGGACAAATGGAAGGCGACTTTGTCCTGGTAATTGGCTCGGCCGTGCTCGAAATCAGCGCCCGCACGATTGAAATATTGCGGTATGGCCTGCGACAGAATGGGCAGATCCACAAGTCAGTCAGCGGCGTGGCCAGAAATATCGCCGAGAATCTGGCGCGCCTGGATATCGAGACCGTCCTGCTGGCGGCCATCGCCGACGATGACATCGGTCAGCACCTGATCACCCACTCGAGCCTGGCCGGCATTGACTGCAGCCACGTCTTGCGGGTCAGCGGCGCCACGACCGCGTCCTCCGTGCTGCTGTATCAGACAGAAGACAACTGCACCCGCGTCGATGACCTGGGCATCGCGGACGCCCTGGACTCAGACTATCTCATGGAGCACGAATGGCTATTTGAGAACGCCGCCTTGATCGTGGTCGACGCCACGCTCTCCGAAGAGACGCTCGACACCCTCTTTGAGCTGGCGGCTCGCTATCGGGTGCGCGTCTGCGCCGACCCGACATCGCCGCGGATGGCCGGCCGGCTCGTCAACTACATCGCCAACCTGTATCTGATCGCGCCCAACGCCAGCGAAACGGCCGCGCTCTGCAATCTGGATGAACCGGCGACCGAGCGCGAATCCGCCATCGGCGCCGCGCAGCAGTTGGTCAATATGGGCGCGACTATCGCCGTCGTGACCCTGGGCGAGCAAGGCCTGGCTTATGCCGACAGCAGCGGCGGCGGCTACCTGCGGGCGATACATACCGAAGTGGTGGATACCTCGGGCGCCGGCGACGCCTTCTCCGGCGGGGTGATTTTCGGCATCCTCAACGATGTGCCTATAGACGAGGCCATGCGACTGGGTGTGGCCGCGGCCTCACTGACGCTGGAAAGCGAAGACACGGTGCTGCAATCGCTTAATGCCGACATG
>CAZWCV010000003.1:19748-26426 GCA_964632725.1 uncultured Anaerolineaceae bacterium
CTACGACGAACTCGGCGCCTGAGCCGGCGGCGCTCAGCCCGACCGACAGAAACCGAGCGGCCGTCAGCAGTCAAGCGGCGGGTAGCGATCCAGCACCCAGCGCAGCAGAGTAAAATGCCCGGCCATGCCGGCGAATTCACCGTATCGGAGCAGCGTGTCGTTTACCTGCGCCGCGCTTTTCTGCCCCACCCCGTCATGAAAGTACTCGCGAACAGCGGCCTGCAGCGCGACATCATTGTGGCTGATAAAAGGGTAGCGGCCCAGCGCGCGCCCGATGACATTGCTCGCCGTCCAATGCCCCACGCCCTTGATGGCCAGGAGCCGCTGGTAGGCTTCCTCAGTCGGCAGGCGGCGGATGCCTTCCAGGTCCAACTTGCCACGGTCTACTGCAGCCGCGATCGCGATTATCAGGTCGATTCGCTTGTTGGTGATCTTCAAAGGCTTGAGCTCCGCCGGCGACGCGCGCGCCAGCCTCGCGGGCCCGGGGAAGTCATGCACCGGCGTCTGCCCCGCCCCCGCCGAGCAGCCGGCAATCCGCAGCAGCTCGCGCTGAGCGCGCATCGCGGCTTGCCAGGCGATGTGCTGCTCAATGATCAGCGTGACCAGCGCCTCGAAAACCGTCTCGCTGCGGAAAATCGGCAGCCCCTCCAGCGGCTCAACCACGCGCCAAAATTCGGCATCACGCTTTGCCATTTCGTAGAATGCAGTCAGGTCCTGATCAAGCCCCAGGCAGCGCCGAGACCGCTGCTCAATGCGCCCTGCAGAGTCGACCGGAAGCGAATCGCCGCGAACGATAATGGCGCCGGCGGATTGTCGATAGGCGAGAAGCCGGCCCCCGGTAAAGCGCCAGAGCGTATCGCCTTGTACGACCAGCCGCGCCGGAAAGGCGATGCGGCGCGCGAATTCGAGCAGCAAGTCGAAGCGATAGGCGTATGCGGGCAGCGCCAGACGCAGTTCCGTCATTGAGCGCGGCCGGCGCCGGGCGAATCCGGGCCGGGAGCGGCGGCATCCGGTGGGCTGTCCGCCCGGGGCAGGAGCTGGCTTTGATAACGGCGGCGCGCCAATTCACGCAGGTCGGGAACCGGGTCCGACTCATCCAGGATTTCGATGCCAAGCAAGGTCTCTACCGCGTCTTCCATCGTGATCAAGCCGGCTGTGCCGCCGTATTCGTCTATCACCAGGAAAATGTGATCTTGCTTGGCGATGAAGTCGTCCAGCACATCAGCCACTGAATTCGTTTCCGGCACCACATCCAGCGGCCGCGCGATCTCACGCAGCTTGACATCTTGTTCGTCGGCCGCGGCCCGTATGTAAAGCTCGTGACGAAGTACATAGCCCTTGATATCGTCCGCCGATTCGCCATAAACGGGCAAGCGCGAAAAGGGCAAAATGGCGTGCGAGCGCATGACATCGCCGACCGTTTCATCTTCTTGCAGCGTCACCATCACCGTGCGCGGTGTCATTATCGTTTCCACTTGCACGTCCGCCAGTTGCAGCAGGTTGCTCACGATGCGATTATCGCGTTCGAGAATGCCGCCCTCTTCGGCGCTGATGCGCGCCATTACTTGCAATTCGGAGCGCGTCACGGTCGGCGCCTCTTCGCTGGGCCGCATGGCGCGCGTCACAAATTCAAAAGCGAATACCGCCGGCTTGAGCACGACGAGAAGCGCGCGCAGGGAATAGGCCGTGAAAGGCGTCAGCGCTTTGGCGTATACCGCGCCCAGCGTCTTGGGAATAATTTCGGAGAAGACCAGGATCATCAGCGTCAACGCCGCCGATATGACGCCAAAATACTCGCTGCCGAAAATGGCGGTGGCTTCAGCGCCGGCGCCGGCTGCCCCGACTGTATGCGCGATGGTGTTCAGCGTGAGGATAGCCGAGATGGGGTGCTCGACATTCTGCCGCAAGCCCTGCATGATGACGCCGGCTTTACTACCCTGCTGCACCAACAGCTCAATGTGCGATACCGGCGTGGACAGCATCGCCGCTTCCCATACCGAGCACAAAAACGACACGCCCAGCGCGATAAGCACATAAAATATCAGCGCCCCCCATTCACCCGCGCCTTGCGCGCCGCCTGTGACCGCTAATATCGGTAGAATTGTGGGGATGCTATCCATATCGTCCCTTGACGGGCGGATGGCGCTGCGACGGCAAAAGTATGCAACCAGTTGGATTAAGCATAGCAATCAAGCCAAATGCGTACAAGTAGCTAAGGCTCTGCCGGCGAGCAAAGCCCGGCGCCTACGCGAGCAGCAGGATGCCGGCAAATGTCAGAATGATGCCAAGGGCTTTGGCTCTGCTCCAGGACTGGCTGAACATTGCCAGGCCCGCCAGGAACAAGATGATGATGCGCGAATTATCGATGGCGATGGCGTAAGCCAGATTCGGCGACTTGGCGTAGGCAATAAACAGCGCGGCATTGCCCAGGACAGCGCATATGATGACCGCCGCTATCAAGTGGCTGTGCTCGAACCTGATCTTCAGCGAGGACCGTTCGCCAAGGGCCGCGAACAGGAAGCTGACGCCGGCTACCAACAAGACTACAATCAATGAAACTTCGCCGCTGACGCCGTCATCGTTGGCGAAGCGCGCGAATATCGACACCAGCGCAAAAGCCAGGCCACCCAGCAGCGACCAGCTCAGCCAGGCGATTCGGAGCTCTTTCGCGCTGATTCGCCAGGCGCCCGACACCGCTACAACTCCCGAGACAATTAGCGCCATACCCGCCAGGCGCACGGGCTCGAAGGCCGCATCAAGCAAAAGCAGCGAATAGATGTAGGTTATAATCAGGCGCCAGGACATGACGGCTTCGACGTAGCCGATATTGCCCTGCAGCCGGATTGCCCGATTGTAAGCGTAATTCCCCGCCATACTGCCCAATCCGCACAATATCAGCGGCGCAATGTTGCGGGCAATCGCGTCAAAATGCGCCGGACGCAAGAACAAGACCGCCAATGTCAGCGTGGCCCCTAGCCAAGCCCAGGTCATAAACGTGTTGATTGGGTAGTGCTTCTGCAGGCGCTGAAAAACCAGCGCTTGCGCAGACAGACCGAATGCCGACGCAACCGCGGCCGTGAACCAGTCCACTATGCCTTCGCCGCCGCAACGGATAGTAAGGCGTCCTGCGGCAAGACGCTGCGCAGGCGGCACTCCAGTTCGCTCAGCATGATCGCGGTCGCGCCCCATACCTTGTGCCCCCGCACGGCATAATAGGGTACGCGCGCGTCAATGCCGCGGATTCGGCGCTCTTCGACCTGTTTGTATCCAGGCTCAAGCAAGTCATCAAGTCCAAAGCAAAAGACATCAGCGACCTCAGCGGGATTCGGGGTGAAAACAGGCAGGCCATCAAAACGCGCCACGCTAGGAAATACTTCGAAATGTGATGCCGGGATGTAGATTGCCGGCAGCTCACCAAGCATCTGCAGGCCGGCGCCGGGAAGACCGATCTCTTCGTATGTCTCGCGCCGGGCGGTATCGGTCAGACTGGCGTCATCCGGGTCTCGCCGTCCGCCGGGAAAACTCACCTGCCCGCTATGGCCGCGCAGGCCGGCGTTGCGCAAGGTCAACACCAGGTTGAGGCGCGACCGGGCGTCGGCGAAGATCACGATCATCACGGCAGCGGGCGTGGGCGGCGTATCGCGCTTTTGCCAGCCGCGCGGAACCGGCGCCATGCGCTGTCTGGCTGCAGCCGTATCAAAGTCTTCCAGCGCCAGCGCCGCTCTAACGTGAGCGAAATTGATCAATCCTGCCCTCCTTGAGTCCACACTGCAAATATCCGGGGCGGACAGGCCTACAGCAGGTGTTCAGTCAGTTGCTGGCTGACAGGCGGGGAATAGCAATCGTCGGAGGTAACGTTGAAATCGTCGGCCGCAAGCGGGCGCATTCTCGGCTTTCAGCCGCTAAAACAAGCGGCGCCGACGCCGCCCGCGTCAGCGGGATGCGTACCAGGCGCGCCGTTTACGCAGCGAAACGCCCGCTTCCGCCCCGCTGCGCCGCGCGGTCCGCACACGGCCGCGAGAGTCGATGTGGACCTGCCCGGCTTTCTGCAAGCGCTCGAATTCTTCCGGCGTTATGGCCGGCGCCGGCTCTCCGCCAAGCCGCTCCAGGCGATCGCCCATATCCTCAGCCGAAGGGCCGTTCGGACTTCCATCAAAGTCTTCGTTGCTGTTTCTGTTTTCGTCGCTCATGACCTACCTCTGTCGTGACGCTGAATCGCAAATCATCGCCGCGTCGACGCTGCTCTGCGGCGCTTGCGCCTTCAACTTCATAGTGTAGACGAAAGTCGCCGCGTTTGCCAAGTAGAATTCCTCTCACAGATTCGCAAATTGGCCGATCCCCCGTCCCGTAAGGCGAATAGCGTGTGGCTGCGCTTATCACATTACATACGAGCCGCCTGCCTATAATACGCGAGCGCGTCCAAAAGGTCGTACCGCCTGGCCGCCGAGCATCCGTACCAAGCCGCGCCTGAGCCAAAGGAGCTACGGCAGCCGCGCCGCAGCCCGACGCTGAAACTCCAGCAGCATAGACGCGACTACCGCTTCGAAATCCTCCGCTTCCCGCAAGTCGTCATACGCGGCGTACATACCCGTGTAGCCATCGGTGATCGCCCGGGCCGGCGCGGACACTGGCGCGCGGACATAGCCGGTCGCTTTCGACCAGGCGTAGGCGTATATATAGGGACGGTCCAACCCGGCGCTGAAGGGCGCGAAACCGAAGGACATATGCGGGTCGGTGTGTTCGTCGTATCCACCATCGGGAAACCAGATGAATCCCATATCGAAATGGTGCGGCCACAGCACCGGCGGCGTCATGAATCCGCCCAACTCTGCGCGGAAACTCGCCAGTGCGGAATACACGCCCTTGAGCGCCAGCAGGTAATCCCGCGAAATGGCCGCGTCGATATCCAGCGCGCTGCTGTGCGTGACGCGCTTCATCGAGGGTGAAATGGAATAACCGCTGTCCTGGAAGATCGCCATCAAAGCCTGGGCCAACGAAAGCTGCGAATGTCCCTTGGCGTTTAGGCTGAAGACCGGCGCGCCACAGCGCGAGAAGCGCAAATCCAGGGTAGTGAGGTCGAATTCCAGCGCGCCGCCGCAACGCATTGTCGAGGTCGAGAATCCGCCCTCAGTCAGATCGAGGCTGAAATGCAGATCGTTCGGCTGCGGGTCAACACAGGCGACGCGAAAGGCGCCAACGACAAGCGCGATCTGGTGCAAGGCATCGCGCGTACTTTCCCAATTTGTCAAGCTCGGCAATACCATTGAACTTGCCTCCGTTGTCGTCCCCGCCTCTACTTTCCAGTCTGATCAACTTCCATGAGCGAGAAGCAAGACTGCCCTTAGTCTTCATACAGTTTGTTTTAATGTTCTTCTTCGACTGCCGCCTTATGCTATATTCATCGTACACTGTGTAGCAAATCCTGGGGCACACTTGATGGAAGCTGTGCAGTGACCGCGCGAAAATTCAATGCTATAAAATGACAGCTTGCAATTTCGGAGGAGATCCATCTGATGAGCCGCTATCTTTCCAGAAGCGTTCAAAACCTGCGCCCGTCCGGCATCAGACGCTATTTCGATATCGCCGCCACCATGGACGATGTGGTGACGCTTGGCATCGGCGAGCCCAATTTCGTCACGCCCAATCACATCGTTGCAGCCGGCGTACAGAGTCTGCGCGATGGTAACACAGGTTATACCTCAAATGCCGGCGCCTACGAATTGCGAGCGGCCATCGCGGCGCATATCGAGACCAGATACGGTCTCAGCTATTCGCCCGATGACGAAGTGCTGGTGACCGTGGGCGTCAGCGAAGCGCTTTTCCTGGCGCTCAAGGCGCTGCTGGATCCCGGCGACGAAGTGCTTGTGGTCGAGCCCTGTTTTGTCGCCAATCCGGCCCTGGTGGAGACGGCGGGCGGCATACCCGTGATGGCGCCAACCACAGTCGAAGATGACTTCCAGATCACCGGCGCCGCCCTGGAAGCGCGCGTCACGCCGCGGACAAAAGCGATCCTGCTCAGCTACCCCAGCAATCCGACCGGCGCCGCGCTGACGATGGAGCACATGCTGCAGGTGGCTCGAGTCGCCGAGAAACACGACCTGGTTGTCATTTCCGACGAGATCTACGAGCGTCTGGTCTACGGCGTTGAGCACATCAATTTCGCGGCGCTGCCGGATATGTTCGAGCGCACAATCGTCTTGAGCGGGATGAGCAAATCCTATGCTATGACCGGCTGGCGCATTGGTTACGCAACCGCGCCCAGAGCCTTTACCGAAGCCATGTACAAGATCCATCAATACCTGATCATGTCGGCGCCGACCATGGGCCAAGCCGCTGCGCTGCAGGCGATTCGCGCCGGTGAAGACGATGTCGAAGCCATGCGTCGGGTATACGACCGCCGGCGCCGACTGCTCGTGGACGGCTTCAATCAATTGGGCATGACCTGCTTTGAACCGCGCGGCGCCTTTTACGCCTTTCCCAGCATCGCCGTCACCGGCATGGAGGACGAAGCCTTCTGCGAAGCCCTGCTGCATGAAGAAAAGCTGGCGCTGATCCCGGGCAGCGCCTTCGGCGACAGCGGCCGCGGCTACGTCCGCGCCAGTTACGCGACCAGCGAAGACAATATCCGCGAGGCGCTGCGGCGGCTGGAACGCTTCCTGGAGCGGCGCGGGCTTCTGC
>CAZWCV010000003.1:26436-70179 GCA_964632725.1 uncultured Anaerolineaceae bacterium
CTGCAGCCCGCCCTGGAGACGGCGCTGGCGTAATCATCCGCCTGCGACGAGACCGGTTTCTCACGCTCGGCGCATATTGCCGAGCTTTTCTTTGTCCCTCGCAATTTGGAATCAAACCCTTGCAAATTGCGAACTTTTGTGCTAGAGTAGGGCGCATGTTGACTTTTTGCGCGGAGAATCCTCGATGAGCGAATGGAAAACCGTCATCGGACTGGAGGTCCACGCCGAGCTGGAAACGGCCAGCAAGATGTTCAGCCGCTGCCCGGTCGTTGACAGCGTCGAAGCCGAGCCCAACTCGGCCGTCGATCCCTTGTCGCTGGGTATGCCGGGCACGCTGCCCGTCATCAACATGCAGGCCATGGAATACGGCATCATGGTGGGTCTGGCGCTCAACTGCGAGATTCCGCCGATTAATCAGTTCGCGCGCAAGAATTATTTCTATCCCGACCTGCCCAAGGGCTACCAAATCAGCCAATACGACCGCCCGCTGGCGATCAACGGGTACGTCACCATTGATCTGCATGACGGATCTCAAAAACAGATTCGCGTGCGCCGGGCGCACATGGAAGAGGATACCGGCAAGCTCAGCCATGTCATGGGCGGCAGCCTGGTCGACTACAATCGCGCCGGCGTGCCCCTGCTTGAGATCGTGTCGGAGCCGGACCTGTTCAGCGCGAACGAAGCGGCGAGCTACGCCAGGAAATTGCGCTCGATTCTGCGCTACCTGGATGTCAACAGCGGCGATATGTCCAAAGGCATCCTGCGCTTCGAGGCAAACGTAAGCGTCCTGCACGCAAGCGATACCGAACTGCGCGAGCGCACCGAAATCAAAAACCTGAACAGTATCCGCAATATGACCAGAGCCATCGACTACGAGGTCAAGCGCCAGATCAAGCTTTACCAAAATGGCGATTCGGTCAAACCGGCGACCCTCGGCTGGGACGAAGCGGCGCAGCGCATCACGATTCAGCGCTACAAGGAACGCGCCGATGAATACCGCTATTTCCCCGAGCCCGACCTGCCCATCGTGGAAGTGAGCCGCGCATGGGTCGACGAAATCAGAGCCGGGCTGCCCGCCTTGCCCGATAAACTGCAGCGGCGATATGTTGAAGAACTGGGCTTGAGCGACTACGATGCCGGCGTATTGACCGCGGAACGCGCCGTCGCCGACTACTTCCAGGCCATGATCGACAGCGGGGCCGAGGCCAAGTCAGCCGCCAACTGGATCACAGGCAACTTGTTCGGGTTGATGAACGCCAAAGACGTCGAGCGCGAAGCCATCGCTGCGATCCCGGTCTCCGCCGCTGCCTTCGCCGAGCTGCTGGCGTTGGTCAAGGACGGGATTATCAACCAGTCGACGGCGCGCAAGAAAGTGCTGCCGGCCATGTGGCAGACGGGCAAGGACGCGCGCGCGATCGTCGACGAACAGGGGCTGGCGCAGGTTTCGGACACAGCGCTGATCGGCGACGCAGTTGACAGCGTCCTGCGCGCCAATGCCGACCTGGTGCAGCGCTACGTCGACGGCAACGACAAGGTGGTAAACGCCATCTTCGGGCGCATCATGGGCGAGTTGCGCGGCAAAGGCGACCCAAAGGTGGTGCGCCAACTGCTGACTGATAAACTTGCAGAATTGAGAGACTAAAATATAGACGACGGGGGCATGAACTTATGTCATGGCATCAGACAATAATTGTTGGCAATCTGGGCGGCGATCCCGAACTTCGCTATATGCAGAGCGGGCGCGCCGTCTGCAATTTCAGCGTCGCCGTCTCTGAACGCTGGCGCGACCGGCAGACTAATGAACAGCAAGAAAGAACCACCTGGTATCGCGTGGCCGTCTGGGGACCTCAAGCAGAACCCTGTAACACCTATCTATCAAGAGGTCGGCAGGTGATGGTGATCGGCAATGTTCAAGCGCGCGGCTACATCAACAATAATGGCGAAGCGGCGGCTTCACTGGATATGACCGCACGAAGCGTGCAATTCCTCGGTGGCCGTGATGGCGGAGGCGGCGGGCAACAAGGCGGCGGCTGGCAAGGCGGCGGCCAGCGCGGTGGGCAACAGCGCGGCCCGTCTCAGCAGAGCGATCGGGCTTCCAATTATCCCGATCAGCCCGCCTCAGTCGACGACATTCCCTTTTAGCGGCCCTACGCTGCGGCAGCGCGCAGCAGTTGACGCCACGTGTCGGAACAACACACTGATCTGAGCAAGCGCAACGCCCTGGTCACCGGCGCCGGCACCGGGCATGGGCAGGCGATAGCGCTGGCTCTCGCCGACAGCGGCGCCTCGGTTGCGGTCTGCGATATCAACATTGAACGCGCCGACCGGACGCGCGAGCAAATCCATGAGCGCGGCGGCCGGGCCATCGCGCTGCAGGCCGATATTTCCAACCGCTTTCAAGCAGCCAATATGATCGAGACGGCGCGCGACGCCTTCGGCAAGATTCATATCCTGGTCAATGCGGCGGGCGTCTTTCATCCCGAAGCGATGTTGAGCATTGACGAATGGAATTGGCGGCGTCAGCTTGAGATGAATATCACCGGCGTATTCTTCTGCCTGCAACTGGCCGGGCGCGTCATGGCCGATGAAGGCGGCGGCGTGATAATCAATCTGGCTTCCGCCATCGGGCTGGGATCGACGCTGCCATCCGGCATCGGTTACGTGGCGAGCCAGGCGGCCGTCCTCGCCATGACCCGGCAAGCCGCCCACGAGCTGGCGCCGCATGGCATTCTTGTCAACGCCATCGCGACCGGCGGCGCGCCTTCTGAAGATGCTCAGCGCGCTGACCCGATTGGGGCGCTCAAGCTCGACGGGCGATCAGTCGGGGATGTCGCCGTCTATCTGTGCAGCGAAGAAGCCGCAGCGCTCACCGGGCAGGTGCTAGTCGTCAAAGACAGTAATTCAGCGGATTAGCAGACTCCTGCCGGCGGCGCCTCATTCGCCGGTCGAGCCGAATCCGCCCGAACCGCGCTGCGAAGCCGCCAGATCCTCCAGCGAGGTTACAAACTCAACCGCCTTGGTGAATACCGGCGCGACCAGCAACTGCGCGATCTTCTGACCGGCGCTGATCTGATACGGACTGTCGCCCAGATTCACGATCACGATTTTGAGCTCGCCGCGAAAGGAACTGTCGATGACGCCGGCCAGGGTGTGAATGCCCGCCGCCGCCACGCTCGACCGGTCCTTGACCAAGCCGACGAAGCCAGCGGGAATCTCCAAATGCAAGCCGGAATCAACCAGCGCGCGCTGCCCCGGCGCCACGCTGTAATCGTCGACCGCATAGAGATCGTAGCCGGCGTCTCCCGGCCGCGGCGCCTCAAACTTTATACCAAGCATCCGTAATTTCTTGTTGCGGTAAACGCGCATGTCGTCGGCCTACCCGAGTCGAACTCGGCGGCGATATTCGTCGGCCAGGGCCTGCCAATGCGATAAATCCCAATAGCCGCGAGCGGCGCCCGACGGCGACGGCAGCACCACGAATTCTGTCGCGCCCGGGCCGCAGGGTTGCCGACCATAGGAAACTGCTTCGGCAGCGGGCAGCCGCCGCCAGGCACGCCAGGCAGCTTTGCTGGTGAATGCCACGATCTGCGGCCGATAGCGGCGAATCTTCTCGCTGAGGCAATCGGGGCGGAAGTCGCTGCGGCGCAGGCTGCTGTCGCTGCCGGATGCGCGCTTGGCCACATCGGTCAGCCCAATTCGCAGCCTGAGCAAGCGCTTAAACTCGCTCGGAGCAAATCGCCGCGGCGTCATGCCGGTCTCATGCAGCGCGCGCCAGAAGGCATTCGCGGGGTTGGCGTAATACGCCCTCTCGCGCGCAGATACGGTACTGGCCGCTGTGCCGCAAAACACAATCACCAGGTCGTCCTGCAAGGCGTCAGGCAACACGTCATTCATTGCGATCGGGCTTATCGGCGATTAGCTGCAGATTCCTCTGATGCGTCTCGCGGTAGAACTTCGTCAGCCCCTGCGGCAGCCTGAAATCCTGGTCGCCCGTCAAGGACTGCAAATAGGCGACTGTCTGATCCAGCGCCTTGCGTCCGCTCGTCGTGCCGTGCGCCGGGATTGCCCGCCTGAGTTCGGGCATAGCCGCCCAAGCCTGCAGCGCGGCCAGCCAGTCTCCCACACGCGGCTCGCTATTGACCACCGGCAAAGGCGTTTCGATGGCGTCGCCGCCCAGCAGGACGCCCCACTCCGGCAGCCAGCCCACGATGCAATCGCTTGTGTGCCCGGGCAGATGGTGCAGCTCCAGCGTGACGCCGCCCAGGTCCAGGTAAAGGCGAGATTCAAACGTCATAGTGGGCGCTGCCAGTCGAATGGCGCCCCATGTATCCGGATCAGACAATTGCATATTGCGTAGCGTCTGCGGAACGTCCTCATCAAAGCGGCGCAGACAGTCGTCGTGGCTGACTACGCTAAGGGGCCGCCGCCTGCAACCAGACGTCCCCCAGCAATGATCCCAATCAGCGTGACTGTAAACAACGTGAAAGGGTTTGTCGCCCAGAATTGAAGAAAGCTGGCTTAAATCGCGCGGGTGCGTCAGCGTATCCCAGACGACCGCTTGACGATCGCCCACGATGACGGCGCCGCGCACGGCGATCTCAGCCGAGACCGGCTCGTAAAGCCACAGATTGGACAGGATTTCTTCGGGCTGTCCCATCACAGTTGTCTCGATGATGGATGCCAGCGGCCCAGCGTTGGCGGCGCGCAGCTCGCCGCCTGCGTATCCGCCGGCCGGCGCCTTACTGGAAGTCCGCCTGCAAATCCGGCACAAGCCGGAAGGCGTCAATTGTGGCGAGCCAGGGAAAGTCGCTCGCATCAACCGCCAACAAGTCTTCATTGACGTGCTTGAGGCGCAGGTTAGCCACATGCAGCCGGTTGTCGGCACCGTTTAACATGATCGCCAGGCCGCTCTCCGACTCGCCGTCAAGCGTCGACAGGTGATACGAGACTTTGAACCCGACGTTGCCATCGACCTCGACAGCTTCGACAGTGCGGGCCTTGACGCCGCTGCGCCAGCTCTGAATCCAGTCAATCGCCTCGTCTTCGCTGCTGACCGCCACATCAACGGTCGACAAGACCAGCGTCGCGCCGTCGCCCGCGATGGTGGCCGGCAGACCCTCGGCCGCATCAGTAAGCTCCCAGCCGGATGGATAGCGCACGATATGCTTGTCAAGATTGTCAAAATAAGCCGCCCAGCCAAAGGGCGCCCCCGCGTATATCGGCAGGCCTTGGATGCTGTCGATCACGCCGCGCAAGATAAACTTGAGTTCCTGGGCCGCGTTCTCGGCCATGACCACGCGCACGCTGTAGATATCTCCGCCTTCCAGCCACGACTCCTGCCGCGCGATCATATGAGAGCGGCCGCGCGAGAGATTAAAGTCAATCTGAACGACGCCGTCATCTGTGATTTTGCGGCTCGTTTCATCCCAGCGCGAATAGCCGCTCCAGGTTTGGCCCAGCCAGGCATTGTCCAGAAATGCGCTTAGCGCCTCGCTGTCGCCAAGATCATTATTGTTCCTTGTGATGCGCGCTTCGACGACGCTCATCAGCGAAGCGTTGGTCAAGCTGGCGCGCAATTCATCGGTCGTATTGCCGCCCGCTATGGGGGTCCAACCATCGGGAGCGCCAATCGTGAACAAACCCGAATCGTGAAGGAAAGCGCGGTCAAAGCTGATGGAGGCGGTATCCGGCGGCGGCGGCAGAGTCGGCTCTGGCAAGGGGGTCGGGCGCGCGGCTTCCGCATCAATCTCCGCCTGCCCGATATTGCCCGTCAACATCGGCAGGACCAAGCTGCCGACCATCGCGATTGTCATGATGATGCCGATGATATAGGTTAGTGTTTTGGTGGTTCTGTTCATGCAAGTCCCAATCCAGGCGCGCCGTTAAAGCGCGGCCATCATACCGCAAAAGGGAAAGACTGTTAAGCAAGACTTTTTCTCCTTATAATCCGCCGGCAGCGACATCAGTCTTTCCGACTCAGGCGCGAGATCGTCTACATTATGGGCATTTCAGATTTCGAGATCCGCCCGCTCTCACTCGACGATGTGGAGTGCTATGTCGAGACGCAAAACGCGATTTCGGCTGCAATCGGCGTGAAAGAGCGCATAGGGCGCGAGATTGTGCTGCTCGAGTGGCTGGAGCCGGGCTTTGAGCTTTCCGATGCGTCGATCGCCTATTTCAGTCATGACGGCGTACTGGCGGGATACGCCACGTTCTGGGCGACGGCCGAAAAGCCGGTTCGCCCGGGCCTAAACTGGGGCGTGCATCCGGCGTATCTCGAGCGCAAAATCGAAAAAGAGCTGTTGGCCTGGGCCGACGCCAAAGCCCGCGGCGTCATCCCGCGCTGCCCGGCCGAGGCGCGCATCAGCTTGCAATCCGGCGCGCGCCAAGGTTACGCCTTCGGCGAGAACGCGCTGCAAGACGCCGGTTTCAAGGTCTGCCGCAGATTCTACGATATGGAGATCAAGTTGACCGAGCGGCCCATTCCCCCGCCCTGGCCTGACGGGATCGTCACCCGTCCCTACTGTCACGAGACCGATTTGCCCCTGCTGGTCGATGTTGTGCGCGATGCCTTCTCCGATCACTTCGGCTTCATCGAAGAGCCCTTCGAGAAAGACCTGGAGCTGTTCCGCCACTGGCTGGATAACGATCCCTACTTCGAGCCGGAATTGGTAATATTCCCGCTGGACAGCGCCACCGGCCAGGTGGTCGGCTGCCTGCTCGGGCTGACGCAGGATTTCCGCGATCCCGAAGCCGGCTACGTCGACACGGTTGGCGTTCGCCGCGGCTATCGTCGGCGCGGGCTGGCGTCGGCGATGCTTCAGCACAGTTTCGCGGCTTTCTGGGATCGCGGCAGGCGGCTGGTTCACCTTGAAGTCGACGGCCAGAGCCTGACCAACGCCGTGGCGCTGTACGAGCGCGTCGGTATGTACGTGTATAAGCGTTACAATGTCTACGAGAAAGTCCTGCGCGAAGGCGTCGAGTTGGCCAAGGTGGCGGCGGGTTGAGACAAACAATGAACATAGAGACTGGCTTGGTCGCGGTCAATGGCGCGCAACTCTATTTCGAGCGCGCCGGCAGCGGCCAGCCACTTATCATGATTCACGCCGGCATCGCCGATTGTCGCATGTGGGACCATGAGTTCGCCGCGCTAGCCGACTGCTATCAGACCCTGCGCTTTGATATGCGCGGCTACGGTCGCAGCCTGCCCGCGCCCGGCGAGTACAACATTCAGGACGACCTGGAATCGCTGCTGGACGCCTTGGAAGTACCGGCGCCCTTCATCTTGATGGGCTGCTCGATGGGCGGCGGGCTGGCGATTGAGTTCGCCCTGGCGCAGCCCGAGCGAGTTTCCGCTCTGATTCTGGTGGGCAGCGACCCGCGCGGCTTTGAAGGCGACGCCGCCTGGCCGGACGATTTGATCGCGCGGTCGGAAGCCGCCTTCGAGCGCGGAGACGTAGAAGCCGTGGCCGAGCTGGATATGCAAATCTGGTTTGACGGCGTCGGTCGCTCAAGCGCCGATGTCGACGCGGCAGTCCGGGCCAAAGCCTTTGAAATGGCGCGCCAGGTGACGGTGCACGAGCTTGGCGGCATCGGCGAGCACAAACGCAAGACTGCCGGCATTCCCGCCGCTCATCGCCTCGAGGAGTTGACGATGCCCGCTTTGGTCGTCATCGGCGAGAACGACCTGGCCTACCTGCATCAAGCAACCGACTATATGGCCGCGCGACTTCCGCAGGCGCAAAAACTCAGCCTGCCCAATGCGGCGCACCTGCCCAATATGGAGCATCCCGCGCTGTTTGAAGCGAAGCTGCGCGAGTTCCTGGCGGCCGTCTGACTCAGTGGACCGGGCCGACCATGACCGCAGATCGCGACGACGAACGCTACCAGGACATCCTCAGAAAGATCGCCGAGGGGCGTCCCTTCGGCAGCAAACGGCGGGAGCAGTTGTCACAAACGCCGCACGATCGCGCCCTGGATCGCATCAACGCTTACGATACCCTGGCCCGGCTGACTCGCCGAGAATACCGGCGCGCGCTCTGCTACGGCCCCAAATCGTTGCGCGGCCCGGCTTGGTCAGGAGTGGTCGCCTGGCGCCATCGCAAGGGTTACCACGGCTATCAGACACTGTACTTGCTGGGCGTCTGGGCCCATTACGACGGCGACCAGATCCTGCTGAGCATCGCCGAGCGCCAGTTGCCATATCGCGCGCCCGTCTACGATGCCGGCGTCTATCGCGTGGCGATACAGAACAACTTCCGCCTCTATTATGACGATGCTGGCGGCCCGCCCGGCGCTGGAGACCGCCTGCTGCACCGCTGCCGCTTCCAGGAAAAAGAGCGTCTGACACACCGTCAGACGCTCAAGGAAATCGTGGCGGGATGGCAGTTGAAGCTGGAGGCGATCTAGCCGTCCTCGTCTTCAAATTCGATATCGGTGGTCAAGCCGGACGCGGCCAGATCCGCCAATGATATGTCGCGCTCGTCGCCATCGACCAGCAAGTTAACGCCCTGTTTCAGCCGCTCGCCACAGACCAGGCAGTCAGGGTCGCGTCCGATGTCGATCCAAACGCCGGTATGGGGATCGCTTTCCTGCCCCTCGAATATGTCCATGGCGCTGTTGGTGACGATCAAGGTATTGGCCGGCATCGGTTCATGCGCGCTGGCCCCGCGCAGCAATTCATTGATGATGAGATCGGTCTGAATGCCGGCGACTTTTGTGACGTTGACCCAGAGCCCCGGTTCGGCTTCCAGCGTGCCCGCTGCGCCGATCATGCCGTAGTCCAGGTCGCCGCCCGGGCCTAGCGCCACCATGACGCCATCTCGCGTCGCCTCCGACCAACAGGCGTAACAAGGCCCGTCAAAGGGCCGAATGATGACGTGGTCGCCGCCTTCGCCGCGTTCGTACACGCCCGCATAGGAAGCGCTCAACCGTTTCGCCAGGCAGCGCTCGTTGATCGTGAATTTCACCTGCTCGCTATCGACCGCCACGACCACGAGGTCCACATCGTCCAGGCAATCCCAATGGTCTTCGATCAAGCCGGCGCGCGTTTCAACCTGCGCCTCGGGGTTGCGGTTCGCGATCAGGTCGGCGACGGCTGCGGCTTTGTTCCAGCCCACGTAACGCAAGTCAGCCACGTGCCGGGTCACATTGCCCGCTTCCAGATCATCGTTATCCACCAGCACGAACCCGGCGACGCCGCTCATGGCCAGGCTGAGCGCTACAAATCCCCCGCCTGAGCCTAGTCCCACCACGGCCACTTTTTTCTCGGCCAGCCGCCCCAGGTTGTCGGCCCCGATGAGCCTTTCTACGCGCGACCACATTTCAGTCATGTTCATCCGCCCCGCTGTAACTCTGCGCGTCGTCCGCAGCCGGCCGCAGGTCTGCGCCGCTGCCGCTGACCTTGTCCGCGCCGCTGTCTTCCGCCGCCAGGTTGCCGTCGGCATCGGCGGCATACGGCTCAGACTCGTCGATTACCGGGATAATCTGAATCGGCGGCGCCCGCAAGCCTTGCTGGACTTCAATCGCGATCAGGAAATCAAAGAGCCGTTTTTCGCTGGACCACCGCCAGTCCGGCGGGTCTTCAACGGGCGCGGCAACCTCCCACAGCAACTGAAAACTCGCGACCGGGTCCATGAGGTCCACGCCCGCGACAAACGGCGCGTGGTAGGCCTGCGGCGCGCTGTGCGGATAGTCGTGCTGGGTGACAAACAGGAGAAAGGACGAGGCGCCTTGCCGTATGGTGATAAAGCAGAACTCCAGCGGCACTTCTCCATCGCATTCGTAGAAGAGCGTGCGCACCAGCAGCCCGTCGTCCGCCAGCGCGAAAATCTCGTCGGTCAGGCGATCCGCCAGCACCACATGCCAGCCGTATTTCATCATCGACGGCAGCTGCTCGGCGGGCACAACGACCGGATGCACAGGCTGGAATTTACGCACATCGCGGTGGATATACCACCAGTCGACCCGCATATCCGAGCCATTGTCCATGGGCACGGTGATATAATTGACCGCCAGGTCGGCTTCGCCAATGATAGGCGCGTGACCCACCGTGACAATCGGCACCAGCAGCGAATCCATACCGAGGTCTTCATCATCAAGCCAGGACAGCGCCGTCATGTGGTCGCCATGGCTGGGTTGAATCATGGAGCCGGGCTGCTTGTGCCAATCACCCAGATACCTCAGAGGGACATCGAATCGATCCTGCAGCGCATCACTGCCGCGATGGCGTTCGCGGTGAAAATGCCAGTTCTCCTGCAGCCACCAGATGATCTCGTCCTGAAGGGCGTCGCCCTGTTGAAATGTGTGGGAGCGGCGCACGGCCGTTTCATCCGGCGAAATCGTGTCCAGCACGTAGATCGTTGGCAGGCCTTCCGGAGTGTCGTCATTGATGACAAAACCCACCATGGCTTCGCCGGTTTCATCCGCCATGAATTGGCTGGCAGCCGACAGCATGCGCTCGACCGCTCGCTGCGACAAGACCAGATTCGGTACGATCCCGCGTGAAATCATGGCCATCCCCCGCAAGCGATTCCTGATATGTTTGACCTCGGCTTGAACGAGCCTGATGAATTCCGGTTCATCCGCTGTCCGCATCGTCAACGTCTCCGGCGGCGGGGCAAGGGCGTACTCGCCTTGATGCGTTCTTCGATGCCGGGCCAGTTGCCGGTGGAGCGCCAGGTGTAATAGGCGTAGAGCCACTGTATCGCCCAGCCGCCAACGGTCACAGCCGTCGACTTTGAGGGATTCCAGCCGTATTGTTCGCCGTCTTTCGGATTGAACAAGCACAACTGGCCGTCTTCGTACTGGTGCTTTTCGCTGTAAATCCGCGGTTTGACGCAATAGGCTTCGGCCGGACGGTTGGGATACTCCTTGGGATACACCAGCTTCAGGCTGTGACGCGGCGAATCGAGGATGCTCATATTAATCTCGACTATGCCTTGCCAATAGAGCAAACCGCCGAAGGGCGGCACGACCAGTTTAAAGGTATTGCCAAAGGCGGCTTTCATCGCCTCGACTTCCCAGACTAGGCGGGCTGAGACGTTTTTGCGCGTTCCCCACCAATTTGACATCGCTCGCTCTCCGAATTGCGGCCCGCTTCGACCTGGTCGCGTCAACTCTATTGTTTTACTCAATCATTGTCTAGGTTCAGCACGGCGCCGGAATTAATCCTGCCGCGCCGACGCGCTTAAAATCGCGGCGAGCAACAGCAAGTTTAACCCAATGCAACTGGCGTGACTTCCGCCATTAATTCCTGTGCGTAAGCGACATGAATTCGCGCTATGCGCTGTCGACAAATTGGACTTTACCAGTGGCGTGGACAGGCTCAAGCAGTCTCTGGTAAAACAGAAAAGTCAATCGGGATGAGAAGGCTTCGTCACCTGTTCACAGTCCCGATTGACCTTCGTCTATCTATGCAAATCCTAACGTGGATTTGCAGCAAACGCAAGGAGCGTACCTTATGTCCGCACAACGTATTGTCCATATTAGCCTGGTCTTCCTGCTAGTCGCGCTTGTCGCCGCGCCGGCGCTCGCAGATGAGGAGCAGACTCTGACCGTATACTCGGGCCGCAACGAAAGTCTAATCGGCCCAATTCTGGCGCAATTCAGCGAGGATAGCGGCATCACCGTGGAAGTCCTCTACGGCGGCACCAGCGCAGTCGCCAACCAGATCCTCACCGAGAGCGAGAACAGCCCGGCCGATGTCTTCATCGCGCAGGACGGCGGCGCCCTGGGCGCATTGGCGGCGGCGGATATGCTGCAAACCCTGTCCGACGCCATCCTGAACCGCGTTGTCGATTCCGCATTTGTTTCACCCGACGGCGTCTGGGTCGGCTTGAGCGGCCGCGCGCGCGTTTTGGTCTACAACCCCGAGCTGCTCGCCGAGCTGGGGCTTGCGTTGCCCGAATCAATTCTCGATTTGACCGACGAGACCTGGAACGGGTTGGTTGGCTGGGCGCCCACCAACGCCTCCTTCGTCGCCAACGTCACCGCCATGCGCGAGCTGCTGGGAGACTGCGACGCGGAAGACTGGCTGGCCGCTATGATCGCCAATGACGTGCAGGCTTATCCCAAGAACACGCCCATCGTGCAGGCCGTCATAAACGGCGAAATCCCGGTCGGTCTGGTCAATCACTATTATCTGTACCGCTTCCTGGCCGAAGATCCCGAGATCACCGCGACGCTGCATTTCTTCCCTGGCGGCGATGTCGGCTCCCTGATCAATATCGCCGGCGCGGCCATCTTGAAAAGCAGCAACCAGCAGGAACTCGCCCGGCAATTGGTCGACTACCTGCTGAGCGACGGCGCGCAAGCCTACTTCGCCGAGACGACCTACGAGTACCCACTGGTGGAAACTGTCGCGCCCAGCGTCGACTTGCCCGCGCTGGCCGATATCGAAGCGCCGGAAATCGACCTGTCGGATCTCGATGACCTGCAGGGTACGCTGGAAATGATCGAAAACAGCGGCGCGCTGGACTAGGTTCGGCGCAATTCGCCAGATACAGGTCGGGGACCAGCCTCGCCCGGTTGATTTGCCAGGGATTCCATGCAGCTATCGAGCATCATTCCCCCCAGATTCCGGAACAAGGGCCGGCAGCGACAGTTGCCGGCGCGTTGGCATTTTGGCAATCGGCAGCTTGTGCAGGCGATCAGCCTGGCGGTCGTCGCCTGCGTCATGATTCCAGTGGTCTACCTGCTCATTGGCGCGGTCAGCGCCGGGCAAGACGGCATCGACTACCTGCTTAGAACTCGCACCATCCTGATCGTCGGCAACAGCGTGAGCTTGACGCTGGCGACCACCCTGCTGGCAACCCTGATCGCGATCCCCTTCGCCTGGCTGACCAGCCGTTGCGACCTGCCGGCTCGGCGCGTCTTCCTGGTGCTGGGGCTGGCGTCCATGGTCATCCCGTCCTACCTGACCGCCGTTACCTACAGCGAAGCCTTTGGACCGAAGGGCATCCTGCAGTCCATACTAGAGCCCTTGGGCGTGGACCGCCTGCCGGGCATCAAGGGATTTATCGGCGCGACCCTAACCCTTACCTTCGTCACATTTCCCTACGTGGTGTTGCCTGTTCGCGCGGCCCTGCTTCACGCTGACCGCGCGCTTGAAGAAGCTGGCCAAAGCCTGGGGCTCAACCGCTGGCGAGTCTTCCGCCAGATCACTTTGCCGCAGCTGCGCCCCGCGCTTTCGACCGGCATGTTGATGACGGCGCTGTACTGCCTTAGCGATTTCGGCGCGGTCGCGGTCATGCACTTTAACGCCTTCACCCGCGCCATCTTCATCCAAACGGCGTCCTTCCGCATGGACAAAGCCTCGGTGCTGGGCCTGGTGCTGATTTCGATGACGATGCTCCTGCTCATGCTGCAATCGCGCTTGCAGAGCAGTGGCCGGCACTACCGCATCGGCACTGGCGCCTCGCGCGAGCTGCAGACGGTGCAATTGGGCAAGTTAAAGCTGCTTGCCATAATGTTCTGCGCTGCGGTCATATTTATGGGCGTGGCTGTCCCGCTGCTGGTCCTATTCAAGTGGCTGGCGGGACATACGCTCACCAATCCAATCCATATACCGCTGGAAACCCTGGTGCGGAACGCGGTCGGCGTCAGCGCCATATCGGCCCTGGTGGTTTGCGCCGCCGCTCTGCCGCTGGCGCTGCTGGCGGCGCGCGCGTCATCCGGTTTCGATCGCTGGCTGGTCAAGCTCGCCTACGCCGGTAACGTCCTGCCCGGAATCGTCATCGCGCTGGCCCTGGTGTTCTTCGCCTCGCAGCACATGCTCAGCCTGTATCAGACTTTGCCGCTGCTGATTCTCGGATACGCCATACGCTTCCTGCCCTACAGCATCGGCGCGACCGAAAGCGCCCTGGAGCAGATCAATCCCCGCTTTGAAGAATCGGCGCGCAGCCTGGGCTTGACGGCCCGTGAAGCCCTGCTGCGCATCACGGTTCCGCTGGCGCGCGCGGGCATACTGGCCGGTCTGGCCCTGGTCTTCCTTAATGTCATGAAGGAGCTGCCGATAACCTTGATATTGCGTCCCATCGGCTTCCGCACCTTTGCCACGCGCATCTGGAGCGCCTACGACGAAGCCTTCCTGTCGTCGATTGCGCTGCCCGGCCTGGCGCTGATCCTGGTGTCAGCCATTGTGCTCTTTGTCATCCTGCGCCAGGAAAAGGCGGCGGCGTAGCTATACCCTGCCCTGTAGCTCGATTTCCCCTTTATGCTGGCGACATTTCTACTATGCTTGGATGAGTTAAGTTTAGCGGCGCCAGGCTGAACCCATGGAATATTCGCTCCAAGCGGATCATTTGACCAAACGCTACAACGGTCAGCTGCCGGCCGTGAACGATATCACCCTGCGCGTAAGGCCCAGCGAGTTCCTGACCCTGCTGGGTCCCAGCGGCGGCGGCAAGACCACCACGCTGCGTCTGCTGGCCGGTTTCGAACGGCCCACCAGCGGACGGATCCAAATCGGCAACCGCATCGTCGCCGACGATTCTCGCTTTACGCCGCCCGAAAAACGCAAGATCGGCATGGTATTTCAGGATTACGCGCTCTTCCCGCACGTGGATGTGGCCGGCAATATCGCCTTTGGTCTGCGGGGCGCCCGATCCGATAATGACCGCCGCGTGAAACAGCTGCTGGCGCTGGTCGGCTTGTCGCCATTCGCGGATCGTATGCCGCATGAACTGTCCGGCGGCCAGCAGCAGCGGGTGGCTTTGGCGCGCGCGCTGGCGCCCGAACCCGACATTCTGTTGCTTGACGAGCCTTTTTCCAATCTGGATACCGGTCTGCGCGCCCAGGTGCGCGCCGATGTGCGCAATATCCTGCTCAAGACCGAAACCACCGCCGTATTTGTCACGCACGATCAGCAAGAAGCGCTGAGCCTGTCAGACGAAATCGCCGTCATATTCGACGGCAAGCTCGTACAGGTGGCCACCCCGCACGCCATCTATAACCGCCCGGCCAATGTCCAGGTGGCGAAGTTCATTGGCGAGGCCAACTTCCTGCCGGCCGAGGCGCATGGTATGACCGCCACCAGCCGCTTGGGAGAGGTCAAGCTCTTCCATCCCAAGTCCGGCCCGGTCCAGCTGATGATTCGCCCGGAAGCGCTGGCCGTTGGATTCGACGATCTCGGCACACCCGCCACCGTTCGCTGGCGCGAATTCTACGGGCACTATCAGCGGCTGGGCCTGGCGCTGGCGGATGGCACTGAGCTCGTAGCGCGCACCAGCGTGGATCGCTACTTCCAGCGCGGCAACGAAGTGCGTGTCACGCTGGCGTTGCCGGCTCTGGCTTATGATAAGGCGGAATGTGTAACCGATTGGGAAAACTAGCAAGGTGAACTTGCAGAAATAGAACATTTGTACTATTCTTTAGTGTAATATGTGGCTGATGCGTCGATTTGCGGCCACTCATCCGCAATTGCTATACTGCGAGCGAGAGTCTAGCCGGAAAGGATAATGAGGCGATGATTAATTATGTCGTGGGCGACCTATTTACGAGTCCAGCTAAGGTTCTAGTCAATACTGTCAATACCGTTGGTGTGATGGGCAAAGGCATCGCACGAGATTTCAAGCGCTGTTATCCGGAAATGTTTGAAGAATACCAATATTATTGCGAAAGCGGACTTTTTGACATTGGGAAACTCTGGCTCTACAAGACGCCTCACAAATGGATACTGAATTTCCCCACGAAAAAGCATTGGCGGAATAAGTCAAAGATTGAATACATACAAGCCGGTTTGACTAAATTTGCCGACACTTATGACGCCAAAGGGCTAACTTCAATCTCATTTCCTATGCTGGGATGCGGCAACGGAGAGTTGGATTGGGCGCATGAGGTGCGGCCATTGATGGAAGAAATACTTAAGCCTCTGCCTATTGAAGTGTATGTACATCTTTACCGTCAGAATTTGCGCTTCATGCCTGAGCATCGTGATATCGGTGCGATCAAAGACTGGCTGCGCACGGAGCCTCATCATTTGCCATTTGCCGAGTTCTGGGACGATGTTATAGCGCTGGTAAAGTCACGCTCTTCGGTGCAGACTTTCGACTTGAAATCCAAATTCGACGCTATGTACGTCCGTCGTGCGGATACGCTAGTCATCAAATCGTCTTCGTCCATGGCTTACTTACACCGCGAGAGCTTTGAATACCTGTGGGCAGCAATTAGACCTATCGGCTATTTTCGATACCGAGATTTTCCGGAGGACATGTCAGCGGTAACTCGCGAACTGGTAAGTCTGCTTAGCCAGTTGCCATATATTGAGCTCATTCACATCGCAAACAGCGCCACGATCAGCGACCACGACGTGGGTATTAAATTGCACGCCACCTCAAGCCGCGTCAAGGCGGAAACGTTACAGGTCAAATCAGCTTGAGCGTCGAATTACTCAAGAGCGATTATCGCGGATTCATGGTTCACCTTGATCACCTGAAGAAACAGGCGTGGCTTGGCACTCGTCAGTGGTGGCTCGACTACTTGTTTCACTTTTCTGATGTCAGAAACGTAGTCAGCATCCTGAACGAAGGTTTCTTGTTTTCGCGAAACGAGCTACAACGCCGCGGCCTAAGCTGGCAAGATGCGGCTAGCACCGAAATCATTGAGCAAACTGATTCTGGTTTCATCGACTACGTTCGACTTTATTTCCGACCCTTGACACCAACTGCATACCGTAATGAGGGATTTAGGCCGAAGCCACGCCAATATCAGACCGCGCATTGCCCAGTACCTGTGTATCTTCTATTTGATCATCGCGCAATAATTACGCTTGACGCGACTAGATTCAGCAATGGCAGCCTGGCTCGCCAAAACCACGAGGTCTTTCGATCGGCTAACGAATATAGGCGATTGGATTTCAAGAAGATCTATCACAATCAGTGGCTCAGTGACGAGGAAAAAAGCGAAATCGTCAACGCTAGACATGCGGAGGTCATTCACCCCAAAGCCATTTCACTCGATCACTTGCGGTACATTTGTTGTCGCTCCCAGGCCGAATACGAAACCCTAAGGAATGTACTTTCACCCGTTATTTGGAACAGATTTCGTTCTCTTGTCAGGGCCCGAAATCCGCATACGCTCTTCAACTTGAAATGGCTTCACGTTACGAAAGCAACTCTAACTAAGCAATCAATAGGATTCGAATTTCATGGACCTACATCTCGTGAAGACTGTGGCCCTTTTGAAATACGTGTCGACATTTACGACTCGAGGTCTTCCGACAATTACTACGTTCTCGTCAATTATGAAAATATCCTAATCGAATTGCCAAACCTCAGATTAGACGTCGATCTAAACAACACAAATCTTGTAGATTACCGAGTTATGCTAACAATTGACATGAATCTTGCTTATGCTGGCACTTATACTGATGATCGCATTCCATTCTAGCCATGTGGCTTGCTAGCTCTCAGTGGAGTCTCTCATCCGTGTCGCTAGCCCGCGGCAGCCACACCCGAAAAGTCGTCCCTTGCCCACGCCCGCGGCTCTCAACCGTGATGCGACCGCCATGCGCCTCCACGATCTCCTTCGCGATTGCCAGCCCCAGGCCCGTCCCGCGCTGTGGGCCGCGCGCCTTGTCCACCTGGTAAAAGCGTTCAAAGACGCGCGCCAGGTCGGCCGGCGGGATGCCAATGCCATTGTCCTTTACCGAGACTGCCACCCCGTCCGCCGCCGCTTCGGTCGCCACCTGCACGGCCCCGCCCGGCGGCGTGAATTTCAGGGCGTTGCTAATAAGATTAATCAGCACCTGCGCCAGCCGGTCGCCGTCGCCGATGACCGGGGGCGCCGCTACCGCCGACGACTCCAGTTTGAGACCCTTCTGCCGCGCCACCACGACCAGGCTCTGCGTCACGGCTTCGCTAAGCCGATCCATACGCAGAATGTCGTTCCTAATAGAAAGCTTGCCGGCTTGCAGGCGCTCCAGGTCGGTCAACTCAACCACCATGCGATTGAGCCGGCTGGCTTCTTCAAAGATGGTCTGCGCCGCCGTCTCGGGCTCGTCAGCCGCGCCGTCGATGATGGCCTGCGCATAGCCTTGAATTGACGTCAGCGGCGTCTTCAAGTCATGCGAGACGTTGCCCAGGAAATCGCGCTGCGCCGTGTTGGCCGCCAAAACCTCGGCGGTCATCCGATTGAAAGATTCCGCCAGCGTCCGTACTTCCGCCGGCCCGCTGACCGGCACGTTTACCGCATAATCCCCGCCCGCCACATCGGTGGCCGCCTTGGCCAGGCGCTGCAAGGGCTGCGCGATCGTCCGGCTGATCAGCGCGGCCAGGAGCAGGGCAAACAAGATGCCCACCACGCCGGCTTGCAGCAGCGGAGGCGCCAACGCATTGCCGAAGACCGCCAGCGTCTCTTGCAAGCTGACTGTCGGGCGCGGCTCAGCCAGCAGCCACAGATCGCCATCGCGCGGGCGCTCAAAGGGACGCGGCCGCCCGAACATGACGCCGCCGTAGAGCCACTCGCCGCCGCCGGGGTCATGAAAACGGCCGAAGAATTGCTCGCTCCCGCGCGACAATACATTCTCCAATTGACGATTCTTGTAGGCGTCGCCCTGCAATTTGACCGCGACGCCGGCCTGGTAACTGCCGGAGCTGTCATAAACGACGCGCGTTCCATCGGCGGAAACGCGAATCTGCAGCGTGCGCACATTGCGCGTCTGCGCAAATACCGCCAGCAGCTCATGCACGCGTTCCTGCAATAATTGCGAATCCCGATCGACGGGAATGTCAGCGATAAAGTCGATGTAATTCAGGCCCTGCGTCAAGGCGGCCAGCCGCTCGAAGGTCGGCTCCGGCGGCGCGGCGCGATTGCCGATCAAGACAAAAAGCGCCAGCGCAATCACGCCCAGCGTCACCGTCAGCATCAAGAGATACGACGTCAATAGGCGCAGCCGCAAGTTAAAAGCGATGCGCGGCAGTCTACTGATCATCCAGTCGGTATCCCACTCCCCAGACCGTCTCAATCGCCAGGTCCATGCCCTTCAGTTTATGGCGCAGGTGAGCGACGTGAACATCAACCGTTCGCGTCTGTCCGCCAAAGTCATAACCCCAAACCACGTTGAGCAGCTTGTCGCGGCTGAAGACCAGGCCCTTGTTCTCGGCCAGGACTTGCAGCAAGTCAAACTCCTTCATGCGCAAGTCTACCGCATTGCCGGCCACCTCGACGCGGCGGCGCTGCGGGTCGATGATCAGGTTGCCGACTTTGATCGGCTCGGGCGTTTCATCGGCCGCATCGGCGCGGTCGGCGCGGCGCAGGATAGCGCGTATGCGCGCCAGCAATTCGCGCGGATTGAAGGGTTTGGTCATGTAGTCGTCCGCGCCCAGCTCCAGCCCGACAATCTTGTCGATATCTTCGCTGCGCGCCGTCAGCATGATGATGGGCACATCGGACTCTTCACGGACGCGCCGGCAGACTTCCAGCCCGTCCATGCCCGGCAGCATCAAATCCAGCACCACCAGACTCGGCTTGTCGCGCAGAATCATATGTTTGGCCACCGTGCCGCTGGTGGCGCTGGTCACGCAGAAGCCGTCCGGCTCCAGGTACATCCTGGCGAGATCGATTATACGCTGCTCATCGTCCACGATGAGAATCGTGTCGGTATTGGTCCGCTGCAATTCAGACTTCCTCGGCAAATGTCGGGCAGATTCTCCTTGATAATTCAATGTGACATTAGATTGTCACCAATTCGTAGTCACTGTGTAAAATTTCTGTAAATTGCGGCACAATCGCCTCACTTGATTTGAGAGACAGCTTCTGGATATAGATACGCATAAATGGACTAGTCTGTTGTATATGAACGGGCCCGGAACATAGTTATAATGCCCTGCGATTCATTCGCAATGCGAGACCAGTAGATGACCGTACTGCCAATCATTCAGCCGGACAACCCGCTACTGCGGCGTCAAGCCCAGCGCGTGACTGAATTCGACGCCGACTTGCAGATACTGATCGACGACATGGTCGAGACCATGAGGTCGGCGGAAGGCGTGGGTTTGGCGGGGCCGCAAGTCGCTCAAAGCCGGCGAATCATAGTCGTCTGCCTGCCCGATGACGAGGAAAGCATTGACGAGTATGGAGAAGACGCCGGCAAACTCTATGTCGTCGCCAACCCCAAAATCGTCTGGCGCAGCGAAGACACAGTCACGGGCGTAGAAGGCTGCCTGTCCTTGCCCGGCCTGCTGGGCGATGTCGAGCGCCACGAGCGCATTGAAGTCGCCGGTCAAGATCGGCAGGGGCAGCCGATTCGTCTCAGCGCCGGCGGCTGGCTGGCGCGCGTCTTTCAGCACGAGATCGACCATCTCGACGGTATTCTTTATATAGATATCGCCGCCGCTGTCTGGCGCCCGGAGGAAGAGGATTCCCTGGCCGGCGAGCTCAGCCAAGCGCAATGAGCGCCCGTATTCGGCTGGCCAAACCCTCCGATGCCGCTGACATGCATCAAGTCTACGCCCCAATCGTCAGCCAAACGCATATTTCCTTTGAGCTCACGGTTCCCAGCGTCGAGGAAATCGCGGCGCGCATCCGCAAGACCCTGGCGCAGTACCCCTGGCTGGTCTGCGAATTAGACGTCCGGCTGGCCGGATACGCTTACGCCAGCGCCTTTCGCGCCCGCCGGGCCTATCAATGGACGACAGAGACCACTGTATACGTGCATCCTGACTGTCAGCGGCGCGGCGTGTCGCGCGCGCTGTATCGCTCGCTGGTCGGCATTCTGCGCGCCCAGGGCTACTGCAACGCCGTCGGCGTGATCGCCTTGCCCAATGCAGGCAGCATCCGCGCCCACGAGGCCGCCGGCTTCCGCAAGATCGGCGTCTTCGAGAATGTCGGCTTCAAAGCGGGCAAATGGCGTCATACCGGCTGGTGGCAGCTGGAGCTGCGCCCCATGCCCGAGGCGCCCCTGCCGCCGCGCCCGATAAGCGAGCTGGCGCAAGACGCCCGATTCCCCGAGCTGCTGCAATCAGGCATACCTTTGCTTAAGGATCAGTGACGAGGACATGCATATGACCGCGAATAAACGCCCCATCACCGCCGAGGATCTCATCCGCATCCACTACGTGCAAGACCCGCAAATCAGCCCGGACGGCGCGGCTGTCGCCTTCGTCAAGGTCTCGCCTGATCCCTTCGAGAAGACCTATAAACGCAACATCTGGCTCTATTCGCTGGCCGACGGCGCCCTCCGTCAGCTGACGCGCGGCGACAAAGATTCCCAGCCGCGTTGGTCGCCGGACGGGACGCAGCTGGCTTTTGTGTCCGCGCGCGGCGACAAAGCCCAGATTTATCTGCTGCCGACCGTCGCGCCGGGCGGTGAAGCGCGCGCGCTGACCAACATGGACAATGGCGCGCACAGCCCGGACTGGTCGCCCGATTGTGGCCGCATCGCCTTTCTGGCGCCGCTTAGCCGCGACGAACGAGAGGCCGTGGACGCCGACAGCGAACCTCAGCCCGAGCCGGCTGACAAGCTCGAGTCTAAACATCGGAAGGAGAGAAAAGCCGACGACGAACTCAAGCGCTGGGACCCCCGCCCGATGTGGCGCATCCCCTATCGTCAGGGCACAGCCTACGTGGACGAGCGTTACGATCAGATATATGTGACGGACCTGGCCGAATCCAGCGAGGACCAACCCAAAGGCCTGACCGCGATCGACGCCCACCACGACTCGCCGCGCTGGTCGCCCGATGGCGCTTCAATCTATACCGCCCGCACCACCATGCCGATAGGCGACGAACCCTGGCGCGCCCTGAACGTATTTCGGCTGGACGCGCTAACCGGCGTGGAAACGGCGTTGACCGACGGCGAGTTCAGCGTCTACGCGCCCAAACCATCGCCGGACGGCAAATGGATCGCCTGCGAGCGCAGCCCCATCGGCGTCACCGACATGCCCACCCGCCTGCTGGTCATGGCGGTGGACGGCGGCGATACGCGGATTGTCAATGCCGACATCGACCGCGAGACTATCGACTACGCCTGGTCGCCCGACAGTAAGCTCGCGCTGACGGTGGAGAGCGAGGGCAATGTTCTGCCCTGGATGTACGATCCGGCAACCGACGTGCTGCTCCCGGCGCACGAAGGCCGGTATGAGATCGAGCAGATTAACGCCGGACGCGGCGGAACGCTGGCCATGACCGTCTCGACTCCCCGCAACCCGCACGAACTTTACATTCTGGAAAGTGGCGAACTGCGGCAAGCCACGGACTTCAATCAGACGCTGCTCGACGAAGTCATCGTGCAAGCTGTCCATGAACTATGGTTTGATTCGCCCAATGGCCCGGTGCAAGGCTGGTACATCTTGCCGGTCGGTCACGCCGACGGCGACAAGCCGCCCCTGGCGCTGAATATCCACGGCGGTCCGCACGCCGCCTGGGGTTTCTCGACCCAGTCCATGTGGCATGAATGGCAATTCCACGCGGCGCGCGGTTATGCCGTCTTCTACTGCAATCCCCATGGCAGCGGCGGCTACGGCGAGGCTTTCGAGCGCAAGCTGCACGCGGCCTGGGGCCCGGTCGCCATGGACGACATCATGGCCGGCGTGGGCGCCTTCCTGGACCTCGGCCTGGCCGACGGCGAGCGCATGGCCATCACCGGCGGCTCCTACGGCGGTTATATGACCGCCTGGATAATCACCCACACAGACCGCTTCAAGTCGGCCGTATCGCAGCGCGGCGTCTACAATATCTCCAGCTTTTACGGCACATCCGATGTGCCGCTGCTGATGTCCAATGAATTCGACGCCGAGCCTTGGGACGACCACGATGTCTACTGGGACAATTCGCCGCTGAAGTACGCCGCCCGCATCACGACGCCCTTGCTGCTGATCCATTCCGAGAATGACTTTCGCGTGCCGATTGAGCAAGCCGAACAGCTATTCGCCTGGGTGCGGCGAGCGACCGACACGCCGGTCAGCATGCTGCGCTATCCGCGCGAAGGGCACGAGCTGTCGCGCAGCGGCGAACCCGGCCATCGCATCAGCCGCTTGACCGAAATGGTCGAGTGGTTCGACCGCTATACCGGCAAATAGGCCCGCGCCTCAGGATAGCCGGCCCAGCGGGAATCGCTGCGAAAACACGCTGAAATACAAGCGCACTTTGCTTATGATATCGCGCCGTTCCGCTTCCGGCAGCAACGCGAAAACCGCCCGCAGCTGATCCATCAGCGCGCGCTGCACGGCCACAAAGCGCGCCGCGCCATCGGGCGTCAGGACGACATCGACCGAGCGCCCGTCGTCTGTATTGCGCCGGCGCAGCACCAATGGCGGCTCCATGCCTTCCAATCGCTTGACCAGGCCGGTCATGGTGGCGCTGGTCAAATGATGATCGCGGGCGATATCGCCGATGCGGCATTCGCCGTCGTTTTCGGACAACGTTTTGAGCACGTAGAATTGCGGCGGGGTCAGTTGATGCGCTTCAAAGTGGCTGGCCAGGCGCTTCTCGCCGTCGGTGACGATGTCAAACAGAACCGACCATAGTTCCGCCACATCGCGGTTGAGCATGTCGTCCACGTCCGGCCGCCTCCGCCCTTGCGCTCAATCGCCCAGCGCATCCCACACTTCAAGTTTACCACGCGCCTCGCGAATCACTTCGTCCACGAATTCCGTGGTGCTGGCCTGGCCGCCGAGATCAGGCGTCTTGATGCCGTTGTAGACCGATTCCAAGGTAGACTCGTACAGCGCGCGACTGGCCAGCGCCGCATCCTTGCTGTCGATGTAACGCAGCAGCGCGGCGCAAGCCAGGATCATCGCCATGGGATTGGCGATATTCTTGCCGCGCAGGCTGGGGGCTGTGCCGTGCGGCGCCTCGGTGACAGCGACCTTGACCTTAAAGTCGTCGTCAAAGCCGATGATGACCGATTCGGCCCCGGCGATGGTGCCAAACATCTTGATCACCAAATCGCTCAGTGAATCGCCGTCGCGGTTCAACGCCGGGATCACCAGCGGCTCGCCCGATGTCTCGAGCAGCAGCGCATAAGTCGCGTCGATCAGCTGCGGGTTGTAGCGGACTCTCGGGTGCAGCCCCGCCGCGCGGTCCAACTCTTCTTTGAACAGACCTTCATAGACCGGGCTCACGGTATATTTGGGGCCGCCGAACACGGTGGCGTGGTGCTCCTCCGCATAGCGAAAGGTGAATTCCGCCACCGCGCGGCAGGTGCGCCGGCTGATATGCCGCTTGTTGTAAGCCACTTCGTCCAGGCCTTCGCCCTCGCGCCATTCTTCGGCGGAGTATGCGCCTTCAACCGCCATGCGCACCACGGCTATCGGCGCATGAACGCCGGCCAGCGGCAGCACAGACGGAATGCGCCGGCCCGTGCGCAGAATGACGCTGCCATGCACCAGTTCGCGCAGCAGCGCGTTGGGGCTGCCCACGTCATCCGGATCGCCCGGTGTAATCGTGGCCGCTTTGATGCCCAGGCCGGTCTCGAGTATGCGCGCGGCCGCCTCGCGCACGACCTGGTTTTTAGTGCGCCGCCGGTTCTCCAGCGACAGGTCGAAAGTCTCGAACGCCAGGCCATCCATACGAATGACGCTGGGGTCAAGCACGCGCAGCGCTTCCTCCAACAGTTCCTGACCCGTCTCGTCCCCCTGCAATATACAGATCGTGTGCTTGCTCAAGGCCATGCCGCCTTCCGTCCGGTCGTGGTCAGTTTTCCACCTCATTGTAAGCGATGTATGCTATACATAGTAATGTCCAGTTGCGTACCCGGCGCGAAATTGGGCTGAGCTTTCCGCGCAAATGCGGTAAAATAGGCGCGATGCACCGTCCGTAACGGCTCAGACAGGAATGACAGCTCATGCGTTTAGCGAAATCGATTGTCGTTGTGCTGCTCGCCATTGGCCTGGTTTGCGGCGCGCAGGCGCAAGACGAAACTCAATTTACGTCTACGGTCAACTGGTTCTACAGCGCCTGCGAAGACCGCATGGTGATAGACCTGTCCGGCACGATGGAACCCGGTTACGACCTGTACTATCAGGCATTTGACCAATTCGGCGGCCTGGGCGCGGCGATCACCGGTTTGCGGCGCGTCAGCGTCGATGGCGACTATTCCGTGAGCCAGGTGATTTATTGGCTTGAAGGCGCAACCCGCGCCTTGAATACGCCCATCAGCGTCGTCATCCGCATCGGCCGCGAAAATGACCCGGAAAGCACCTTGTTTCAGGAGCCTTCCGACGATGTTCTGGGAACCTGTGAAGAACCGGGCAGCGCACTGGTCGAAGGCGTCGATGTCTCAGCCTTGCCGCAACTGGTCTCGTCGTCCGGCGTCTTCACGCCTAACGGTACGATGCTGAATCCCGTTTACTCCCGGCCCGTTGAGCCGATCGTGCAGATTGGCGCGCGTCCCAGCGCTGACATAACGCCCGGGCGCGCGGCTGACCCCGGCCTGATCTTCGCCGAATGCGCCAATGTCGATGGCGCCGACCCCGGCATCTTGTATGACACCGATGAGATTCGCGTCTTCTGGTCCTGGTTCGCCAAGACCGCCGAGCAGGTGCAAGACCACATCAACAGGGCGCAATACACGGTGACGCTCAATTCACTGGACATTCCCGCGGAGACAAGCGAAATCAAGCAAATCCCGGGCAGCCTGAACTGGTGGGTCTTCTACACGGCCAATTTCGGCGCCAAGTGGGAGGCCGGCGTTTACGATATCGGTCTGGCTGTCGGCTGGACAGAGGCGATCAGCGATGGCTACGAAGACTTCGGGCCCGGAACGGCTAACGAGCGCCTGGGTGGACGCTGCCGCTTCCGCATCCAGCAGAATCCTTATGGCGTCGCGGTCTTGCACGAGCAGCCGGCCATGCCGCTGAAAACCTATAGCGGCTTTCCGCAGAATTAGCCCGGCCCGGCCGAGTTGTCCCTTCTGCGCTCTCACGCCAAGGCCCTGCTGGGTTTCGACCTGTCGCAGAGCCAGATTCGGCAGTTTGACGCGCTGACTGAGCTTCTGCTGGACTGGAACCAGCGGATGAATCTGACCGGCATCACCGATCCGTCCCAGATCGCCGTCAAGCATTACCTCGATTCACTTTCCCTGGCGCTAGTCTCGCCCCGCTTTGATTCTCTGCGGCTCATTGATGTCGGTACGGGCGCCGGCTTTCCCGGCTTGCCCCTGGCCATCGCATTCCCGAAGTCGCGCGTCACCTTGCTGGACTCGACGCGAAAGAAACTGCGCTTTATCGAGCACGCCAGCGCTGCGCTTGGATTGGCCAATGTGCGTACCCTGCATGCGCGGGCCGAAGACGCCGGGCGCAGCGACTTGCATCGCGAGCGTTACGAAATCGTGGTTGCGCGCGCTGTCGCCAAAATGCCCGCCCTCATGGAATACACGCTGCCCCTGGCCCGCCCTGAAGGCCAGGTGATTGCCATGCGCGGTATGGACGCCTACGAGGAAACAAATCGGGCGGGAAAATCTATTGATCTACTTGGAGGCGAATTGTTCAGCATTGAAGAAGTGCGGCTGCCGACCCTGGAAAACCCGCGCTATCTGGTCGCCATCGACAAAATCAGGCCGACCCCGACGCGATTCCCCAGAAGCGCCGGTCTTCCTGCGCGAGAGCCTTTGCTTTAGCAGACCCGCGTTTCAATCAGCGCGAAGGGTCTATTCTGGTAGGCGTAATAATTGACCGTCCCGTCGTTTTCCAGCATTTCACTGAAGCCATGCCGCAAGGCGGGAGATCCTATCAGTTCCAAAGCGGCGGCCGGGCTGGCCCAGCGCGCCTCCGGCGTCTCAGCGCTGGGGCGCATCTGCCCGCTGATGTAGCTGGCTTGAAAGCAGAATATGACGATGGATGAGCTTAGGTTGCTGCGCACCTGCAAGAGCCGGCCCAACTCTACCTCCAGGCCGCATTCCTCGAAGACTTCGCGGCGAAGTCCGTCTGTCAGCGTCTCGCCCAATTCGATCTGACCGCCCGGCAGCTCCCAGCCGCGGCGCTCGGTCCGCACCAGCGCGATTTCGCCCTTGTCATTGCGGATCAGGGCGCTGGCGGCGACGATATGCTTGGGGGTATTTTCCGCCACAGTCTATTCCTCAGCGCAATTTCCGGGCTCGTGCAGGGCGATGCGGTAAGGGAACCACTCGGCGCGGAAGAGCTTCTGCGCCACGCCGGGATCCGCCTCGGTGATCTGACGCATGTGCTCATCATCGCGCGCCTGGAAAATGGCGATGCCAAAGGCCGAGTAATCGCTGTTCAGCGTGCGCCCGGCCAGTATGAGCAGGCCGTCCGTCATCAGCTGCCGCAGGTAGTCGAAGTGCTCGCCGGTAATGCGCGCCTCGTCTTCGGTCGGCCCCTCTGACAGCATCGCCGGCCGCACCGGCTGAATCCGATAAATATAAGTTGGCATCTGACGTTCCCGCGACCAAGCCGCTTTCGATATTCTATAACTTACCTGAAACGGTATTGCGCGCCGAGACTGAGTAGGTGAAAGTACGTACTGCAAGAATTTGCCACCGAGTACACCGAGTACACCGAGTAACGAAAAGAGGACACAGAGTAAAGCAGTTTGGGCGCTGTGAGGCGGGGATCATCTCTATTTGTTGGCTGGCCGCGCAACTTGAGCGAACACAAAAATAATGAAAACTCTCTGTGTCCTCAAGATTTCTCGGTGAACTCTGTGGTAAATGTCAGAAACCTTTAGACGGGAGTTGCATGACTTACCTGGTATTACTTGAATCGGGGCGCGGCGCCACAACCGCGCAATCGCAAACGCAATCGACCCTGAGGCGCCCACGAACATCGGCTATAATGGCGGAATTATCGAAAACCAGCGCGAGGTTTCCATGACAGACAAAGCACCCGCCCAACGCAAAGTCAAAATCGAGCTGCCCAAAGATCCCAGCGCGATCTACTCCAACATGGTCATGATCACGCATACCGCCAATGAAGTGATCTTTGACTTCATTCAGGTCTTGCCCAATGATGACCGCGCCCGGCTGCAAAAGCGCGTCATGATGACCCCGACCCACAGCAAGCTATTCCTGAACGCGCTGCAGGAAAACATGACCAAATACGAAGCGAGCCATGGCAAGATTGACGCGCCGGCCCGCCAAACCCTGGCCGACCAGCTCTTCGGCGCGGTGAAGCCGGCGGATGACGACGATGAATAATCTGGAGCAAATAAGCGAAGCGATTCGAGCCGACCTGGAAGAGCGCAATGCCGCCCGCGACCAGGCCATCGCGCGCTCGCGGCAACTGGTGCGCCATTGCTCCCAAAGCATCCGCGCCATTCACCGGCGCGAATGGGACCAGGCCGATGAGAAGCTCAAGCAAGTACGAGCCGGCGCGGAAGCGCTGAAGTCCATCGTCGAAGACTACCCCGACTTGTATCACACCGGCTATACGCAAGACGCGCTGAAGGAAGTGGCCGAGGCCTTTATCACGCTGGCCATTATCAGAGGCGAGGCGCTGCCGACATCCGCCGAACTCGGCATCGAAAGCTCGACTTTTCTCAAAGGGCTGGGCGAAGCGGCAACCGAGCTGCGTCGCTTCATCCTGGATATCATGCGCCGGGCAGACGGGCACAGCCAGGAAGCCGAGCGGCTGCTGCGGGCGATGGACGACATTTACGATCAACTGGTGACTTTCGATTTTCCCGATGCGCTGACCCACGGCCTGCGCCGGCAAACGGATGTCGTCCGCGCCGTCCTCGAGCGCACCCGCGGCGATCTGACGCAGAGCCTGCGACAGCAGCAGCTGCAAGACGCGCTGCAGAATATGGAGCGCCATTACAACGACGACGGCGGCCCTTCGCAATAGTTTTGGATTGGGCGCGCCTGACCCGTCCCTAGCCGGTCAGTTTCCACTCGATCAAGGCGCCGGCCACCCAGGTCGGCGGCGGCTGGTCGTACAATTCCGACGAATCCGTAAAGCTGATATCGAGCGCCTCGCCTTGCATCGGGCCGCGCAGGTAACGATACACCTGCCCGGTATCGCGGGCGTCGCTCTTGGACTCGATGCAGTGCTGGTTATAGGCCCAGTAATCGCCCCGCTCCAGGATACGGATGCCGGTCTCGATCATGTGTCGAGCATGCGCCAGGCCGGCCGCGTCATGGTCATGGGCGTCTTCCGGCGCGTCGCCATAGCCGATGCCATGATGAAAGGGATCGGCGGTGCTGACGACGACCGCGTCTTCCATCAGGCGCGCCAGCTCGTCGATGCCGGGCATATCCTGGGGTCGGCCGCCGGCCAGATATGGATAGCGCTCAAATACCGTTGGCGCGTCCCGCTCTGAAATGCCGCGCCGTTGCAGCTCCGTCCGCCAGAAATGCCGCCAGCTAATCAGCGCGTGGTCGCCGGTCCATTCGCGCCGCCCGTCAATACCCGGCCCCTGAATGCCCCAGTACTCGAATTGCGCCGGGTCTTCGCCCGCGGCCACCGCCACTCGCGCCGCTTCCATCTCGGCGGTGAATGCATGCAGCACGCTTAGGACGACGACCTTGTCCGCCCCGCTATCCAGCGCGGCATGAACGCAAGCCGCAATCTGATAGCCGCAATCGTGAACGCCGGCGTGCGGAAACACCAGGATTCCGCCCGCGCCCAGCGTATCCGCCAGCCGCCACTGCCGCCCGCGCTCCAAATGCTCCATTGTGCCGGCCTCGCCCAACTCGGCATGTTCCCGGGCGTACAATTCATGCACTTTCTTTTGCAGCGCGTCGCGATCCAGTTCCATGATTTTCACAATCCTTGCGCGTGATTTGTCCTGGGCATTTGTAACGCAGCGGCGCCTCAGCGTCAATTCCTGAACTGCACCTTGACCAGCGACGGTTTCGCTCTATAATCCGGCAACGTATCAACCGAATAGCGACGCAATCCGTAGACAGCAGGCGGGCAGCCGCCCTTAATCCCCTGCCGAGGCGCGCGCGCAAGCCTTTCTCTTATTGCATGGATCGGGACTTGACGCGACCTCAACGGGTCGCTTGTTTGTTTTGTCCGGTTCAGGGCCCTCCCCGAGCGGAGAAACGCGCCTGAAGAGGAAAGGAGCGGCACTTGCCAGTTTCAAAGGCACGCAAGGAAGAGCTTGTCGCCGAGTACGTTGAAATCCTCAACGAGTGCGACGGCTTCGTTGTTGTGGAAACGCAGGGCCTCAGCGTCTCGCAGATTCAAGGCATGCGCAACGCCCTGCGCGAGCAGGACGGGCGCTACCTGGTCGCCAAGAATACGCTGATCAAGAAGGCGCTGGAAACGGCCGATTGGACGGTTCCCGAGCACCTGCTCACCGGTCCCGTGGCTTATATATTCGGGCGCGACAATATGCCCGGCGTATCCAAAGCCCTGCTCAAGCACATTGAGGACGAAGAATTCGCCGAAAAAATGCGCGTCACCGGCGGCATGATGAATGGGGACATCCTGGACGCGCGGCAAGTTGAGGACGTATCGAAATTGCCGACGCTCGACGAGCTCCGCGCGCAGTTGGCCGGCCTCGTGGTCTCGCCGGCCCAGGGCATCGTCAATGTCGTCCATCAGGCCACCGGCGGCGTCGTTAACGTCCTGCAGGCTTATCTCGATAAGCAAGAAGAAAGCGTCGCCGCGGCCGAGTAGCCCCGGCGCCTTCACACAAGCGAGAAGTCAACTGATAGCAAAAGCATCCTGAAGAAAGGAATCAACAATGGCAGACCTGGAAAAGCTGGTGGACGAGCTCAGCGCCTTGACGATTTTGGAAGCCGCTGACTTGAAAAAGAAGCTGGAAGAGGCATGGGGCGTTGAAGCGGCGGCCGGCGGCGGCATGATGATGATGGCCCCCGGCGCGGCAGTCGGCGGCGCTGAAGCCGAGCCGGAAGAAGAACAGACCGAATTCGATCTGATTCTCAAGGAAATCGGCCCCAAGAAGATCAACGTCATCAAGGCTATCCGCGGCATCACGCCGCTGGGCTTGAAAGAAGCCAAGGAATTGGTCGAATCCGCGCCCACGACCGTGCTCGAGGAAGTCAGCAAGGATATGGCCGAAGACGGCAAATCCAAGCTGGAGGAAGCCGGCGCCGTCGTCGAGCTCAAGTAGCCTCTCGCGCCAATCCGCTCTCGACGGCCATCCGCGCAGGTCGAGGGTCACGAGCATCACACCTGAAAGCAGCTGGCGCCGCGCCGGCTGCTTTACTTTCTTGCTCGCACGGCAAGCGCCCCGCCCAAGTTTGCCTTTTGCCGCCAATCACCGCGCCCTGAGGATCAATACGCTATAATAGAAGTAAGCATAGTGTGCGAGTCTCGGTACGTGTCCAACATATCCTATAGCAAACTGCTTGACCCGGTCAGCGACATTATCGCGCTGATGGAGTCATTGATGGCCGGCGCATTCGGCCCGACTACCGGCGACCAGCGCGAGTGCTGCAAGCGCATTCACGCCTGCTGCTGGGGCTTGCATACCCTCGTCATGGATGTCATCACCTCCCTCGGCATCGAAAACGCGGCCACGCGTCCAGCCGTTCTCGAGCGCTTCAACGCCCTGAATCACCCGGCCAAGGCGGCGCTTGACAATCTGTCAGCCGGTTTCGACGGCCCCTTGGGCGCGGAGCAGCAGGCCATCATAACGCACGTCATGGACTCGTTTCAGTCCATTGAGCATATGATGACCAATATCTGGCACTATTCGATGCTGCGGCACGACATGCTGGAGTACGCCGATGACGAATTTGACGGCTCGGTGCTAATCCACAGAGTCCGATCGGTTCTGCGCGACATCGCCTTGCCGAAGACCGATACGCGCTTCTGCGCCATTGGCGACGAGGAACATCTTTCCAGCGCTTTTGGGGAAATCGCCCAGAATATCCGTCTGCACGCCAAGGTCAAAGAGGCCAGGATTATCGCGCAGGAGTTCGGCTACAAAACCGAAATCACCATCCTCGACCGGGGCCGAGGCTTCCGATCGACGTCTGACGTATCGCATCAGCCCTTCTGGCAAGCGCGCGACGCCGATCCCGGGCTGGGACTCGGCCTCTACCTGGCCCGGCGTCATATTGAAGGCTGCGGCGGCAGCCTCTTGCTGGGCAGCAAACCCAATAAAGGCACACTGGTGAAGATCTCACTGCCCTGCCTGCCTTAAGCCTGCCGGTCATCATCCGGCAAGCGCGTCGCTTTCCGAAATCTTCGTGTCCCGGCGCCTGCGCCACTGGCGACCGCCGGAGCGAATCTGCGCTATAATCTCGCGCGGGAAACTTCAGCGGGAGAAATGACATGGGTCGAGACAAAGTATTCGTCACGCGTGAATTGCCGCCGGCATCGTTGGAGCGCCTCGCCAAACATTGCGACGTGGAAGTCTGGGAGGAGTTCCTGCCGCCCGATTATGAACTGATTCTGGGCAAGATCAGCGGGCTCGCCGGCCTGCTCTGCTTGCTAACGGACCGCATCGACGCGCAACTGATGGACGCCGCTCCCAATATCAAGGTCATCAGCAATTTGGCGGTGGGTTACGACAATATCGACATCGGCGCCGCCAGCCAGCGCGGCATCCCCATCGGCAATACCCCCGGCGTCCTGAACGAAACCACGGCCGACTTCGCCTTCGCGCTGCTGATGGCGACGGCGCGCCGGATCCCCGAAGGGCGGCAATATATCCAGGCTGGCAAGTGGCGGACCTGGCACCCGACGGTCTTGTCCGGCCAGGATGTCTTCGGCGCGACGCTCGGCATCATCGGCTGCGGGCGCATCGGCGCCGCGGTCATGCGCCGCGCTCAAGGCTTCGGCATGCGCATTCTGGTCAATAGTTTGGAAAGCGCGGACGAAATCCGCGAATTGGGCGGCGAAAAAGTGTCGCTGGATGACTTGCTGAGCCTTAGCGATTTCGTCAGTTTGCACGTCCCCCTGACCGAGGACACGCGCCACCTGATCGGCGAACAGGAACTGAAACAGATGAAGCCGACCGCCATCCTGATTAACACGGCGCGCGGCAGCGTTTTGGACCCAAAGGCGCTCTACACCGCGCTGCGCGACGGCGAGATTCTGGCCGCCGGCCTGGACGTCACCGAGCCGGAGCCCATCCCCCTCGACGACCCGCTGCTAACGCTTGACAACTGCCTGATCGTGCCTCATATCGCCAGCGCCAGCGTCGCCACGCGCAGCAAGATGGCCGAAATGGCGATCGACAATGTGATCGCCGGACTGCAAGGGCAGCCGCTTCCGACTTGCGTCAACCCGGAGGTTTATCAGCGCGACTGATCGCAATAGCGAGGAACGTGAAACGCTGGCCTGTTTTGACGAATCTCGAATGACAGCCGAGTACGTTGGCGCAAGCGCAGGCGTCCCTGTCCCCAGGGGCTGCGCGACTGCGAGATTTGCGAAATATTGTGGTAAGGTTAGGGAGTTGATTTAGAGCGCTTATTGCAGTATAATTCGCGTATTGGCATACAAGTGAACGACATTGTACGTCCTGTCCGGCGGGCAGGGCGTTTCGTCTACTACCCTTGTTGCTGCGTCATAAGCAGGGTAGCTGGAACTTTTGGCAAGGGTCGCCGTATAACTTGGTGATTGCAACACGAAAGGAACAAAACATGGCTGAACGACGCATTCAGTTGACGCGGCAAGGCTACCTGAAGCTGCAGCGTGAACTCAACATACTCACTAGCGAAGAAAACAACAAAGTTGCCGAAATGCTGGCCGAAGCCCGCGAAGACGATCAAGGTGAAGAGGCGGTCTTCTTCGACGCTATGGTTTCAAAGGAGCGGCTGGACGAGCGCGTATCGCACTTGCAAAATGTTCTCGCGCGCGCCGAAATCATTGATGCGGATGAAGATCCCGATACGATCACGCCCGGAAACCGCGTGACCGTCTACGACACCTCGGAAAAAGAAGAATTCACCATGGATCTTCTCGATCACGAGGAGATCACGCACGGGCGGCGCGGCGTATCCCTGGACTCGCCGGTAGGCAAAGCTTTACTGGGCAAACAGATCGGCGACCGCGTCAAGGTGGAAGTGCCCGACGGCCTGGTCACCTACAAAGTGCGCCAGATTGAAATGATCCCCGATGAGGGCGGATAGCGTCAGGATAAACTGATCGCGTTGCCAGGGGCGCCGACCGTCAGCGCCCCTTCCCTCTTGATTCGACGCGCAGTCAAACTTCTATGCCCTTCGTTTCATCTCGCCGGCTGTAGCTCAAGCTCGTCGAGGTAATCCAGGATAGTCGACAGCAAATAAGGCGTCAGCGCCAGCGTCGCCGCGGCGACCTCCGGGTCGGTACGCGCCAGACTTTCGGCATCCTCCAGCAGTTGGATCAGCGCGCTGGTCACCAGCGACATCCAGCCGATGGTCTCGACCATGACATCGCTCAGCAATTCGGGATCGCGCCGGGCATTCAGCACCAGCCAGGAAGCCGCTTCCATCATGGGCATCATCGCCATCATCGCCGCCGACAAGCTCAGCATCATGACGCGCTGCATCTCCGGCGACAGGCCCGACTTCTCGGTCTCCGCCTGCATGGTCGCCGCCACCCGCGCCATGATGGTCGCCGCCAGCCGCGCCGGCGCCCGCTGATGTGGCGCCCGACGCAGTAGCGCGTCGACGCGCTGCAGGCGGCTGTACTCTTCCGCGGCCGACTCGTCCCGCCGCAAGATCTCGACCAGCTTGCTCGCCATTTCTTCCGAAAGCTGCCCATCCAGCGCAGCTTGCATCATGTCCTGCTGAGGCAGGCTCCGCTCATCGGACATCTCAGTTTCCTTTCGTGCCGGGGTCGGCCAGCCGGCTGTCGCCGCCGGCAAGCATGGAGTCGTCGATCAAGTCCGCCAGTTTCTTGCGCGCGCGGTGCAAGCGGCTTTTTATCGCGCTCTCGGTCGTATCCATCGCTTGCGCGATCTCCGCGTAAGAGTAGTCGTACCAATAGCGATAAATCACCGCCAACCGATAATGTTCGTCCAACTGCAGCAAAAGCTGTTGAATGGCGTCTTTCAGTTCCAGTTTTAGGGCGGCCTGCTCGGGCGTGGGGTCGCTGCTGCTCAAGGCCAGGGCGGCCGCGGTCGGCTCATCATCCAGCGAAACGTAATGCACGCGCCGTTTGCGCAGACGATCTATGCAGTGATTGGAAGCGATGGAAAGCAGCCAGGTCTTGAATGAGCGCGCGACATCATAGCGGTGCAGGTTGCGGTGCACCCGCAAGAAGGTCTCTTGCGCGGCGTCTTCGGCCTCCCCGCTCTCGCCCAGCATGCGATAGCAGAAGTTGTAGACCGGATCATGAAAAAGATGGACCAATTCGGCGAAAGCCTCTTGGTCGCCCAGCCGGGCTTTGATGACCCAATCGACGACTATACGATCTTGTTCCGTCACGGACATTCCCCAACCGAGGAGCCTTTTCGCGCCCGGCTGCCTGACTGGCGTTGCCGCTTACCGCATGCAGCCGTCGCAGCGCGCACCCCATTATGATTCGTGATTGGCGGCGGCAAAAGCAAGAAACGCGTAAGAAAGGGCATTCTCAGGCGTTGATCAGCAGCACAGCCGTAGCGATATTGGTCGCCAGCGGCACATTATGCACGTTGCAGATGCGCAGCAGGCTCTGAATATCCGGGTCGTGCGGGTGCTTGCCCAGCGGATCGACAAAGAAGAAGACCGCGCTGATTTTCCCTTCGGCGATCATGGCCGCGATCTGCGCGTCGCCGCCGTAGGGCCCCGAAAGCATGCGCTTTACCGGCAGGCCCGTCTTGTCCGTGATGAGCTGGCCCGTGGTACTGGTGCCGACCAAATCAAACTCGGCCAGCCGCTCGCGATGATCTTTGACGAAACCGACCATGTCGGCTTTTTTGCCGTCATGCGAAATCAAAGCCAGTGTGCGTCGCTTTTGTTGTTTTGGCATCTTGTCCTTTGTTTTAACAAATCCGATTCAATCAGCCGCCAGGTTTCCGGGCATGGCGTCCGCCCATATACTCTGGCCGCATCGCCAAAGCGCTTAATCCAATTCCAACAAGAATTGCGAAAAGAGCGCCAATTGCTGTCAAGTGAAAGTCCCTGAACGCGGCCGGCGCACCAGCCGAGCCGGAATCGACAGCGGCCGGTGGTAATTCGTGAAGCCGAACAGGCTCTTGAAGCGCTGATTCATCTTGTACGCTTCTTCGTAGTAACCTTCGAGCTGCGCCATCAGTGCCGACCAGGGTCGATCTTCAGCCATTTGGCGCGCGTTGCAACTCATGCGCCGGCGAAGCTCCGGTTGATCGCGCAGCCGCCCGATGACCTCGACGAAGGCCCGCGGCGCCGGCTCCACGACTATGCCGCTGGCGCCGTCCTCGACGACATCCGGCGCGCCGCCCGCATTCACCACTACAGACGGCAATCCCGAAGCCATCGCTTCCTGAATGACCTGGCCGAAAGTCTCGTATTCGCCGGGGAAGACAAAGACATCGGCGCTGGCGTAAGCTTGCGCAAGCTCGTCGCCGATCAGGTAGCCGGTGAAATGCGTGTCCGTCCCGGCGAAGACATGCTCAAGCTCTTCGCGCAAAGCGCCATCGCCGACGATGGTCATGGCGATGCCGGGCGTCCGCGCCGCCTCCAGCAACAGATCAATCCGCTTCTCGTTGGCCAGACGCCCGACGAAGATGCACAGCAGCGAATCCGGATCGCGCCCGTTGAGCAGGCGCCGGCGCATGGCCGGGCGGGCATGTCGCGGATTGAAGCGCTCGGTATTCACGCCCCGCCCCCAATGCCGAACGCGACGATAACCCGCAGAGCGCAATTCGCGAATGATAGTGCGCGTCGGCGCCAGCGTCAGGTGGCAGCCGTTATGTATATAACGCAGCCAGCGATTCACGGGCCCCGAGAGCATCGGGAAGCCGTATTGTTCGGTATATCCGGGCAAATCCGTCTGGTAATTCGCGATCACCGGCAGGTTCAAATGCCGGCCGACAGCCATGCCGTTCACGGACATCGCGGCCGGACTGAACAAATGAATCAGGTCCGGCGCAAACTCCTCGATATGGCGCGCGACCACCGGATTCGGCAGCGCCATGCGCGTCTCGGGCGCTTGCGGCAAGCTGATGGAGGGCAAGGAAATCACTTGTGAATCCCCCACCTGATCGACTGCGATATCCGGCGCGAATATCAGCACTTCCCGGCCCGTCTCCTGCAAATAGCGAATCGTCAGATACGAGGTCTTGACCACGCCGTCGACTTTGGGCAAGAAGGACTCCGTCAGCACCGCGACTTTCTTCACGGACGCGAAGGCAGCGCCGGCATGCCGCTGTTCCAGCAGGCTGGGCAAACCGAAGAATTCATCCGGGTGCTTATGCTGTTGAGCTTGCAGATTCTCTAACAGACGATGCGCTTGCATGACGCCGCCGCCCCGCGAATGTGATAGCTACCAAAAGTGTAACATACTGGAAATTAATGATAAGTCAGATTAACTGGCGCCGCCCCGGACTGGCGCCAGCGCGCGACTAGCCCTCGCGTCGATGTCTACCCTACTATACGCTATTTTCTCGCCGCGGTAACGATATCCTCAGCTCGGCTAAGCCGCGTCGCGGCCGTATAGCGCGCGATAGATATTGTAGTTTCGGTATATGAACTGCACATAATGCCGCGTGGAGTCGATGGTGATCGCCGTCATGAACAAGTCGGGATCGCCGCCCGAAAGCGCGTTCCAGTCGTAGGCGCGCCCCGGTCCCGCGTTGTATGCGGCCAGCGCCGCAATCGCATTTTGGTCGAAGCGTTCCAGCTGCTCGTCGATATAAAACGCGCCAAAGGCCACGCCGGCGTATGGGCGAAAGAGATCGCTGTGCTGGTAGTCGGGCCAGTTCAATTGCTCGGCGATATACTGCGCGGTCGACGGAATCACCTGCATCATGCCCTTCTCGCCCGCGCCCGCCGTGGCGAAGGTATTGAACAAGCTCTCTTGCCGGATTAGCGAGAGCATCAGCGCGGGGTCGATACCGCGCGCATCCGCCTCGGGCTGGATGACGTCAATGTAATACGCCGGGAAACGCATCCGGGCCAGAAAGGGCGGGACTTCCAGCGTACCCAGGCCCGAGGCGATGATGACATCCGCCGCCGCAATGATGCTCTCGCGATAGGCGCCCAGGCCGCGCAAATATACCGCCAGCCGATAGCTGTCCAGCACCTTGCCGTCATCGCGCGCTTGATCGACCAGATCTTCAAACTCGATGAAGGCTTCGGCATAGGCGCTGACCGCATGTAATTCTCGTCCGCGAATCATGCGCGGATCGTCGTTTAGCGCCGAGCTCAGACGCCAGAGGCTGCCTTGCTCTTCAATGGCGAATGTCTGCCGCAGCCACCCCTCGGCAGCAGTTAATTCGGCGTGCTCATCAAAGTCGAAGCGCCAGGCTGCCGGCGGATCAAAGGGCGCAACGCCGAGGCGGAAGTCCGCTGAACGCGCCGCGAAATAACTGTCAGGCGCCGCCGCAATCGCCAGCGCGAAGGCTTGCCCGGCCAATTCTTCATCGCCGCGCAGCAACGCGATCCGGCCCATCCACAAATAGGCGGCTGCCTGATCGTCTCCGCTGCTCAAGCTGGCGATGCGCGCGTAGAGGTTCTCAGCCACCGCCCACTCCTCGTCCCTCACTGCGGCTGAGGCGGCGTTGAAAAGCCCGTTGATTGTAAATTCGTGATCGGGATATGTGTCGGCCAGGCGCGTGAACACCTGGCGCGAGCGCGCAGTGTCGCCGTTGGTGCCGTACAGGTAGGCCGCTCGCCACAAAGCCACGCCGGCCGTCTGTTCATACAGCGGATAGGTATCGGCGATGGCAAGATAAATCTGAATCGCGTCCGGGCTGTCGCCAGCGAGGAAACGGGTCCGACCGCGCTCAAGCAGGGCATCGCCGAAGAGCGGATCCTGCGGATACTGGTCGATAATCGTCTGGAAAGCCACGGCGGCGGCATCCGAGTTGCCGATCTGCCGATAAGCCCGCCCCAGCGTCAAGAACAGATCAGCCGGAATCGCCGCCAGCTCATGCGTTGTGGTGTATTCGTTGAAAGCGTCGATAGCAGCTTGATAATCCCCGGCGCTGAAGGCCGCCCGGCCGCGCTGCAAGCCGTCGTAAGCGACGCCCTGCCGGCTCAGCAAATCCAAAGCCTTCCAGGCGGTAGCCGTGCCGGCGTAATTCTCTACCACAGCCCGCAAGCGGTCCACGCCCGCGGCCAGGTCGCCGCCGGCCAGCGCCGCCTGCGCCGCGCTGAAGGAGATATTGGCGCGGTAAGGCGCGTTGCGCGCCACCGCCAGGACCGCGTCATACTGCGCGATGGCGTCGTTATAGCGCTCGAGGTTGGTGTATATCTGCGCCAGTTTCTCTCGCAAGACCAGCAGCGGCACCTTCGACCGCCTGGCGCTGATGGCGCGCTCGTAGATCTGAAGCGCCGCGTCGGTTTGCCCGAGCGCGATCTGCGCATCGGCAATGCGCTCATAAACATAACTGTCGATCAAGCCGGGTCGCAGCTCCAGGTACTGCTGCAAATCGGCTATGGCCGCCTGCCATTGCGACAAGCCAATACGGGCGTCGCCGCGCAAAAAATGAGCCTGCGCGATCTGCGCGCTGTCGGGAAAGTCGCTGACCAACACGCTAAAAGCATCAGCCGCCTGCTGGAAATACCCGGCCCGCAGCGTGACCTGCCCCAGGCGAAATGTCGCTTGCGCCCGTTCCTGCGGCGTGATGGCGCTGCCGTAATTCAAAAGCCGCCGGTATACGTCGGCCGAATCTTCCAAATGGCCGTTCAGCACCAGTCGTTCAGCCTGCTGAAACAGCCGCGCCGGCTGGACGGTTGCGGTCGCGGTTGGAGCGGGCGTCGGCGTGATGGCGGCGGTAGCGGCGGGCAGGGACTGCGCCTCCTCGGGCAGAGGCGTGGCCGTGACGTAGATGATATTGTCTTCATTCGGCGTGGGCAGCGTATTGTCGGCGCTGCGTATATTGCAGGCGCTCGCCAGCAAACACAGTGTCAGCGCAATCATGCGGGGAGGCAACATAAGCAGCAATCCGCCATATGCATCAAGCGCGGTCATGTTACGAAGCCCAGCGCGGCTTGTCAAGCAAGCGCGCCCCAGGCTAATCCGCCGGCGGCGCCAACTCACCCGCCAGCCAGGGCATGCCGTAGCCGACAATCAAGTGACCGGCTTCGGCCAGAGCCTTACCCAGCGAATCCGTATCGCTATAGCTCCACCAGTAGTCCGCCGCCGGCAGAATCTTGACGCCGAAATCGTCCACCACCAGCCGGCTCAGACTGCGAGCGACCGCGCCCTCGTGCTCAGACGCCCGCGTCAATTGCACGCGAAAGCGCGACGGCGCGCCGCTAGACCACATGCTATCGCTATAGATCAGCACCTGAAAGTCTATGACGCCGCGCGCGCCATCATAGAAGTCTTTAGCATAACGAAAGCGTCCGCCGGCCGCTTGCAATGGCGACCGCTCGCGCTGATAACCCGCCGCCGCGAAGGCCTGCCCCACCACGGTCTGCAGCAGCGCGCCGAAATAGGCCTGCCCTTCTTGCCGCGCCTGCGCCATTCTCAATTGCCCGCCGCCTGTGGCCGATCATGCAGCGCCGCCGCCGTCGCCCCAGCCGTCGTCACCGGCAAGCGGCAAGCGAACTTGCGGCAGACGTAAACGGTCGTCTGTCCCTTCACCATCTTTCGTTCGCTTAGCAGCGGAATCAGCTCATGTCGCGCCACATCTTCCGGGGACCAGGCGACGACTATATTAGGGCGGAATGGCCGGACCAGCGTCGCGAGAATCTCACTGCCCGCCGCGCTCTCCAAATCGCCCACCACCGCCACCTCGTCGATGCCGCGCACGAGCATATCAGCCGCGTTCAAGGATTCGGCGAAAGCCTGTGGATACTGCCGCATGGCGTCGCTCAGCTTCCGCAGCACCTCGCGGGCGGCTTCGTCAAAATGCGCTTCGCCAGTATAAGCCGATAGCCGCAGCAGTTGCTTCGCCATCATGGCGTTGCCAGAGGGCGTCACATTGTCCTGCAAGTTGCGCGGCCGCACAATCAGCGCCTCGTGATCGTCGCTGGTATCGTAGAATCCGCCATCCGCCGACTTAAAGCGAGCCAGCGCCACCTCCGCCAGGCGCCGCGCCTCGGCGAAATAGCGCGCTTCAAATGTTGTCTGATACAGCTCCAGCAAAGCATCAATTAGATTGGCGTAATCCTCCAGGTATGCGTTTAGCTTGCTGCGCCCATTCTTGTGCGTGCGGTAGAGCTGGCCATCGTCGGCGACCATGTGCGTGAGCAGAAACTCGCCCGACCGGCGCGCGGCTTCCAGGTAGTCGGGTCGATCCAATACCCGCGCCGCTTCCGCCAGACTCGCCAGCATCATGCCGTTCCAGGCGGTCAGGATCTTGTCGTCCAGGAGCGGCGGAATTCGCCCGCTGCGGACTGCGTATAGCTGCTCCTTGATTTGAGATATCGCCGCTTCCAGCTGCTCAATGGTCAAGCCCAGGACTTCGGCCGTCTCGTCAGGCGGACGTGGAACAAACAGGATATTCGAACCCTCGAAATTGCCCTCCGCGCTCATGCCGAAATACTCGACAGCGATTTCCAGCGCCCGCGGCAACGCCTCGCTCAGCGGCGCCAGCGCCTCGCGCGCCTCTTCAATCGACCAGACGAAGAACTTGCCCTCGACGCCCTCGGAATCGGCGTCGGTCGCGCTGTAGAACCCGCCGTCGGCGGCCGTCATCTCGCGCAAGATGTAATCATAAATGTCTTCGGCGACCAGCCGAAAGAAGTCGTCGCCGGTTAGCTGCCAGGCGCGCAAGTAGAGACGGCTTAGCTGCGCATTGTCGTAGAGCATCTTTTCAAAATGCGGCACAAGCCAGTGCGCGTCGACGCTGTAACGGGCGAAGCCGCCGCCGACTTGATCGTAAATCCCGCCCCCCGCCATCTTGCGCAGCGTGAGCCTTAGCAGTTGCAGCGCCCGGTCGTCGCGCGTGCGCTCATAGCGCCGCAGCAAGAACTCGAGGCTGATAGGATTCGGGAATTTCGGCTGTGTACCGAAGCCGCCGTTGACCGGGTCCATGGCGTCCATCATCTTCACGGCCGCTACGTCCAGCATTTCCGTCGTCAAGCCGCTGTCATCCGCGCGGCCGATGCCCAGCACATCCCGCTTCAGCGACTGATGCAAATTGTCCGCCTGCGCCTCCAGCTGTTCGCGTTTATTGCGCCAGGCATCGTGCACCGCGCCCATCAGCTGCTGAAACGAAGGCATGCCGTGGCGGCTTTCCCTGGGATAGTAGGCGCCGCCGTAAAAGGGCCGCCCATCCGGCAGCAGGAAAACCGTCATCGGCCAGCCGCCTTGTCCTGCGATCGCCTGCACCGCCTGCATGTAAATGTCGTCCACATCCGGGCGCTCTTCGCGATCGACCTTGACGTTGACGAATAGCGCATTCATCATCTCAGCCGTGGCCTCGTCCTCGAAGCTTTCATGCGCCATCACATGGCACCAGTGGCAGGCGCTGTAACCCACGCTGAGCAAAACCGGCTTGTCCGCTGCGCGCGCGATGCGAAAGGCTTCGTCAGACCAGGGATGCCAGTCGACTGGATTATCAGCGTGCTGCAGCAGGTAGGGGCTGCTCTCGTCTTTCAGTCGATTCATCTGCATCCTCGTTCTCGCTCGCGCGCCGATAAGCCAAGCATAACGGACATCCGCCCGAAGCGATATCGTCAGTCCCGCGCGGCGCCCGCACGGTCCAGGTCCAATTCTAAGACAATACTTGCGCGTTTCGTTCGGCTGATACGCTATAATCAGGCTATACAAACCACATTTTGCGGGTACTATCAGTCCATGCAATTCTGGGAAAACAACAACAACGACGAGGACAGCGAAGGCAGCGGCAACAACAACCGACCGCCGCAACCGCCACCGAATTGGCGTCGCTGGGTGTCGCCGGGTCTGCTGGTGCTGGTCATGCTGCTCGCTTTGATCTCATCGCCCGGCCTCCTGGGCGGCATCTCGTCAACACCGGAAATCGCCTACTCCGACTTTTACGAGCAACTGCTGCTCAACAATGTCGCCGCTTTCGACTATAAAGACACCACCGGAGTCGTGGGCGAATTCAAGAGCAGTATTGTCGTGGTTGCTCCCTCGGGCCGGACTCAAAGCATGAGACGATTCACCACACAGATCCCGGTCTTCGCCGGACCTGAAATCGAGCGTCTGCGTCTGCAAAACAACGTCCAGCCTGTCAATCAAGAATACAGCAGCACCTCGCCCTGGCTTTCGATTATATTGAACTTCCTGCCGCTCGTGCTCATCATTGGTTTCTTCGTTTGGATGGGCCGGCGCGCCCAGGGGCAGATGAATGGCATCTTCTCTTTCGGCCAATCCCAGGCGCGCGAGAAGACGCCCGAGATGCCGTCGATACGTTTTGACGATGTCGCTGGCCAAGACGCCGCCAAGCTGGAGCTCGCCGAAGTCGTCGACTTCCTCAAACAGCCGGAGAAATACGTCAAAGTCGGCGCGAAAGTGCCGCGCGGCGTCCTGCTGATCGGCCCGCCCGGCACCGGCAAGACCCTGATGGCGCGCGCGGTCGCCGGCGAAGCCAACGTGGCTTTCTTCAGCATAGCCGCCTCGGAATTCGTCGAGATGTTTGTCGGCGTTGGCGCGTCCCGCGTACGCGACCTCTTCAAGCGCGCCAAAGAAAACGCGCCGGCTATCATTTTCGTCGACGAGATCGACGCCGTTGGTCGCCGCCGCGGCACCGGCTTGGGCGGCGGGCACGATGAGCGCGAGCAGACGCTGAACCAGCTGCTGTCCGAAATGGACGGCTTTGACAACGACACCAATATCGTCATGATCGCCGCCACCAATCGCCCTGATGTGCTCGACCCGGCCCTGCTGCGCCCGGGCC
>CAZWCV010000003.1:70189-70798 GCA_964632725.1 uncultured Anaerolineaceae bacterium
CAAATCACCGTCGACCTGCCCGATGTCAAGGGCCGCCACGAGATCCTCAAGATTCACACCAAGAACAAACCGCTGGCGAACAACGTCGAATTGCAATCGCTGGCGCGCGCGACCATCGGCTTTTCCGGCGCCGATATCGCCAACCTGGCCAATGAAGCCGCCATGCACGCCGCCCGCTACGACCGGCGCCTGATCACCATGTCGGACTTCACGACCGCCTATGAGCGCATCCGCCTGGGCACCAAGCGGCCGCCCCTCTCCAACGACAAAGACCGCCGTATCACAGCCTATCACGAAGCCGGTCACGCCCTGGTATCATTCCTTATTCCGGACGCGATGGCGCTGTTAAAAACGACGATCATTCCTCGCGGGCGCGCGCTCGGCGTCGCCTTCTATATGCCCAAGGACGACTCCCTGCACCAATCGCGCAAACAGCTGGAAGCCTACGTCCGCGTCGGCCTGGCCGGCCGGATCGCCGAAGAAATCGTCTTCGACGATGTCACCACCGGCGCCGCCAACGACATCCAGCAAGTCACGCAGATCGCCCGCCGCATGGTCAAGATGTTCGGCATGAGCGACTCGGTCGGCATGGTCAATTACGGCGACGAC
>CAZWCV010000004.1:0-3324 GCA_964632725.1 uncultured Anaerolineaceae bacterium
CTGGCGCAGCTGATCGACGAATTAAAGACGGCCAATCCGCACGCCAGAGTGTCGGTCAAACTGCCGGTGGTGCCCGGCATCGGCATTATTGCGGTTGGCGTGGCCAAGGCGGGCGCGGACATCATCACCATCACCGGTTATACCGGCGGCACGGGCGCGGCCCGGGCGCATGCGCTGCGGCATGTTGGCTTGCCGGCGGAAATTGGCGTGTGGCTGGCGCATCGACATCTGATTGAGAGCGGGCTGCGCGATGATGTCGAGCTTTGGGTCGATGGCGGCATGAAGAGCGGCCGCGATGTCATCAAGATGGTTTGCCTGGGCGCCAATCGCGTCGGATTCGCCACGCTGGCGATGGTCGCGCTGGGCTGCACAATCTGCCGCGGCTGCCAGGACGGCGACTGCCACGTGGGCATCACCACGCACGTCAAGACCAAAGAAGAGGCGGACAAGCGCAACTTCAAGGCCTTCCGGCCCTTCGAGGAGCGCGGCTCGCCGCACAGCATCGTGCACATGTTTGACGCGCTGGCGGAAGACATCCGCAAGTGGGCGGCGAAGATGGGCGTCAAGAATTTGCAGGACATCGTGGGCCGCGCCGACCTGCTCTATCAGCGTTCGCACCACGACCGTGTCGATCTGACGCACTTGCTGAAGCCGGCGCCTCACGGGCAGAAAACTCCCGCGCAGCCGGGCGGCCGGCGCGTCACCCGACCGCGCAACACCGTTAGCAAGCAGATCACCGACATCGTCGCCGACTACGTCGCCAAAGACGAATACGAACTGACCTATGACGATGAGCAAGTCATGGCGATGGATCGCGCCTTGGGGACGCATCTGGCCGGCGCCATCAAACGCAAGTCGATCCCGCAGTCGGATCGCATCGAGGCGATAAATCTGAGTTTCAGCAATTCGGCCATCCCGGGCAACGGCCTGGCCGCCTTCATTGACGATCCGGTGAATGTTCTGGTGGAGGGCGGCGCGCAGGACGGCGTAGGCAAATGCGCGGCCGGCAGCAAAGTATCCGTGCTCAAGGGTCTCAATCACAAGGGGCGGCGTCTGGACGGCTCGGTCGGCAAGAGCTTTGCGTATGGCGCGCAAGGCGGCTTGTTTATCGTGCAGGGCGACGCCGACACCCGCGCCTGCATTCGCATGAGCGGCGCCGATGTCGTCTTTGGCGGGGAGATCCGCGAGCCGCTGCGGGACGACCTGGGCGGCATGGGCGCGCGCGCCAATCTCAAGGGCTACGCCTTTGAGTATATGACCTCGGGACGCGCGGTGGTATTGGGCGATCCGGGACCCTGGATGTGCGCGGGCATGACCGGCGGCGTGGTCTATCAGCGGGTGCAGCCCGAAATGGGTTTGACCATTGACGCGATCCGCCACCGCATCGCCGCCGGCTCAGTCGTTGAGATCCAGCCGCTGGACGAAGACGGCGAGGACGATGTGCGCGAGCTTCTGAACGCCTACATTCGCACGCTAGAGGAGAATCACCAGTCGCAGGCAGCCCAACCCTTATACACTTTGTTGCGGCGGCCGGCTGATCACTTCATCAAGATCGCGCCGCCGATGGCGCACAAGATTGTCAACGAGAGCTGACGAATTCAAAAAGCTGCTGACGCGAAAATCAGCAGCTTTTCATTTACCGCGGTCTGCAATGCGATCTAGGCGGTGACCGGCTCGCCCGGGATTGTCGCGAGGACTCGCTGCGTCTTCAGCGCCAGGTGCAGAATCAGCCGGTTGTCGGAATCGTCCAGGTCCAACTTGGTCAATTCAGCGATGCGATCCAGGCGGTAGACGAGCGTATTGCGATGCACGTCAAGTTCCTGCGCCGCCTTGGCCAGATTGCCATTGGCGGCGAAGAAGCCGCTAAGCGTACGGATCAGGTCGCTCTGTTTGCGCTGGTCATGCGCGACCAGGGGACCCAGCGCGTCGTCGTAGAATTGCCGCAAGTGCTCCAGATTGCGTTCCTTGAGCGCCAACAGCAACTGATAGAGCTTCAAGTCGCCATAGAAGGTGGTCGAATTGCGGTCGCTCAACTCGTGGGCGATGACCACGGAATCTTTCGCCTCCCGGTAGGCTTCGCGCAGGCTGGACATGCCCGCCGCGGGCCGGCTGATCCCGGCCGCCACCAGCCCCTTGGGAAATCGCGCGGCCAGTTGATCGCGAACTGCGTCGATAGACGCGCGGGCGCGCGCCAGGGCATTGCTGTCGTCCTCCAGCGGGTACAGGCCAACAATGGCGTCGACATATTGCCCGACCGCGCCGCTGAGGCCACGCCGCGATACATCGTCGCGAACCAGGGAGATTGCCGAGCCCACGGGCAACTGCTGCCCCGCTTCATTCACGGCGCGGTAAACGGCGACCACATATTGCTCGCCCGGTTCAAAGCCGGCTTGCTGCGCCCGCGCGCGCAGCAGGTCGTCATCGGCCGGCGTGCCGCTGAGCCACATCTGAATCCAGTCGCCGCGGGTCTGCTCCACGGCTGAGGCGATGGCGCGGTTCTTGGCCATTTCAATGGCGCAGACATCAGCGCCGTATGTCAGCACCAGCCGATCGAACTCGTTCAGATTGCCATCGTGGTCGACCAGGGACAGATAGCCGGCCACGCGCTTTTCCACCTTTAATGCGGAGGTATAACCTAGCGGACTGGGGCTGATTACGCTCGTCAACTCGGGCTGCTCGTTTGAAAGCCAGGCCAGAAACTCGTCGCTGTCAGTCTGGCGGATCTGAACCCGCCCGTTCAGGCTGCGCCGCCCGGCGTAGGGCAATATCTGGGTGATCATGGCGCCGGCTTCGTTGTGAATCACGATGGGCTTGCCGGTTGAACGCGACATCACCTGCAGCAGACTATTGAGGTCGCGATTCTCCGCGGACAAGCGCGTCAACTGCCGCTGAATCTCGATGGCGCGTTCGGTCAAGCGGGCCGACTGATTCAGAATCAGGGCGTTGACCGCGCGCTCGATGGTGGTGAGGCTGGTCTCGGCGTGCGCCGTGAGCAGGGCCAGCCGGCAGCCGTTGGCCGCGTCGACGGCGTCTTGATCGACATCACCTGTCGCCAGGATTGCGCTGACGCCGAAGTCCGCCAGCTGCCTGACGACATTTTCGAGTGTCAAACGGCTGTCAAAGCTGCGCAGCACATCCATCGACACCAGCGCCAATTCGCCGCCATAGATGTCGGGAAACGCCGGCGGCTGCGCGCGAATGGTGATCGACCAATTGACCTCGGTCTCCGGGTCGCCGGCGACAAGGCTGGCGCCCAAGGGTAAAGAGTAACGAAGCAGCGACTGAATGGAGGCGGTGTTTTTATCTGACATGGCTAGATTCCAG
>CAZWCV010000004.1:3334-19352 GCA_964632725.1 uncultured Anaerolineaceae bacterium
AACCGATTGGGTTCTCTTGGTCACTATGTGAAGACAATGCCAGAAATAAACAAGACACAAGTATGGTTTTGTAAGTTATAACCAATTATAGCTTGTGGGGCAAGCAAAAAAACAGGGCGAATATCGGCATGATACTCGCCCTGAGGCGCAGCTTGTTAAACATGACCAAGTCAGCGGGCGCGTCGTACCCCAATTGTCAAAGCTTCGCCTCTGAGATCGAGCGATTCGCTGACGAAGTCGTCGCTGATGTCGCCGGGGGTCAAGGCGTCGGCCAGGGTCTCCTGGCTGATATAGCCGCTGAAGAGCTGCATCACGGCGTCGATGGCGCTTGACGCGTCGCAGTAGACGATCTCGATGCGATCATCCAACGCGAAGTCGGCCGTCTTGCGCAGGTTTTGAATGCGGCGGATGAGCTCGCGCGCCAGTCCTTCTTCGACCAGATTTGATGTCAGCTGCATATCCAGCGCCACCACATAGCCATTGTCTTCGACAGCGCCGGCCGGCGTCTCGACGCTGACCTTGACCTCGCACTCTTCGTTGCGGATTTCAAAGCTGGCGCCGTTGAGCTCAAGCGTGATATCGTCTCCCGCCAGCAGACGCTCGGCAAAGGGTCGCACGAAATCTTGCTCGCCATCGCGCAAGGCGGCCTGGATCGCTTTGAAGTCCTTGCCGAATTTCTTGCCCAAATATCGCGGCAGCGGATTCAAGCGATATACAGTCGCGGATTCATAAGCGCTGGCTTCGTCAGCGCCCATGACGCTGACCGATTTGAGATTCAACTCGCTTTTGATCAGCTCGGCGTAGCGCTCGACGATGGCTGTTTCCGAGACATCGCGCAGGGCGAATTGCGCGCCGGCCAGGGGTTGGCGAACGCCCGTCTGCGCGGCGTTTCGCGCGGACAATCCCAGGCTGACCAGCCGCCGAACCAGGGCCATCTCATTGATGAGCGCCTGGTCAATCAGCGATTCGTTGACCTCCGGCCACTGGGACAGGTGTACGCTATCCGGCTGTGACTCGTCGCGGTCGGCCACCAGGTTGCGATAGATCGCCTCGCTGAGAAAGGGCATGGTGGGCGCCAGCAGCTTGGCCAGTGTCGTCAGCGTCTCGTAGAGGGTGGCATAGGCCGCCAGTTTTCCTTCGTCGATCTCGCTCTTCCAGAAGCGGTCGCGGCTCAAGCGCACGTACCAATTGCTCAAGCGCTCGACGAAGTCTTCAATGGGCCGGGTCGCGTTTACCGCGTCGTAGTCTTCGAAGGCCGCGGTGACATCCTGGACCAGCTTGTTCAGCTCCGCCAGCAGCCACTGATCGAGCAGGTCGCGCCGCGCCACATCCGGCATCGGCGCTGCCGGCGTCCAGTCGTCGATGTTGGCGTAGGTGACAAAGAAGCTGTAGGTATTCCACAGGGTCGACCAGAACTTCTTGATGACATCGCCAACCGCGTTGAGCGAGAAGCGCCGCGAATCCCCCGGCGGGCCAGAAGCGTACATATACCAGCGGAAGGCGTCAGCGCCGTATTGCTCCAGCACGACCCAGGGGTCGATGGCGTTGCCTTTGCTCTTGGACATTTTCTGGCCCTGCTCGTCCAGGATATGTCCCAGGCAGATGACATTGCGGAAGGCCACGGTCTCGAAAAGCATCGCGGCGATGGCGTGCAAGCTGTAGAACCAGCCGCGCGTCTGATCAACCGCCTCGCAGATATAGTCGGCCGGATGCTGCTCCTCAAGGATGTCGCTGTTGAGCTTGGGATAGGCCCATTGCGCCACCTGCATGGCGCCGCTGTCGAACCAGACATCAATGACTTCCGGCACGCGCCGCATCGTACCGCCTTCGCCGTTGGGATTCTCGAAAGTTATCTCATCCACGTAGGGACGATGCAGATCAAGCTCGCTGAGGTCTCTGCCGGCCAGCTCGCTCAACTCAGCGACGCTGCCGACGCAGAGCATTTCGCCGGTCTTGTCGTCCATCCAGACGGGCAGCGGCGTGCCCCAGTAGCGTTCGCGGCCCAGCGACCACTCCTTGAGATCGTCCAGCCAATTGCCGAAGCGTCCGTCGCGCACATGTTCGGGCACCCACTTGACCGTTCGGTTCAAGTCGATCATGGTCTGTTTGTACTTCAGGGTGTCGATGAACCAGGTCTCGCGCGCGAAATACATCAAGGGCTCGCCATCGCGCCAGTTGTGCGGATAGCTGTGCTCGTACTTCTCGTGGCGGTACATCAAGCCGCGTTCGACCAGGTCGCTGATGATATGGGCGTCAGCGTCTTTGAACCACAGGCCGCGGAAGTTGGAAACGGCATCGACAAAGCAGCCGGTTTCGTCGACGGTGATCAAGACGGGCAAGTCATGCTTGCGGCCGGTCGCCAGGTCATCCACGCCATAAGCCGGCGCCGTATGCACGATGCCCGTGCCATCACCCGTGCTGACGTAATCGGCAGTCACGACATAGGCGTAGTCTTGCTCGACCGGCAGGAAATTGTAGAGCGGTTTGTAGCGCCAGCCTTGCAGGTCCCGCCCTTTTAAGCGCTCGACGACCTTGTATTCGCTCCCGTCCACCAGGACCTTGTCAATCAGCGCTTCAGCGAGAATCAGCTGCTCGAGGCCTTCGCCGTCGGTCGAGGGCCCTTCGACGCAGACGTAGTCGATATCTTCGCCGACCGCCAGGGCGACATTAGCCGGCAAGGTCCAGGGCGTGGTCGTCCAGGCCAGCAAATAGACGCCGGGCTTGTCCTGCACCGGGAAACGCACATAGATGCTGGGATCGACGATGGTCTTGTAGCCCTGCGCCACCTCGTGGCTGCTGAGCGGCGTTCCCGATGAGGGGCTGTAGGGCACGACCTTGTGGCCGCGATACAACAAGCCCTTGTTCCAGAATTGCTTGAGGATCCACCAGACGCTCTCGATATAGTCGTTGGAAAAGGTGACATAGGCGTCATCAAGGTTGACCCAAAAGGCGGTGCGCTCGGTCAGCTTCTCCCATTCGGTGATGTGGCGGAAGACATTGGCGCGGCACATGGCGTTGAACCTGGCCACGCCGTACGCTTCGATTTGCTCTTTGCTCTCGAAACCCAGCTCTTTCTGCACTTCGATTTCGACGGGCAGGCCGTGGGTGTCCCAGCCGCCGCGCCGCAGGCAGAAGTAGCCCTGCATCACCTTGTAACGCGGGAACATGTCCTTAAAAGCGCGCGACATGACGTGGTGACTGCCGGGCGTGCCGTTGGCGGTCGGAGGGCCTTCGTAAAAGACATAACGGGGCGCATCTTCGCGCCCTTCGGTAGTGCGTTCAAATATGCGGTGGTAACGCCAGAAATCCAGCTGCTGCAGTTCCAGGCGGTTGATGACTTCGCTGTTGACTTGCGAGTTTACTTGCCTAAACATGACTCAAGATCGCTCCATGCCATTGATACGAGATTGCATACTGCGGAAACTGAATTCTTACTGCAGCCGTCGTATCCATGCGGCAATGGCCCGCGGTGTGTGACCATGCGACACCACGTAAGCACCTCCTTGTTTTGCGAATCGCCCCGGGAACAGTTAATCGCCAGGATTATGGCGCAATCCTGATTATTGCGAAAGGGTAGACTCACGGACACAGCGGCGGTAAGTATGCGCAGCGGCGCGGGGGTTTATGCGGCCGACGCTCGGCGCTCCAACTGCTGAAGCGTCTGCTTGAGATGATCGCCGCAGGGCGTGCCGGCATATTTGGCGGCATCGGCGCGGAGGCTCTCCAGTCCGGCGCCAATCAGGGTCGCAGACGGGGGCTCGGCAGCGCCAAGACCGTGCAAATAGCAGGCTTGCAGCAGCGCCGGTCCCGGCTCGTCGCTGTAGTCGGCGGGCAGGCTGCTGAAAGCGAGCCGCGCCGCGTCGTCATCGCCCGACAGCAAGCAAGCCTGGCCCAATTCAAACTTGACGATGACGGGCGCGCCCAGCTCAATTGCGCGCGCAATCGATTCGCGGGCGGCGGCGTACTGGCCGAGTATGAGCCTGAGCTTGCCCAGGCTGAAATGCGCCAGATGATGGCGAGAATTCAGCGCCAGCGCTCGTTCCAGGGCGGCGAGGCTTTGGTCAAAGCGGGCCAGATGTCGATATGAGTTGCCCAGCAGAACGAGGGCGTCGACTGATTCCCGCGATGTAGCCGGCGCCGCTTCGAGAATTGATCTGGCCGCCGCGTAATCGCCCGCGATGAAGTGCTGCTGCGCCTGGTGGTAGGGCGAGATTTCGCGGCGATTGCCCCACAGGAAAAGCAGCTGTCCGGTCAGCAGCACGCCAAAGGCGCCGATGCGCGCCGGCAATCGGACATCGGGCGGACCGCCCAGTCCAAGCGCCATCAATACTACGAACAGGAAAAGCGCCAGGGCCAGGGACGCTTTGATCGACGCCTCCCATTCGGGAACGCGCCGCGCAAAGTCCCGCAAGAACATCATGAATTATTTTTCCGCTTGCCCGGCTGCTCGGCGATTGCTTCTTCTATTTTTTCCAGTTCATAGTGCAGCAGGCTGCCGTAAGCCGTGCCTTCGAGGGCGCGCAGGGTGGACTTCCAGGCTTGCAAGCCGTGTTGGGTGGCGATCATTCGGTCAGTCGCGCTTTCGGCGTTGTCGCGCTCGCCTACTTTGAGATAGTGGCGCGACAAATGATAATTGACGCGCACGGCATACATGGACGGCATGGAATAAAGCGCCGCATGCTTGAAGGACTCCATGGCCGAATCATGCTCGCCGGACAATTGCTGCACGAAGCCAAGCTCGGCCCAGACGATGGGTTGGGCCGGGGACAGCTGGGCCGCGGTCTGCAGCGCGATGGCGGCTTCGCCATAACTGGCTTGCATGCGGTAGCCATTGGCCAGCGTGATATAAGCGCCGGCGTCGCCCGGAAACATCTCGACCGCGCGGTCGGCGGTTTCTTGCGCCTTGGCCAGCTGGCCATTGTAGGCGTAGGCGCTGGTCAGCAGCATCAGCAGATCGGGCGTGATCTTGCCACCCGCCAGCACACGCTCGAGCAATTGAATGGCCTGGGGAAACTGCATCTTCTGAATCAGGCGATAGGCCTCGCCATAGCCGGCGCCGTAATGCCGGGACTGGCGCGCCAGCAGAACGCCAACCAGCAAGAATCCCAGCAAAACCATGGTCGCCGACAGGCAGAGCCCGGCCAGCGACATTTGCATCACGGGCGAAATATAGGGGTCGAGCGGCTGGGTGATGCCATCCGCCAGTTCAATGAGCACACCCAGGGCAAAGACGATAAAGCCCAAGGCCGCGAAGGCGGCTGAGACAATAACCGCTCCCCAGGCTATGCGGCGGCGAACGGACACTAAGACTCCCCTACTCTACTGCGGCGGCGGGCTCGCCTTCAATTAAACGGCGCGCCGCTTCAATGTCTTCTTTGAGCACATCGCGCAAGGCTTGCGCTTCATCCGCGCTCATTATCACTTGCCACTCTTCCAGGCCGGCTCGTTCGCTTTTCAGCGCCGTCAACGCGCGATCGGCGGCATCGCTTTCGCCCAGCCCGTGACAGGCTCTATTCAAGTATAGTTGCGCCAGCAACCTGTGTCGAGAATCGGGTATCTTCAGCTCGAGCGCCCGCGCAATTTGCCGCGCCACCGCCGCATGGTTTCCGAGGCGGTCTTCGATCATACCCAGATTATAAGCTGTGACCCATTCTTCCGGCGCCAGCTTGCGGGCGATCTGCGCCGCCTGCCGCGCCGCTTCAAAGCGCCCGGCCTGCAATTCCACTTCGGCCAGTCCGTTGTAGGCGACGGCGGAATCGGCATCAAGTTCGGTCATGCGCGTATAGTCGCGGCGGGCGGACTTAAGGTCGCCGGACAGGCGATAGAGCTCGGCGCGAAAACGATAGTGCTCGGCGCGCTGCGGCTCTTCTTTGATTTGCGCGGTCATCTCGGCGATTGCCGTCCGGTAGTCGCTTTTGCGCATGGCGCGCACGGCAGCCTTGTAGCGGCGCGGCCCGCGGATGTTGCGAAAAATGAAGATGCCGGCCACCATCCAGCCCAACCCCGCGCCAACGAATATTCCCCCCGCGTGGGGCAAAACCAGCGATCCAATGACCATGACCAGCACCGAGGGCAGGATCACCGCCAGCCAGCGTTTGCGCTCTTCGCCCGGCAAACGGGCCATGACGAGCCAGGCGGCGCCCACGATGAATACCAGCAGCAGCAGGGTTTGCAGCGCCGGTATCAAGTCCGACGCATCGGAGACGACATTTAGCGCCAGACTGGCCAGTCCGGTTATCGCCAGCAAGGCTACGAAGGCGCGGAAGTTGCGCGGCCCCAAGAAGATTTGCATTCGCTTTAGCATGTCGCCTCGCGCGGCTAGCCGATTCCACCAACACCGGCGCTTGACCTCATCGGCGCGACGTAGTTGCTGATCTGTACGACGAATTCTTGCTGCTTGAAGGCGTTTACGCGCTTGATAACCACGCCGTGTTCGTCTATCCAGTAGAGCGCGGCGCGGTCGCGGTAACGGTAGCGTCGCGCCGGAACCTGGCGCGCGCCCAGCAGCAGGACATCGTCGCCGTCCTCATCAATTGACGCCGCCGCATTTTGAAGCGTACCCGGAAAAAGCCGCGCGTACTCAAACATGGGCGCGAATAAGTAATGTGGTTTGGTTGACTCCCCGGCCAGCGCGCGAATGGCGGCGCCGCGGAAAACCAGCAGCGGGATATCAAATAGCGCGCCGGCGGGCAGATCTACTTCGATATACTGACGCTCCCCGCCATTCAAATTGAAGCCCACTTGCAGCCGCCCGTCCATCACCTGGTAGCTGGCGCGCAGGCGCTTTATCCCGCCTGCAAAGTTGTCATTCTCGTAGCGCAGGTCCAGGCGCGCCAGGTCGCCGCTGCGACTTAGCAATGCTTCGGCCAGGATTGACTTGCCTTCTTCGCGCCGCGCGTCCAAGTCAACGCGGATGAAACGCTCGCCGTCGGCATGGCTATGGATGGTCCAGGCTTCCGCCTTGTCCAGCGCCCTTCCGTCTTTGGTGAAATGATAGACGCCGCTCGCGACGAATTGTTCGTGAGCTTGCACCGGATGCAGGTAGCGCATCAATCGCCGATCTCCACATAGAGGCGTTTGTTGATGCCGCCTTTGCTTTTGCATTTGGTGATCGAAATGCGGCCGATTTCACTGGTGTTCGCCACATGCGTGCCGCCGTCGGCTTGCAGGTCCAGGCCGACGATATCGACCGTGCGCACTTCCTTGATGCTCTCCGGCAGCAAGTTGATCCTGGTGCGAATCAAGTCAGTAATCTGAAAAGCTTGCTCGCGCGGCAGAATCTGCGTCCGCACCGGGCGCGCGGCCGCTACCTCGCGGCTGATACTCGCCTGAATTTCCTTTATCACCTCGGGCTGAAGGCGCTCAAACTCAAAGTCCATACGCCCGGACAGAATGTCCATGTTGCCGCCGGTGACGCTGGCCTGGTAATCCCGCCAGACGACGCCGCAAAGCACGTGCATGGCGGTGTGCGTGCGCATAATCTGGTAGCGGCGCTCCCAGTCCAGGACGCCGAGAACTTTGGCGGACTCAGGCGGCAATTCGCCGTCGATGATGTGTACGCCGCCGCGGCGCGCTTTGGTCACTCGATACTCGCGCTCGCCGATCAATAAGGCGCCGCTGTCGGGCAGCTGTCCGCCGCCGCCCGGATAAAAGGCGCTGCGGTCCAGAACAACCCCGTTCTGTTCGAGATCGCGGCCGACTACAGTCGCCGTAAATTCCTGCATGTAGCTGTCTTCGAGGTAGAGCAAGTCGGTCATTATCCCTCTCCCGGCACACTTGCGCGCATACGAAGAATTGTGGGCTCGCCGCCGATAGCCTCCCAGAAGGCCAGCGCCTCGCGATTCCTGGCGCTGACGTGCCACTCAAAGTGCGACACGCTTTGATCGCGAAACCAAAGGCAGAGCCGTTCAACCAGGCCGCGGCCCAATCCGCGCCGCCGAAAGGGCTCGCTGACATAAATGTCCGCAAGCAACCCACAGCGCAAGGGCTGAAACATTTCGGTCGTAATGTCAGCGATCATGGCGCTGGCGTAGGCCGCCACCTGGCCGCCCGCTTCCGCAACCAGAACGCGCGACAGCGGGTCGCCCAGCCGTTCCAGCAACCGGCGTTCATACAGAGCCGCGCCGTTCTCGGCCGCTCGAAACGTGAATTCGTCATAGCGGGCATGGTACTCGACCATTTCCTCCCACAACTCGCCGATGCGCCGGGCATCTGTGTCAAGCGCCAGTCTGATCATAATTGCAGCTTGTACCGCCGCGCGCTCAAGCGGGCGCCCTGCGCGCGCCAGAACGCGTCTTCCACGGGATAGTTGGCCGGCGCGCAAACATCAAGAACCGAAACGCCCTTTGACCGCAGCCATGCTTTGGCCGCCTCGATCAAGCGACCGCTCAAGCCGCTGTGCGGATGGTGCAAGTCGACGGCGAGCTCCAGCAGAACGCCAATTCGCTCAGGAAACAAACCCGGACGCCCTTCTCTGGCCGCTACCACAGCCAGGCCAACGATTTGTCCATCCAGGTCGGCGATCTGGAAAGCAATGTCCTCGTCCTCGATCCAGTTCGCAGCGCCAAGCCGCCAGCGGTCAATGGCGTCAGGCGCGAACTCAATCCAGCTCGCCGATTCACGCAACATGGCCATGCGCTCGCACCATAGCTCAGCAGCCGCATCCAGGTCGGCGGCGCGCGCGGGTCTTATCTGCATAGCAAGTTCAAAGGTCCTGATGCTCTCGGCGTAGGATAGCACCGGCGGCATAGCGCGGCAAGGCGCTGAGACCGCCGCCCGCCGTTTGCACTACGCAGCTAGCGCAAAGTTAGCATACCGCCGCGATTGGGGTAGAATAGAAATACGCTGGCCGCGCGCGGAAAAAACCAGCGGCGGCGGCGTCAAGACTAACGGAAGGATTTCCAATGACGGCGATGCCATCAGCAGAAAAGATCGGCCAGGCCTGGCGCCTTCATCGCGAGGGCGATTCCAGGGGCGCGGTCGACATGTTCAACGCCATTGTAGCGGCCAACCCGGCCAACGTGGACGCGCACTACGGGCTGGGACTGGCGCACAAGGCTTTGGGAGACAATGAGGCCGCGGCGGCGGCGTTCCAGGCTGCGCTCGACAACACCGAGCAAGCGCTGGCGGCGGTGCAAACCGCGTCGCATGCCGAAGGCCAAATAGGCGACAATGATCTCGACAGCAAATTCGATGACCGCTACATGATGCTCACGCGGATGCTGAACCAACGCCTTGAGGACGTGGGCGCGGCCCCTTAGCCGGGCGATGCAAAAGCGCGAACGACTCGAGCGCGCGATCGCGGGTGAAACGGTTGACCGCGCGCCGGTCGCCCTGTGGCGGCACTGGCCCGGCGACGACCAGCGCTACGCTGATTTGGCGCGATCCACGATTGATTTTCAGCATGAATACAATTGGGATTTCGTTCGCGTCATGCCGGCGCGCGCGTACCAGGTCGTCGATTACGGCGTACAAGATTACTGGAATGGCGATGCCCGCGGCCGACGCAAAGTCTCCAGGCGCGTGGTCAACCGTTCGCTGGACTGGACCGAGATACGTCCGCTGTCGCCGTCGCGCGGCAGCTTGCTGCAACAGGCGCAGGCGCTGCGGCTGGTTGGGCAGGCGCTGCAAGCCGAAGCCACGCCCGTGCTGCAAACTGTTTACAGCCCTTTGATTCAGGCGCAGCAGATGGCCGGGCGGACGAAGGTACTGCGCGATATTCGCGTGCGGCCGGACCGCTTGCGCAGCGGCTTGAATCAGCTGACGGAAGGCGCCATGCGCTTTCTCGATACGCTGAAAAAAGCGCCCGGCGTCGCTGGCATATTTCTCGTCACAGAATTCGCCAGCCACGAATTCATGTCGGAATATGAGTACCGGACCACTGTCTTGCCCCATTTGCGAAATATCCTCTCCAGCCTGCCGGATCACTGGTGGCTGAATATCGCGCAGGTCGGCGGTCGCTCGCCCATGCTGTCGCTATTCAGCGACTTGCCAATTCAAGCGCTGAACTGGGATACGGGCATTGAATCCGACAGTTTGTCCAGCGCTTCTGGCGCGTTCAGCTTCGCAGCCTGCGGCGGGCTGCATGATGAAGAGCATCTGCTGAAAGGCACGCCGACGCTGATTCATGACGCCATACGGCAGGCGCTCAACCAGACCGAAGCGCGCGGGCTGATTGTTTCCGGGAGCGGCGACGGCCGCATCGATCTGCCGCTGTCGAATATGCGCGCGGTTCGCAGCGGCGTCGAAGCGCAAGCCTGACAATGTCTCTGCGCGTCATAGCCGGCAAAGCGCGCGGCATGAAGCTGAAAGCTGTGCCGGGGGACAGCACGCGCCCGGTGATGGGCCGGGTCAAAGAGGCGCTTTTCAGCATCATCGGCAGCGACATCCAGGGGGCGGAGTTTCTTGACTTGTTCGCCGGCACCGGCAGCGTCGGCATTGAGGCGCTGAGCCGGGGCGCCGACTTCGCTCTGTTCGTTGAACTGAATCGGCGCGCTGTCAGGACCATTCGCGGCAATCTTGATCATACGCGACTGGCGGATGTCGCAAGCGTGGCTCGCCGAGACGCGTTTCAACTGCTAAGTCGCCCGCCCGCGCGCCGATTTGACTTCATCTATATCGCCCCGCCCCAATACCGGGACATCTGGCGCAAGTGTCTGCGCGCGCTGGATCAGAACGCCGCCTGGCGCCACAGCGACACGCGCGTCATCGTGCAGATTGACCCCAGGGAATATGACGACCGGCACAGTTTTTCGCATCTCGCCTTGCGCGATCTACGCAAATACGGCAGCACCTTGCTGTTATTCTATCGCTTTGTCGATGACGCCGGGGGCGGCAGCGCCGGGGCTGAAGACCATTAGCCGCTTGAGTTCTTGAGGTTTGCCGCCCGCTTGACAACGAAGTCGGCCGCCTCGCCGGCAGTTTGAACATTGCCCGTCACCTGCGCTTCCCGCAGCGCCGTGAGCAGCTCCCCGATGACTGGACCCGGGTTAAGCCCGCAGAGCCGGCGGATGTCATTGCCATTCAGCAGCAGCGCCGGATCGACGATTTCGGCGTGGCGATTGAAGTAAACATCCAGCAGAGTCGTTGCAGCCTCTACAAAGTCCAGCCATTCTCGCTGCTGGAGATCTCTGCCGCGCGTGGCCAGGTATGCGGCCGCCGCCAGCAAAACAGCGTCAATGCCGCCGGCGTCCAATTCGTACCAGAAACGATGCTGCTCCAGCGCGGACCAAGCAGCCCGGTCGTTGATTCGCCGATAGTTCGCGATTGCGCGGGACAGGCTACGTTCCTCCGCGACCGTCAGTTTGAGCGCGGCCAGCAGCGATTCGATATCGCCCGGCGCTTGCTTGTGCAGCAGAGTCGCCAAAATCAAGAGTTCCGCATGAGAGCGCGACTTTCCGTATTCCCGCGCCAGATGCGCCTGAAGCGGGGAGCGAAAGCGATCCAGCTGGATGACCAGCATGCCCAGGTCAAAGGCCGCCGCGGTATTGTCGGTGCGCCTGGCGCTGATTGCCGTCAGCAGCGCGCTCATCCGCTCGACGGCGGCCAGCGCGTCTTGCCAATGCTCGACCAAATGCGCTGCCTGCTGCTGGCCCGGCTTATGCGGAATCAAGGCTTGCAACAGGTTCATGTGCAGCAGGACGCGCAAGCCCCGCGCCGCTCGCTTGAGGCCGAGCAGCTTGAACAGCTCGTCGCGAACGCGTTCGCCGGACACCTGACCCAGATCGGTTGAACGCGCGCGGATATCGGCAGCGGCTTCGGGACAAATCTTCAAGTCAAATTGCGCGCTCAAGCGGATTGCGCGCAGCATGCGAACCGGGTCGTCGGCGAAGGACCGCGGCGAGCAGCAGCGCAGCACCTTTTGGCGCAAGTCCGACAAGCCGCCGAGCGGATCGATCAGTTCCTGCAAGTCACCCAGCAAGTTCACCGCCATCGCGTTCATGGTAAAGTCGCGATCGCGCAGGTCCTGCTCCAAAGTGTCGCCTCGAAAGCGCGCGAAGTCCACGCATAAGCCCGCGCCTTGCCGTGACATTAGGACGCGGGCGACGCCGCGCTCGCGGTCCATGACGTAGACGTCGCCGCCCAGCCAGTCGGCCACGCGCCGCGCCAGGCTGACCGCGTCGCCGTCCACCGCGATGTCGATGTCGGTTATCGCGCGCCGCAGATAAGCATCGCGAACCGCGCCGCCGACAAGATAGAGCGGGGTATCGATATCGCGTTGTCGCAGCAAGTCGGCCAGGTCATGGGCGAGGTCCGACCATGACAATTGCGGCTGCGGCTCATTCATCGCCAAGGGCATCAAGGTTGGCCACGCCCACGAAGGGCAAATTGCGGAAGCGCTCATCGAGATCAAGGCCGTAGCCGAAGACGTATTTGTTCTCGATGTCGAAGCCGATATAGTCGACCTCGATGTCGACTTCGCGGCGCGACTGCTTGTTGAGCAGGGCGCAGAGCCGCAGGCTGGCCGGCTCGCGGTTTTGCAGGGTCTTGATGACGAAGGCCAGCGTATAGCCGCTGTCGATGATGTCCTCGACGACGAGCACGTGCTTGCCTCTCACATCCATGCGCAGGTCCATGTCGATGCGCACGGAGCCGGAGGTCTGGCGCGCGCCCGGCCCGTAACTGCTGGCCGCCATGAAGTCGATCATGTGCGGCGTCTGAATATGGCGGGACAAGTCGGACAAGAACATCACGCCGCCCTTGAGAATGCAGAGCAGCAGCAGAGCCTCGCAGTCGGCGTAGTCGCCCGAGATCTCAGCGCCGAGTTCGGCGATGCGCTTCTGCAATTTGCGCTCGTCGATCAAGACCTCTTTCAAGTATCGCTCGTATGCCAGCGCCATATAATCCGCCTCGTACTATGTATACTCATGTGACAGCCGCGTAGTGCGTCTGCAAGCTGCGAACGCTGAGCGGCTTCTCGCTCATGCGCTTGATGCCTTGCACGGTCGCGGCGGCGGCGCTCATGGTCGTGACGATGGGAATGCCGAGCGCGTAAGCCTGGCTGCGGATGGCGACGCCGTCTTCGCGCGCCTGGCTGCCGAGCGGCGTATTGATTACGAGATCGACCTCGCCCTTGCGCATGGCGTCAATGATATGCGGCCGGCCCTCTGACAATTTGTTGACTCGCCCGGCATCAATGCCGGTCTGGTTAAGCCAGCGCGCCGTGCCGGCAGTCGCCACCAGCTCAAACCCGAGTTTGGCGAGATCGCGCGCGATTTTGGCCACCACCGGCTTGTCGAAGTCGTTGACGCTTATAAATACTGTACCAGTTTCCGGCAGCGGAGAGCCAGCCGAAGCCTGCGATTTGACAAAGGCGTGCCCGAAACTTGAGGCGTGGCCCATGACTTCGCCGGTTGAGCGCATTTCCGGCCCCAGCCGCGCGTCGACGCCCGGGAATTTCTGAAAAGGGAATACGGCTTCCTTGACGAAGAAGCCGTCCACATCCGGCTCCTCGATGAAGCCGAGCTCGATCAGCGTCTTGCCGGCGGCGATCTGCGCGGCGTAACGGGCCAGGGGCCGGCCGGTGGCTTTGCTGATGAAGGGCGCCGTGCGGCTGGCGCGCGGATTCACCTCCAGCACATAGACTTCATCGTCTTTTACGGCGAACTGAATGTTAAAGAGGCCTTTGACGCCCAGCGCCAGGCCGATGCGGCGGGTATGGTCGCGAATAATATCCAGATGAAAATAGCTGATCTTGTAGGGCGGCACGACGCAAGCCGAGTCGCCGCTGTGGACGCCGGCCTCTTCAATATGCTGCATGATGCCGCCGATGGTTACTTGCGCGCCGTCGCAGAGCGCGTCGACATCGACTTCGTAGGCGTCGTCCAGAAATCGGTCGATCAGCACCGGATGACCGCTCCATTCGACATTATCGTCAAGCCAGGCCAGCAGCTGCCGCTCGTCAAAGACGATAGCCATGCCGCGCCCGCCCAGGACATAACTGGGGCGAATCAGCACCGGATAGCCGATCGTCGCGGCTGTTTCCGCCGCTTCTTCGCGCGTTTGAACCGTGCCGCCGGCCGGCTGCGCAATGTTGAGCCGGCGCATCAAGGCGTTAAAGCGCTCGCGGTCTTCGGCCAGGTCAATCGTATCGACCGACGTGCCCCAAATGGGCGCGCCCATTCGCTCCAGATCGCGCGCGATGTTCAGCGGCGTCTGCCCGCCGAATTGCACCAATACGCCGTCGGGTCGCTCTTTGTCGACGATGTTCATGACGTCTTCGGGCGTCAGCGGCTCGAAATAGAGCCGGTCCGCCGTGTCGTAATCGGTGCTCACGGTTTCCGGATTGCAATTGACCATGATGGTCTCGTATCCGAGCTGCTTGAGCGCGAAGCAGGCATGCACGCAGCAGTAATCGAATTCGATGCCCTGGCCGATTCTGTTGGGGCCGCCGCCAAGGATCATCACCTTGGGTTGGTCTGACGGGGCCGCTTCGTCTTCCATTTCGTAGGTCGAGTAGAGATAGGGCGTCATGGCTTCAAACTCAGCCGCGCAGGTGTCGACGCGGTAGAAGTTGGCGGCGACGCCCAGACTTTTGCGATAGTCGCGCACGCTGATCTCATCCTGGCCGACCAGGCGCGCGATATAAGCGTCGCTGAAGCCGTAGCGCTTGAGCCGAAACATGTCGCGCTCGTCTAAATCGCACAAGCGCAATTCCTTGCGAATGACCGTATCGTGCAGTTGCATCAAGTCGCGCATTTGCTGGACAAACCAGGGGTCAAAATGCGTCTGCCGCACGATTTCGTCGAAGGCCATGCCGTCGGCGATGGCGCTGGCGATTTGGAAAAGGCGCTGCGCCGTCGGCACGCTCAAGACTTCCGCCGGCTGATCAGATTCGAGCTCGCTGCCGAAACCGTCAATGCCGATATCCAGCGAGCGCACGCCCTTCTGCAGCGCTTCGGGGAATGTCCGGCCAATGGCCATGACTTCGCCCACGGCTTTCATCTGGGGGCCCAGCACCGGGTCAGCGCCGGCGAATTTCTTGAAATCCCAACGCGGTATCTTGACCACGATATAGTCCAGGGAGGGCTCAAAACTGGCGGGCGTCGACAGAGTGATGTCGTTGGGTATTTCATCCAGCGTGAAGCCGACAGCCACCAGCGCCGCGATCTTGGCGATGGGAAATCCGGTGGCTTTGCTGGCCAGCGCCGATGAGCGCGACACGCGCGGATTCATCTCGATGACGTTGACTTCGCCGTCTGCGGGATTGATGGCGAATTGCACATTGGCGCCGCCGGTCGTTATGCCGACGCGGTCAAATATCAGGCGCGACATATTGCGCAGCCGCTGCAGTTCACGATCGGTCAGGGTCTGCGCCGGCGCGATGGTGATGCTGTCGCCGGTATGCACGCCCATGGGGTCGAGGTTCTCGATCGAGCAGACGACGACGAAGTTGCCCAGGCCGTCGCGCATCAGCTCGAGCTCGTATTCCTTCCAGCCCAGCAGACTTTTGTCGACCAGCACCTGGCCGACCGGGCTCTGATGAATGCCGTTGGCCGCGACTCGCCGCAGTTCCTCAGCATCGTAAGCCACGCCGCCGCCAGCGCCGCCCATCGTAAACGAGGGACGAATCAATATCGGATAGCCAATCTGCGCGGCGAATTCCAGCGCGCTATCGACGCTGCCAACCACCTTGCTCTCGGGCACTTTCAGCCCGATCTCGGTCATGGTCTCGTTGAAGAGCTGCCGGTCTTCGGCCAGCTGAATGCTGGTCAAAGTGGCGCCGATCAGCTCGACGCCATACTTGCCCAGCACGCCGCTCTCCTGCAACTGCACCGCCAGATTGAGCGCCGTCTGCCCGCCGACTGTCGGCAGCAAGGCATCCGGTCGCTCCTGCGCGATGATCTTTTCGCAAATGTCGGCCGTCAAGGGCTCAATATAAGTCGCGTCGGAAAACGTCGGATCGGTCATGATCGTGGCCGGGTTGGAATTCACCAGCACCTCGCGATAGCCCTGCGCTTTGAGCGCTTTACAGGCCTGCACGCCGCTGTAATCGAACTCGCAGGCTTGGCCGATGACG
>CAZWCV010000004.1:19382-57821 GCA_964632725.1 uncultured Anaerolineaceae bacterium
TCATGATGCTGTCTATGTCACTGCGCTTGGGCATGGCGTCCTTTCGAGGTCAGCGAGTCGGGCTTGGGTCACGCGCCCGCAGGGCAGCTACGAACTCGTCGAAGAGATACAAGGAATCGTGCGGGCCGGGCGAAGCCTCCGGATGATATTGCACACTGAAGGCGCGCAGCTCCTTATGTCGCAAGCCGGCCACCGTGTTGTCATTGAGATTGAGATGGGTGATCTCGCCGCCGCCCAGTTCGCTGGATGCCGAAACCGCAAAGCCATGATTGTGCGCCGCGATTTCGACTTCGCCGCTGGCCAGGTTCTTCACCGGCTGATTGCCGCCGCGGTGCCCGAAACGCATTTTCTCGGTGACGCCGCCCAGGGCCAGCGCCAGGATCTGATGACCGAGGCAGATGCCAAAAATCGGTACTTGGCCCAGCAGCGCCTTCACATTGGCGATGGCGTAGTCGACGGCGGCGGGATCGCCCGGGCCATTGCTGAGAAAGACGCCGGCCGGATTCAGCGCCGCCACCTCAGCCGCGGGCGTCCAGGCGGGCACAACTTTGACGCGCAGGCCGCGATCGGTCAGCATGCGCAAGATATTGCGCTTGATACCGAAGTCGTAGGCGATGACCAGCGGACTCTCGGCGGCGGCAAGGGAATCGCCGTACCAGCGCGAATCGCTGGCTTCACGCCAGTCATAGGCCTGGGCTGTAGAGACTTCATCGACCAGATTGGCGCCGGACATATCGATGGCGTTGCGGGCTGTCTGAATCAGACGGCCGGTGTCATCCGCCGCTGCGCCATGAGCCACGACAGCGCGCATCACGCCGCGCTCGCGGATATGCCTCACCAGCGCGCGCGTGGCCACACCCGAGACGCCGATGATATTGTGCTGCTCCAGGTAGGTCGCCAGGTCGCCGCGATTGCGCCAATTGCTGACAATGGGGCTGAGCGAGCGCACGACAAATCCGGCCGCCCAGACCCGCCTCGATTCAGGGTCTTCCAGATTGACGCCGGTATTGCCGATATGCGGCGCGGTCATGGCGATGATTTGGCGATGGTATGAGGGGTCGGTCAGAATCTCCTGGTAGCCGGTCATTGAAGTGTTGAAGACGATCTCGCCGGTAGAGACTCCACCCGCGCCGAAACCTTCACCTGGGAATACCCGCCCGTCCTCCAGAACCAGAACTGCGTGCATAGCTTAGGACCGGTAATCGCCGTTTATGGAAATATAGTCGTGGCTGATGTCGCAGGTCCATATCGTGGCGCAGCCGGCGCCCATGCCGCAGTCGAGCGTGAAGGTGATCGACGGCTCAGCCATGATCGCCGCGGCGTCCGCTTCCTGGTAATCCGTGGGCATGCCGCCGCTGAATATCTCGAGGCCGCGCTGATCGTCCGACAGCCCCTCGCCAGCGGCCACGAAGAGAGAGGTGCTGTCCGGCTCAAAGGGCGCCCCCGCTCGACCGGCCGCCGCCACAATCCGGCCCCAGTTGGCGTCGCTGCCGTAAAAGGCCGACTTGGTCAGCACCGAAGCGCCGATCGTCTGGCCGATGCGCTCGGCTGAGGCAACGCTGTCGGCGTTGACGACGTCGAGTGTGACGAATTTGGTGACGCCTTCGCCGTCGCGCACCACCTCCTGCGCCAGAAAGCGGCAGAGGGCATTGAGCGCGTCCTGGAAGGCGGCCAGCTCCTGATCGCTCGCGGGCGCGACGCCGCTTTGGCCGTTCGCGAGCAGCAGCACTGTGTCGTTCGTGCTGGTATCGCCATCGACCACGATGCGGTTGAAGCTCTCCTGCGTCGCGCTGCGCAAGGCGTCATTGGCGGCGGCGGTACTCAGGGCGGCATCGGTCACGATCACGCTCAGCATCGTTGCCATATTGGGCGCGATCATGCCGGCGCCCTTGACCATGCCGGCCAGGGTATAGCTGCCTTTATCAGTCTCGACGCGTATCGAGCCCAGTTTGGGCCGCGTATCTGTGGTCATGATGGCGGCGGCGGCGGCGCGCCAGTCCGAGCCGAGACTGGCGCTTGAGAGCTCAACGCCGCGCGCGATCTTGTCCATGGGCAGGTGCGTGCCGATGACGCCGGTAGACATCACCAGCACTTGCTCGGCTGAGATGTCAAGCGCTTCCGCGACCATGTCGGACGTGGCGCGCGCGTTTTCCAGGCCGATTGCGCCGGTGCAGGCGTTGGCGCTGATGGTGTTGGTGGCCACCGCGCGAATCGACTCGGCGCCGCCCGCCAGACGCTCCATGTCCAGCAGAACCGGCGCCGCTTTGACTTTGTTGCGCGTGAAGACGCCGGCCGCGACGCAGTCCACGTCGCTGACAACCAGGGAGAAGTCGAGCGCGCCATCCTTCTTAAGCCCGGCGTGCACACCGGCGGCGCGGTAACCGGAGACCGACTCTATCGATGAACTAATCTTCGACATCGATTTCCTCCAGCATCAGCGTCAGCTTCTCGATCAGTTCGTCCACGTGCTGCTTCTCGACGATCAGAGGCGGCACAAAACGAATGACATTGGTACCCGAGCTGACCAGCAGCAGGCCCTGTTCGTAGCCCGCGTTGACGACGCCGGCGGGCGCGATGTCCAGCTCAATGCCCGCCATTAGCCCGCGGCCGCGCACATCCGTGATATGCGGGCTGTTGATTTCGGACAGGCGCTCCAGCAGATATTCTCCGACTTCCGCGACATGTTCCATAAAGCCGGGGCTGAGCACACGGTTGATGACGACTTCGGCAGCGCGCATCACGACTGCGCCGCCGGAAAACGTCGAGCCGTGATCGCCCGGTTTCATGGCGCCGGCCACTTGGTCTGTCGTCAGGATCGCGCCAACGGGCAGTCCGCCGGCCAAGGGTTTGGCCAGGGTCATGATGTCGGGCGAGATACCCGCGAAGGAGTGCGCCCACAAGTCGCCCGTGCGCCCCAGGCCGCACTGTATCTCGTCGAAGATCAGGACGGCGTCGTTTTCGTCGCAGAGCCGGCGCAGCGAGCGCAAGAATTCCGCCGTGGCGATATTGATGCCGCCTTCGCCCTGAATCGGCTCGACGATGACGGCGGCTGTATCGGCGTCGATGCATTGCGCGGCGCTTTCGATATTGTTGAACTCGCCAACGACCGAGCCGGGCATCATCGGTTTGTAAGGCGCCTGATACTTCTCAGTCGGCGTCATCGCCAGCGCGCCCATGTTGCGCCCGTGAAAGGCTTGCGTGAAGCTGACGGCCTTGGTCTTGTTGGGCTTCTCATTCATGTAAGCGAGCTTGCGCGCGAACTTCAACGCGCCTTCGTTAGCTTCGGCGCCGCTGTTGCAGAAATAGACTTTGTCGGCGAAGGAATTGGCGCAGAGCAATTCGGCCAACTCGGCCAGGGCCTGCGTGTGATACAAGCCGCTGACGTGGATCAAACCGCGGCCCATCTGCGCGCCCACGGCTTCCATCAGTTCCTTGTCGCCATAGCCGAGCGCGTTGACGGCTATGCCCGCCACCCAGTCGGTGTAGGCTTTGCCGTCGGCGTCATAAAGCGTGACGCCCTCTCCACGCGCCAGCACAAAGTCCGGACGCGCCGCCACCGGCACGCTGTATTGCTGATCTTTCTTAATCACTTCCGCCGTAATGGACATAATCCCTCTCTATTGTTCCGTCTCGATAAACGTGGTGCCGCCATGGTCGCGCCAGCCATCCAGGTCGGTGATGACCGCTTCGGTTATCCCCGCAGACAGCAAGTCGAGGGCGGCCAGCGCCTTGGGAATCATCCCGCCCGCGATGACGCCGCTGTCGATATAGGCTCGCGCCTGCGCCCTCGTGAGGGTCGGCATTAGCGCGCCGTCGACCAGTACGCCGGCCACATTGGATATGAATACCACTTTGTCCGCCTTTATAGCCGGGGCGATGGCGCTGGTGACGGGATCTGCGTTCAGGTTGAAATTACTGGCCGTTCCCAGGCTGACCGGGGCGATGACCGGCGTCACGCCCAGTTCCAGCAGATCGCGGATGACATGCGGACGCACCGATTCCACCTCTCCTGTGTAGCCCATATCGACCGAGTCATGCTGCATTTGCCGCGCCTGAATCAGGCCGCGATCGACCCCCGACAGGCCCTGCGCGTCGACGCCGGCGGTCAGCAAATGGCGCACCAACCGTTTGTTGACCGCGCCGCAGAGCACCATCTCGACCAGCGCCAGCGAATCAGCATCGGTGACGCGCAAGCCATCGACATAGCGCGGCTCGATGCTTAGCTGCTGCTGCAGGCGGGTGATTTCCTGGCCGCCGCCGTGTACAATGACCAGGCGCTCAACGGCTGCCGCCACTGTAGCGGCGAATTGCGGCAGCAGCAACTCATCATCCAGGCAATGCCCGGAGATTTTGACGACGCAGATCTTGCTTTTCACTATAGCAAGCCCAGGGTCTCGTCGAGACCAAACATCAGATTCATATTCTGCACCGCCTGGCTGGCGGCGCCTTTGCGCAGATTATCGGTGACGCTGGTGATATGCGCGTAACGATCCAGGACCGGCGTGATGCTGATGACGCATTTGTTGGTCTTGACAGCATGCTTTAGCGTAGCTTGTTCACCGGGGGGCAGGACATCCACCAGGGCTTCGCCGCCATAGACTTCCTGATAGGCGTCATGCACTTGATGGCTGGACATGCTGTCGTTGAGGCTGACATAGATGCTCGACATCAATCCGCGATCGACCGGTAAAAGATGGGGACAGAAGATGACCGGGCCGACAGCGCCGTTGACTTTGTGCGCTTCCTGTTCCAGTTCGCCGACGTGGCGATGGGCGCGCCCGGTCTTGTAGGGAATGAGATTGCTGTAGACTTCGGCGAAGTGGGTCGTCAGCGATGGTTTGCGCCCGGCGCCGGTCACGCCCGATTTGGCGTCTACAATGATAGGCGCGTCGCCGCGCAGCGCTCCAACTTGCAGCAGCGGATACAGGCCGAGCAATGTCGTGGTCGGGTAGCAGCCCGGCGTCGCCACAATATCGGCGCCCTGCAGCTCGGCGCGGTTGATCTCGGGCAAGCCGTAGGGCGCGGGCAGCAATTCCGGATGCGGATGCGGGCTGTGATACGAGCGTTCGTAGGCCTCGGGCGTATCCAGGCGCAGGTCAGCCGACAGATCCACCACTTTCACGCCGGCCTCGACGCCCTGCTTCGCCACCGCCGCCGACGCCTTGTGCGGAAGCGCGAGAAAGATGACATCGACGGCGCCGGGGCAGACTTCCGCCACCGGCTCGTAACGCAAGTTTGTTCCCGGTACCGCCCCGCCGGCGTAGGTATTCGAGGTGGCGAACCGCAGGTCCACGCGCGGATGGTCGGCCAGAATCTCGACCAAATCCAGACCCGCGTAACCCGACCCGCCGTAAACGCCCGCCCGTATGTTTTTCACTGTGCCTGCCTCCATAAACAAAAAACCCTGACCGTTGTATCGAGATCAGGGCGTTTTTCCCGGTCCGGAGTCAATCCAGATGTCACCAACACAAAGGACCCGCGCTGAACTCGTAGATGGTTCGCGGACGACGCCTGGAGCACTGCGATACGACAATGAACTGCGACATAATGTTTCCGCCTTCAGTTGATGACGACTGCATTTTAGTTAAACATCGGGCGTTCGTCAACGCAGCCGGCCAAGATTAGGCACTTTTGAATTTTCCTTGTGCAGAATACACGAAGATCGTCGGCCCAAACCAAGGTCCTTCGCTGCGAGTCGACTGCCGCGCGAAGCGGACAAATGCTGCTCGGCCGGCGTTGAACCTCGCTTCAGCTTGCGCTTCGGCCTGGCTTGGCGACGGCCAAGCCATTCGAGGATCAAACCGGCGCAGCCCAATCCCCAGCTTAGCGGTACGCTCAGAAACAAGACCAGAATTGCCGCGATTGCCATCACGCCGGGCAAATATGAGAGCCAGGGAATGCCGAACGTTAGACTGTATTGATGAATCACGGGCGCGAGCACAAACATGATAAGCGCTGAAAGTAAGACTTTGCCCAGGCCGGTCATCAATCTCAGGATCAGCGGATATCGCGTTGTCGTTTGCAAGCGCATTGCCCTCATGCGCCGTGTAGAAAAATAGTGTAACATATGAGTCGGGCAGCCTGCCACGCGCAGGAAGCCCGGTCAAAAACGCGTCATTCGCGCGATTTTTTCCGCCGGGTATGAGAGCGGTATCAGCGGCGTGAATGCGAGCTGTCGGAAACCGGAAACTGGCATTTCATGTCAATCTGACCAGAAACTTGACAAGTAATCAAATACGCGTTAAATTGTCTGATTGGAACGGAGAGCGCCCGGTCTACTTGTCGAGGGCGCGTCAGTTCTATAAAAGTAAATTAAAGCTTCCGCCAAGAGCAAGACCAACGCCGCCCTGCGCTGTATAACCAGCAGAATGGTAGCGCGGATGAAGAATAGATTTATTTCGGTTTCAGCTGCCAGCAGATGGGACCAGGTTAAGACTGCGTATAGCGAATGAAGAGTCTGATTGACGGCAGAAAGGCGTGTCAGTGGTAGCGGTGCTAGACAAGGTAACGGAATTGACGCAGCGAGAAGAGATACTCAAGCGACTGGTCGACAAGTCCAGGTCGAGCGGGATCGTCACCTACAGTGACATTCTGGAGTTGTTGCCGGATGTCGAAGGCGACGTGGCCTTGCTTGACGACTTGATGGACGGCTTGCTGGAGGCCGGCATCGAGATAATCCCGGCGCCCGCGAAGGATGACGATGGCATCCCGGTCGACGATGCCGCCAAAGACGACAAGCCGGACGCCGACGCGCTGACCGCTGTCCCGGAAGTCGAAGACAAAGACGAGCGCGACGCCCTGCTGCGTGTCCTCAAGAAAGACTTGACCGCCGACGCCGGCTACCAGGCCGCGCTCGATACCGACGATGTCGTCGGCCTCTATCTCAAGGAAGCCGGGCGCGTCCCGCTATTGACCGCGCAAGAGGAAGTCATGCTGGCCAAGCGCATGGAGGCGGCGGAATTCGCCCGCGCGCGCCTGGAAGAGCCGGAACTCGAACAAATCGAAGTCTTGAGCTGGAGCGAAGAACAAAGCCTGCGCGCCACCATGCTCGACGGCGAAATGGCGCAGGAGCACTTGATCCGCGCCAACGCCCGGCTGGTCATCAGCGTCGCCAAGAAGTACATCGGCCGCGGCGTGCCCTTCCTTGACTTGATCCAGGAAGGCAATATCGGCTTGATCCGCGCCACCAACAAATTCGAGTACCAGCGCGGGCACAAGTTCAGCACCTACGCGACCTGGTGGATTCGCCAGGCGGTCAGCCGCGCGGTCGCCGACCAGGGCCGCACCATCCGCGTGCCGGTGCACATGGGCGATCAGCTGAACCGGATGCGCCGCGTACAGTTGCAGCTGCTGCAAGAACTGGGCCGCGAGCCCAAGATCGACGAATTGGCCAGCGGCATGGATACGACGCCGGACAAGGTCGAAAACTTGCTGGAGATTTCACGGCGGCCGGTCAGCCTGGAGACGCCGATTGACGACGAGGGCGATTCCACCTTTGGCGACTTCGTCGAGGACAGCAATAGCCCGGCGCCCTCTGAAGAGGTGGCGACCCACTTGCTGCACACGCAGCTGCAGCAGGCGCTGGATAAATTGCCCGACCGCGAGGCGCAGATTCTGCGACTCCGCTACGGGCTCGCCGACGGGCGCGTTTACACGCTCGAAGAGGTCGGCCAGACCATCGGCGTCACGCGGGAGCGCGTGCGGCAACTGGAAGCCCAGGCGCTGAATCGCCTGCGCCAGTCGTCCGCTCACGTGATTCTCAAGGACTATCTCTACGAAGTGTAGCGACCGCCGCCTGGCTCGTCCGGAATGAGCGGGACTCGCATGACCCCGATTGACTCCAGGCGCCCGCCGCGTTTGGGGTCATTTTTTGCCTTGCCGCCGCGCTCCGCTGGCCCGGCCCGGAAAAGAACTGACTGAGACAAGCACTATGCAAAACGCGGCGCTTGACCCTTCCCAACTGATCTTCCGCGACGCGGTGGCCGAGGACATCGCTTTCTGCCTGGCCCTGGACAGCGACTATCAGACCGAGCATGTCTGGCAGATGACCGTGCAAGACGGCGGCGATGAGATTCAAATCAGCTGTCGCCGGCAGCGGCTGCCGCGCCAACTCGAATCCCGCCATGTCACCGATCCCATCGATCTCGAAATCGCCTTGCGGCAGGACTACTGTTTCATCGTGATTCAGGACCGGCACAGCAATCATCTGCTGGGCTACATGACGCTGCGAATCGACGAAAAGAGCCATGTGGCGTACTTGCAAGATATTGTCATCGACCGGCACTACCGGCGCCGCAGCCTGGGTTCGCGGCTGATTCATGTGGCGCGCGTCTGGGCCAGCGAGTTTAACCTGCGGCAAATCATCTTCGAGATTCCCACGACCAACTATCCCTGCATAGAGTTCGCGCAGGCGCTGGGCTTTAGCTTCTGCGGCTTCAACGACCACCATTTCGCCAATCGCGAGATCGCTCTGTTCTTCAGCCTGTCGGTATGAGGGCAATGCAGCGGGCGTTTTTTGCTAAACTAGATACGGATTAAGGGCCCATCAAAGCGACCTGGGTAGCCGTTTGAACCTGCTAACAACCCTGCTGCTGACAGTCAACGAGACCTTGACCGCGAGCAACGCGATAATCGCCGTCTCGCTGCTGCTGTTTAACCTGACGCGGAATCTGAACAACCGCGTGGCCAAATCGGCGGCGGTTGTCCTGGCTTGTGTCACCTGCGCTTATGTGTCCGACTCATTTATCGCCCTGGGCCCGGACAATGCCGCCCACGAGATCGCCTCGCGCCTGCAATGGATCGGCATCGCCTTTGTACCGGCGGCCATCTACCATTTGTCGGACGCGCTGCTGGCGACGACCGGTCTGCCGTCACGCGGTCGGCGGCGGCGGGTGATCCGCGTCCTCTATCTGATTGGCGCGGGCTTCCTGCTATCGGTCGCATTCAGCGACTCGCTGGTTCAGTTCGTCGATGTACAAGATTCCCTTGGCATTCAGGCGGGCGGCGCCTTTCTGGTATATCTGCTGTATTTTGCGCTGGCTAGCGGATTCGCCTTTCACAACGTGCAGCGCGCGCGCAAACGCTGCCTCACGCAGTCGTCGGCGCGGCGAATGGCCTATCTGCAAATAGCGTTTTTGACGCCGGCCATCGGCATCTTCCCGTATTCAATTGTGCTGCCAGCGGGCGCCGAGTCGACGGTCTTCGGCTTGCTGGTCATTAACACGGCCAACGTCATCATCATTCTGATGCTCTTTTTCCTGTCCTACCCGCTCTATTTCTTCGGCTCCGATATTCCCGACCGCCTGGTCAAGAAGCAGCTGCTTGATTTTCTGCTGCGCGGGCCGGCCACCGGGCTTATCGCCCTGGCCATGATGAATTTCACGGCGCAGGCGACGCGAATACTGAGCTTGCCGGGCGAAGCGGTCGCGCCGCCCGCCATCGTCGGGGCAGTGCTGCTTTGGCAATGGTTTGTGTCGCTGGCCCTGCCCTATTTCGAGAAGTTCTTCATCTACCGCGATGAGGACGAGGCGCAGATCACCAAGCTGCAAACGCTAAGCGACCGCGTCTTGACGCATGACGATTTGTCCCAGCTCATCATGGCCACCACCGAATCCATCTGTGACCACTTGCGCATTGACCGCGCCTTCGTCATCAGCTTTGAGCGCGCCCAGCCCGAGTTCATCAGCCGCGTCGGCGATCTGGATTTTGCCGACAAGGACTTGTTGGATGATAGCGACCTGCTGCAGCAAATCACGCAGTTGCCCGGCGGCGCAGGCTCGGCATCCCGCCTTCAATGGCGCGAATATACGCTCATCCCGCTGCTCAGCCGCCGCGTAAGCGGCAACGGCGCCCATGCGCTTGCGGTCGGCGCGCTGGGCCTGCACGAGGGCGAAAGCCGGCTGGAAAGCGACAGCGAAGCATCGGCAAGCAGCTTGCAGCCATTTGTCCGCCGCGTCGAAACCAGCCTGGACGATATGCGCCTGCAAGCCGAAATCTATAACCTGCTCGAGGGGCTGCTGCCGCAATTTCAGATGACGCGGTCGCGCGCCGGGCAAGTCGAGTATCGCCAATCCGGCGCGCTGCCATCCGCGGCCGCTAACTTGCCCGAACGCGCGGAACTGTTCGAACAAGTGCGGGCGGCGCTGCGGCACTATTGGGGCGGCTCTGGCATTTCGCAGAGCAATCTGATTCAGCTGCAGGTCGTTCAGGACCGGCTGCGCAAGACCGAAGACACGCCCGTCCACGCGCTGCGCAAGATTCTGGCGGAAGAGGTCGACGCGCTGAAACCGCAAGGCGAGCGCAAGATGATGAGCCCGGAGTGGACGCTCTACAATATCTTGCAGCTGCGCTTCCTCGAAAGCCGGCGTGTACGGGAAGTATCGCGGCGGCTGAGCATGAGCGAGGCTGATCTTTATCGAAAACAACGCATCGCGATCCTGGCGGTCACTGACCAAATCCTGGAGCGGGAACAGCAGGTCCGCGCTCGATGAGCAGCCCGCTGTTATTCGCTTTACATTTCCCGTTGTAAATCCCTTCGCCAATTTGCAATCTGACTATACTGAATACAGAAAATTCAATCGGCCATCAGCGAATTGGCAAGTGAAAGAAAATACACTGGATTCACCGCAGCCGATGTCTGCCGACGTCGACATCGGGCCGCCCGCCGCCAGGGCGCAAGACATCATCAAGCCCCTCGATGAGGCCGGCCAGGACTTCGACTTCTGGGAGGACCTCAAGGCGAGCCTGCCGCCCTGGTTGAATGAAGTCGTCGGCTTCGCGATGATCGTCTTCGGCATCCTGTCGTTTGTATCGCTTTACATCGCGTCGGACGCGCTGGTCGCGGTCACCTGGGCCGATATGCTGGTATCGCTGTTTGGCGATGGCGCGATACTCATCGCCGCCACGATATTTGCGCTGGGCGTCGTGCTTTGGCTGCCAAAAGCGGGCATTCGCATCCAGTTCAGCGCGCCGCGTTTGCTGGCGCTGGAGATCATCTTTCTCAGTATACTGGCGGTCTTGCATCTTGTGCAGAGCGACAGCGAAATGCGCGCCTTGGCCCGCGCCGGGCAAGGCGGCGGCTTGATCGGCTGGGGCTTGAGCTACCCGTTCTTCTGGATTCTGGGCCGCAGCGCCGCCCTGTCAATATTCGCCGCCCTTATCGCAATTTGCGCGGTCATCGCCAGTGGCCTGCGCCGGCGACACATCGTGGCTCTGTTTTCGCGCTTTGGCATCCGGCTGAAGCTATTCAGCGAGTCCACCAGAAGGTCGGCCCTGCCCGAGCAGAATGTCGAGGCGCATAGCCTGTATCGCAAGCTGGCGGAATCGCCCGGCTATCGCACGCAAATCATGCGGATTCGTCCCAAACCAGCTGCCGCGCTCGCTGAAACCACGGGCAGCCGCCAGGACGACGGCACGACGGCGGCCGCCGTTGAGAGGATTCGTCCGACAAGAGCCGACAACGACGCGCCCGAGCAATCGGCGCCGGCAGTATCACCAGAGAACGATGAGAGAATCGAGACGGCCGAACCCGGCGCGAACCGGGCTGAACTCGAGCGGTCGCCCGAAGGCGCTGACAGCCCGCAGTGGAGCGGCTCCCTGCCGAGCGCCGAATGCCTGACTCCGGCGGACATGCTGATGCCCGACGAAGCCGAGATCAACCACAACGCCATGCTGATCCAAAACACGCTGCTGGAATTCGACCTCGAGACTACGGTTATTGACGTGCAGGTCGGGCCGACTGTCACGCGCTATGCCTTGCAGCCGCACAAGGCCGACGGCAGCGATCGCATTCGCGTGAGCAAGATCGCCGCTTACGCCAAGGACTTGTCGCTGGCGCTCGCGGCCAAAAGGCTGCGCCTGGAAACACCTGTGCCCGGCGCCAACTACATGGGCATCGAAGTGCCGAACAAAGAGCCGGCTCTGGTTGCCCTGCGCAATGTGATGGCGAGCGACAGCTATCAGCGGCAGAAGCTGAATGACCGCTCGCCCTTGCTCATTCCTCTGGGCCGAAGTGTAACCGGCGAGCCAGTCGCCATCGATCTGGCGCAGATGCCGCACTTGCTGATTGCCGGCGCGACCGGTTCGGGCAAATCAGTCTGTATGGCGGCGTTGGCCACCGCCCTGCTCATGCAATACACGCCCGATCAGCTGCAACTGGTTATGCTGGACCCCAAGATGGTGGAGCTGTCTCGCTTTGACGGGCTGCCCCATCTGCTCGGCCCGGTGGAGATCGAGCACGAGCGAATCATCGGGGTTTTGGCCTGGTGCACGCGCGAAATGGATCGGCGCTACAAACTGCTGGAAACGGACGGCGCGCGCAATATCGAGATGTACAACGAAAAGCGGCGGTCACCGGCCGCTGCGGATTCTCCGCTGCCCTACCTGGTCATTCTGATTGACGAGATCGGCGACTTGATGCTCAGGAACGCGGACGACACCGAGCGAGCGATTGCGCGGCTGGCGCAGATGGCGCGCGCAGTCGGCATGCACATGGTGATCGCCACGCAGCGCCCCAGCGTTGACGTCATCACCGGCCTTATCAAAGCCAACTTTCCCTCGCGCATCGCCTTCTCGGTCGCGTCGGGCGGCGATTCGCGCGTGATTATCGACCGCCCCGGCGCGGAAGACTTGCTCGGCAGCGGCGATATGCTCTTCCTGTCGGCTGACGCGGCCGCCCCGCAGCGGATTCAGGGCTGTTTCGTCTCGGAGGAAGATTCGCGCGAGGTCGTGTCGCACTGGCGGCGAGAGTATCAAAAGCAGGTCGAAGCCGGCAAGTTGCCCGCCGAGCGCAGCGGACCCTGGGAGCGCAGCCTGCAGCGGCGTCAGTTTCTCGCCGAAACCGACCCCATGCTGGAAGATGTACTCAAGTTGGTGGTCGACGCCGGCGAAGCGTCCGCCTCCTTGATTCAGCGGCGGCTGGGTCTGGGTTATCCGCGCGCGGCGCGCATCATGGATCTGCTGCAGGAGCTGGGCGTAGTGGGCGAAGAACTTGGCGGTGGGCGCAGCCGCAAGGTCATCATTCCGCCCGGGCAAGATCCGCTGCAATACGTCCAGGAACGGCGCTTGAATCCCCGACTCCCTTAATGATAAAATTCGCGCCCAATGTCCCACACTGAGAATCACCGTAGCATCGCCCAGATTGCTCGCACGCTTCGGAGTGTTATCGAGTCCGAAACGCTAGAGCACTACTTCTGGGTTGGCGGCCGCATAGACAGGTTGTACAAGTCCGATTTGGGTCATGTCTATTTCGAGCTTGTCGATGGCCAAAACCAAATCAAATGCGTTTTGTGGGACGAGCGCGTCGGCCGGATTCCCTTCGACCTGAAGAACCATCTTGACGTTGAAGTCTACGGCGATGTGAACTTCTTCGAGCGACGCGCCGAAGCGCAAATCAATGTTCTGAAAATACGACAGGCGGACGATACCGTTCATGCAGCTAACGCTATTGAAGCGTTGCGCGCCGAGGGCCGCTTTCCAGCAATCAAGCGCGACCCGCCCACCAAGATTCGCCGTGTCGGCATTCTGACCGGCCGCAGCAGCCGGGCCATTGGCGACTTTGAGACGACCTACCAGGAAGCCGGCGCGCGCGCCGTACTCGCGCCGATAATCTGGCAATACGCCATGCTTGAAGGCGACCGAGCCGCGCAATCGATTGTTGACGGGATAAATGCGCTCAACGCCAATCGCGAAGTGGACATTATTGCCATAATCAGGGGCGGTGGGCGAAACGAAAACCTGGCGGCGTTTGACGAGCTGGAGGTATTGCGGGCAATCATCGGCTGCCGGAAGTACGTCGTGACCGGCATCGGGCATCACCGCGATCATGTGCTCGCGGACGATGTCGCCGACTACGTCGTCGCGACTCCAACAGCGGCGGCGATCTACGTCGCAAAATTATGTATGAATGCGGATTTGTCTTATGAAACCGCTACGTCAGCGAGCGCCAAACGCGCAAATTCTGCCGCAACAAGGTCGGTCTCGGCGGCGGAAGCCGCTCACCAACCACCGGCATCGCGATTTCGGCGCCTCTCCAGTCTCATTCTATTCATGCTATTTGCAGCCGCAGCCGGCTCGCTGGCTCTGCTAGTTTACTTTTTGCTTCAACAGCCCTGAGCGCTAGAGCAGGCTTTGCTGCTGCGTCGAATCAATCGGCATGATCACGGTGGGGTTGTCGTTGACCGGTTTGTTAACCAGCGTGGACACCTCGTGGAATTGCAGTTGGTCGGGCCCGGGTCCCTCCATCAGCGGCAGCCACTCATCCGGCGTCAGCTCGCGCGGCGCCAACCATAGCTCGTAATCTTCCGGCGCCAGGATGACGGTCATCCGATGGTGGATAGGCTCGATCTTCTCGTTCGCGCGGGTCGTCAAGATCGTGCAGGTATTCAGCCAGCTTTCGTCCGGCTGCTTCCAGCTTTCCCAGAGGCCGGCGAAGGCGAATAGGTCGCGCTCGGTGTGGGTAATATACATGGGCGTCTTCCTTTTGCCCTGCTTGGCCCACTCAAAGTAACCGTCCGCAGGAATCAGGCAGCGGCGGCGCTTGAAAGCCGTGCGGAAGGACGGCTTCTCAGCGGCTGTCTCAGAGCGGGCATTGATCATGCGATAGCCGATCTTGGGGTCTTTCGCCCAGGACGGCACCAGTCCCCATTTCATGAAACTCAGCTGTCCTGGATCGCGGTTGCTGATGACCGCGACCTGCTGCGAAGGCGCGATGTTAAAGCGCGGTTCCAGCCAGCCGTCGACGGTATCCAGGTTGAAGGCCAGTTGAATCGACTCGGCGTCGGCGGTGAGGGTGTATCGTCCGCACATGGCCTTACTTTTCCCCGGATTTCTTGTCGTCCTTCGGCTTGCCCAATTCGGCTATCTGCCGCACCAGGCCCAGCACAGCGAGCAGCACAGCCAGGAGTTGGCCGGTTGAGACCGAGCCGCCCGGCGCGGCCTCGCCATCGCTGTTTTCTTCCGCAGCTTTTGTATAGAGGTAACTGGAAATCAAACCCAGGAGCGCGCCCAAACCGGCGCCCATGACGATGATTCGCGTCTTGCGATCTTGCAGCGCTTGATCAGAATCTTGTGATTGTGTGCCGTTCATTCTTCTTCCTCTGTCGCTTCCGGCGGTTCAAAGGCCATCATCATTTCCCGTACTGGCGCCAGCCGCACGGTCCAATCCAACACGCGCTTGTCCACTTGCCCGAGCCAGCTTTCGACATTCTTTTCCATCAGCGCGGTCCAGGCTTCCAGGCGCCGCAGCGGCGAGCGCGACTTGCTCCACCAGCGGCTCGCCAGCGCCACCAGCGCAAAGCTCAATAGCGTCAGCGGAAACATGATGACGACGGCCGGGCAAAGCAAAAGCACGGTCAGGAGCGAATTCGACATAATGGCCACCTGAGCCGGCGACTTCAATGACAGCGCGACGCCGACGAAGGCCACCGCTACAGCCAGCACGAAAGCGAAAGGAAGCAGTACGCTCAGCCATAATCTGCGCCCTTGCGCGCGCTCCAAATCGCGATATTGCTGCTCCCGCATTTCCGAATGTTGACTCATTCGCCCTCGGCCGCATAGTCGCTTGATGCAGAATATTGTACCCTAAGCAGCAGCAAGATTCCACCGGAGTCATGGAACGGATGAGTCATATTTCGCCCGTGGCGCAGCGGCTGCGCATTACCTTCGGCAAGACCGGGCCGCTGCGCTACACCAGCAATCTGGATGTGGCCAAGATCTGGGAGCGCGTTTTGCGGCGCGCCGACCTGCCTATTCTGTATACGCAAGGCTTCAATACGCGGCCGCGGATTCGCCTGGCCATGCCTTTGCCGCTGGGCATATCCAGCGAATGCGAGATTCTTGACATCTCCCTGCGACAGCGCATCGAAGTTGACGAAGTCGCATTAAGGGAGCGGCTGCTGGCGGTCGCCCCGCCAGGCCTGACAATTGAGGGCATCGTCGAAGTTGATCTGCGCGCGTCCACACTGCATTCGCTGATCGACAGCGCCGAGTACAGAATTCACTTTATCGACGAGGTCGATCCGGCGCTCCTGCGCAGCAGGATCGCGAAGGTCTTGAGTCGCGAATCGATCATTGTTGACCGGACGAGACGGCGAAAGCGCAGCGTCATGGACATTCGCCCGCTGATTCTGGCGCTTTATCTGGACGACTCGCATGATATGATTGCCCATCTCTCGGTCGGCGACCGCGGCAACCTGAGACCGGATCAACTGATCGAATTGATGGAATTGCAGGCGTTTCACCACAGCGTTCATCGCTACAAGCTGCATACCATCGACGGCTGATCAAGGCTTACGCGCTGGCAGACGCCGGCCACGCGCGTTATGCTCGCGACGAAATGAAAGTGAACGCGATGCACCTTCCGCTGCAAGTCAGCCCGTCAGTCCAACAAGCCTTGGACAATAGACAGCCGGTCGTCGCCCTGGAGTCGACGCTGATTACGCATGGCCTGCCCTACCGGCTGAATGTCGAGACGGCGCTGGCGATGGAAGCCGCCGTACGCGCCGCGGGCGCCGTGCCGGCGACAATGGCGCTGCTCAAGGGTGAGATCTCCGTCGGCATATCGCCTGAGCAGATCGAAGCGCTGGCGCAAGCGCCGCCCGGCAGCGTGCGAAAATGCAGCCGGCGCGATTTGCCCATCGCCATCGCGCTGAAACAGGACGGCGCTACCACGGTCGCCGGCACGATGATTATCGCCGAGATGGTCGGCATCAGGGTGTTCGCCACCGGCGGCATCGGCGGCGTGCATCGCGGCCAGCCGCATGATGTTTCGGCAGACTTACTGGAATTCGGTCGCACGCATGTGGCGGTCGTCTCATCCGGCGCCAAGTCAATTCTGGACCTGCCGCTGACGCTGGAGGTGCTGGAGACGCAGGGCGTACCCGTCCTGGGCTACCAAACGCAAAATCTGCCTGCCTTCTATTCGGCGCATACCGATTTGCCGGTCGATCAGCGTGTAAATACGCCTGATGAAGCCGCCGCCATCATCCGCGCCTCCGACGCGCTGGGCGCGCGTCACGGCATCTTGATCGCTGTGCCGGTCCCAGCCGAACACGAATTATCAGCAGCTGTCGCCGAAGACGCGATCGCCAAAGCGACGCAAGAGGCGGAAGCGGCCGGCATCGGCGGCAAAGACATCACACCCTTCGTGCTGAGCCGCGTGGCCGAATTGACGCATGGCGCCTCCCGCACAGCCAATATCGCCCTGCTGGTGAACAACGCGCGCGTGGCCGGCGAAATCGCGGTCGCGCTATGTCAAAGCTAGCTCAGGCCCGCTCCCACAGGTAGAGCATCAAGTCTTGCTCGACTGTTTGCGCGCCCAATTCATGCAGACGCGCCAGAATCTGCGCGCGGTGGTCCGTGCCATGGTTGACCATGTGCAAAAGGACGTCGCGCCGCCGGCAGCGCTGCGGCTCGCTGTAGCGGCCGGGGATCGCCACCGACACGCTCGCCTCCAATTCCGCCGGCGAGAGACCGGTCACATAGTCCAGGACACGCTCTCGCACGGCATCCCATTGCGGGCGTATCGCCGCCTGGTCGGGGAATTTCGCCTCGTCCAGAACGTCCGGCAGAGTCGTCTCTTGCAGGCGCGCCAGCCAGCGGTCATCGACATTCAGGCAATGCACCAGGTGATTGCGCACCGAGCCCAGCGAGTAGCCCTTGTCCTCGACAAACTGCGCCTCGCTCAGCTGCGCCGCGCATGTCCATACGCTGTCAAACATGCCGTAGTGATAATCGAATATCGTCTTGATCGTGTCCGAATCCATCACTAACTTTCCTCACTTTCTTCACTGCCCGTGACTCGCCAAATGTCCAAACCCGTGTCGCAGCCGATGATTAGCGCCGTCCCGTCCGCGCTTAGCGCCGCCTTGTCCGGAATGCGCTCGCACTCGCGATAGGCGCCCAGATCGTGCCGCTCTCCAGTCTCGACGTCCCAGGCGAATAGGTCGGGCGCGAAATCCAGATTCACGACCAGAATCGCGCTGGCGTCCGCCGTCAGCAAATGATACTGCGCGTAAGCGCCGTCGATTGCGGCTACGACGCGGTTCTCGCCCCTTCCCAGGTCGAGCAGGTTCAGGCGCGCGGAGGCCGGATCGCTCCAGGCGAAGTGGCTGCCGGACCCGTTGACCGCGCCGAATACCGCCGGACCCTGCTCCAAGCTGTAACGTCGAACCATGCTTGGCATAAAGTACGGATAGCGAAAGACGCGCAACTCGCCGTCCGCAAGCGCCGAATATATCAAATCGGGAAAGCTGACTCTGCCGATTCGCACCGCGGGCCGCTGCGGGTCGGATGCCGGCATTAAGAATACGCTGAACAGCTCCCATGCCCCATAACGTTTATGATAGGGTAAGACGACAGTTCGACCCTCAGCGTCAATCGCTTCGACGTAAAGCGATTTTATGAAGGGCGCCATGGCGACTGGCTCGTACCCGGCGGGCAGCGGCTGCTCGTTGATAAAGTACTCGCCATCGAGAACGTAGAGCAGCTGCGGCTCATCGTTAACATAAACGGCGTCAATCAGCGAGAAGAGCTGGCCGCCGCCCGGCTCAATATAAGCCCAGCTGTCTTCGATGCCGGCCTCCGAGACGCGGTAGATACGCCCGGCCTGGTCGAAAACGATGAACTCGCTCGCGTCGGCATCCGCTTCAAACCAGCCGATCTTCAATTCGCCGGGGAAATCGGCGAAGTCAATGCGCGCGTGTGAGCCTAGATTGGCGAGATTCGCCGCGCTGATTGGCGGGAAGTCTTGCCCGGCGGCAAGTGCGGCGCAGGCAAAAAAGACGACGCAAAACAAAGCGCGAATCCCGGGCAGAGGCATCGCTATACAGTCACCGGCATGTCAGCTATAATCAACCGTGTACAGGCTTAAGAGAGTACTCCGAGCGCCGCATGAATGAACCATCGATCGAGGCTAGATTAGATCGTCACCTTCTGCAAGTGGAAAAACCCGGGCGTTATGTCGGCGGGGAATTTAACAGCGTCGTCAAAGACTGGGACAGCACCGACATAAAGGTTGCCCTGGCCTTCCCTGATATATACGACCTGGGCATGTCCAACCTGGGCATCATGAATCTCTACCACCAGGTCAACTTGCAGCCGGACATGCTGGCCGAGCGCGTATTTTCGCCCTGGCTCGACATGGAAGCGGTGCTGCGCGAGCAGTCGATTCCGCTCTACTCGCTCGAGTCCAAGCGGCCGATAGGTGACTTCGACCTGCTGGGCATCAGCCTGCCTTACGAGCAGCTTTATTCCAACGCCGTGAACCTGCTTGATCTGGCCGGCCTGCCGATTCTCAGCCGCGACCGCGACGAGCGCTATCCGCTCGTGATCGCCGGCGGGCACGCTTGCTTCAATCCGGAACCGATGGCGGACTTCATCGACGCCTTTGTGATCGGCGAAGGCGAAGAGATCATCGTCGAGATCGCGCGCGTTTTGGGCGAAACGCGCGGCCGACCACGCCATGAACAGCTGCGCGCCATCGCGCGGATTCAGGGCATGTACGCGCCGCGCTTCTATGATGTGGAGTACCACGACGACGGCACGATTCATTCGGTGACGCCTAACGAAGCCGGGGTACCGGACCGTGTATTGAAACGCATCGTGCTGACCTTGCCCAAACCCTTCACCAAATTCATCGTGCCCAATATCGACACGGTGCATAATCGCGCGCCCATCGAGATTATGCGCGGCTGCACGCGCGGCTGCCGCTTCTGCCACGCCGGCATGGTCACGCGGCCCGTACGCGAGCGCCCGGTGGACGAAATCATGGCCGCCATCGACGAAATTGTGCGTTTCACCGGCTTTGAAGAGATCAGCCTGCTCAGCCTGTCCTCATCGGATTATGTCTGGGTGGAGGAACTGGCCGAGGCGGTCAATCGCGTTTACGCTGACGCCGGCCTCAGCCTGAGCCTGCCCAGCCTGCGCATCGAAAGCGCCAGCGCGGATTTGCTGGAGAAAATCGGCGGAACGCGCCGCAGCGGCTTCACTTTCGCGCCCGAAGCCGCCACCGAAAAAATGCGCGACCTGATCAACAAATATGTGCCCGATGAGCAAGTGCTGCAAACCGCGCGCGATGTCTATTCGCGCGGATGGCGCACGATCAAGTTCTATTTCATGATGGGGCACCCGGAAGAGACACTCGACGACGTGCAAGCGATTATTGATCTCTGTACGGCCACCTTGAACGAAGGCACGAAGATTCTGGGCAAGAAGGCCACGCTTAACGTCGGCGTTAGCACTTTCATTCCCAAGCCGCACACGCCATTCCAGTGGGTTCCTCAAGACACGCGTCAGAGCGTGGATGAGAAACAAGCGCTGCTCAAAGGGCAGCTGCGGCGCGGCGGCATGCACCTGCGCTGGAATACTTACGACGACAGCGAATTCGAGGGCTGGCTCAGCCGCGGCGACCGCCGGCTGGGGCGCGTGATCCGGCGCGCCTGGGAGCTGGGCTGCAAATTCGACGCCTGGCAAGACCAGCACAAACACGCCGGCTGGCTGCGCGCATTCGCCGACTGCGACTTGGACCCGGACTTCTACAACCATCGCCAGCGCGGGCTGGACGAAGTCTTCCCCTGGGATCACATTGATGTAGGGCTGCACAAGAAATTCCTGCGCGAGGATTACTTGATGAGCATCAGGGGCGAAACGCGCGTCGATTGCCGCGACAAATGCTTCGCTTGCGGCATCTTGCCCAAGTTCGCCAAAGAGCGCTCGACCACCGAGGACATGGCCTGGGAGTGCCCGCCGGTCAAGCCCATCAGCGAACGCCAGCGGGCCCGCCGCGCCGCCATCCCCTTGAGCGCAATTGGCTAGCCATTCGTGGTAAGCAGCAGCGAGATATTAGTCAAGGGACTTCGCATCCGCGAGCAAGTGATCGGCGAAGGCCCGCCGGTGCTGCTGGCGCACGGCTGGGGCGCCAGCCTTGACCTGCTGTGGCCGCTGGCGCTTCCGCTGAGCCGCCTGGGTTATCAATGCCTGATGGTCGATCTGCCCGGCTTCGGGGAGAGCGGAGAGCCGCCGCATGCCTTCACGATTCACGATTACGCATCCTTCTGCATCGACTATTTGAACCAGCGCAATTTGGAGTCGGTCAACTACTTTGGACATTCCCTGGGTGGGCGCATCGGCTTGATTCTGGCCGCCGAGCACCCAGGGCGAATATCGAAGATGGCGCTTTCCAACAGCGCCGGCATTCGGGAGCAGCCCGCCGCGACCCAGCGCTTTCGGCTGCAGATGTATCACAAGTTCAGGCAGGGCCTGGAAGCCATAGGCGCGGCCGCGGCGTCGGCGCGATTGCGCCAGCTTTACAACGCAAGCTACGGTTCATTCGACTATCAAAGCGCCTCGCCGGTCATGCGGCAGACCCTGATCCAGGTTGTCAATGAGGACCTGCTGGCTTATGCGGCGCGCGTCGCGGTTCCGACAATTCTGGTCTGGGGCGATGCCGATAAAGACACGCCGCTTTGGATGGGGCGCAAACTTGAAGAGACCATTCCCGACGCCGCGCTGATTGTGCATCAGGGCGCCGGGCATTACACTTACCTCGACTTTCCAGACAAAACCGCAGCGATTATGGACGCGCTCTTTCGCGGCGACTAGCGCCTGTTTTGCAATTTGGCAAATCCTCCTATAATGCCCTTGTAGTCACCGGATGAGAGCATATATGCCTGAGTTCGTCCTCATTTCGATTTGGCTGATTGGCGCTTGGCTCCGCCTCTTGCGACAGTCTCGCTATTTTCAAATCGAAGAGTATATGAGCCGCCGTTATTTGCGCTGGCTGCTGCGTGATTGGCGGCGCGTCATGCCGCTGCGTCCGCTGGCCGCCTGGATGGCGGGGCTCGCTATCGGTCTCGTCCGCGGCGATGCGTCGGGGAGCTATCTGCCCTTATTGGTCGCGTCTGTCGCCGCGGCCATTGCGGCCGTACCCCCAGCGGCCGGCGAAGAAAAGAAAGCTCTTGTCATCACGCCGCGCGTGAAACGGCTGCTGAGCGGCGCCGCGCTGGTCGCGCTGGCTGCTGCTTGCGCCGCCCTCTGGCTCACGAGCAACGCTGAGATTTCTGGCAACGCGAGGCGCGTCGCCCTCGCCAATGGCCTCGGCTTCGCGCTGTTCTTGCTGGCGCCGGTCTGGCTGGCGGCGGGCAACGCGCTGATGCAACCGGTGGAGGCGACCTTGCGGCGGCGCTACTTGCGGCAAGCGGCCAGTACGCTGGACAAGCTGCGCCCCAAAATCATCGGCATCACCGGCAGCTACGGCAAGACCACCACCAAGAGCTTCCTGCGCGATATCATGAGCGTTCGCTATCAGACCTACGCCACGCCCAAGAGCTACAACACGCTGATGGGCATCTCGCTCGCCATTAACCGCGACCTGGCCGATGACTACCGCACTGAATACTTCATCAGCGAAATGGGCGCGTACGTCGAGGGCGAGATCGCGCGCATCTGCCAGTTGACGCCGCCGGACATCGCCATCATCACCGAGATCGGCCCGCAGCACCTTGAGCGTTTCGGCAGCCTCGAAAACATCAGACGGGCAAAATACGAGCTTGTCAACTGCTTGCCCGCGGACGGCGTGGCCGCTTTCAACTGGGACAATCCCTACATCCGCGAGATGATCGCCGAGGTTTACCCGGCGACGCGGCTCACAGTCAGCCGGGCCGTCTCGCTCGAAGAAGCGCGCGAGCAGCAGATTACCTGGCTGGCCAGCGACCTCAAGGAGACCTTGAGCGGCATTTCCTTTCGCGCTAGCTATGTGGCCAGCGGCGATCAAGTGGAGATTACCACGGGTATCGTGGGCGAACACAACGTGACCAACCTGTTGCTGTGCATCGCCGTCGCTTTTCATGAGGGCATCCCCTTGCGCGATATCGCCCGGCGCATTGGCGGCCTGCAAGCGGCCGAAAGCCGCCTGGTATCCGAGACCACCGCCGCCGGCATCACCATCATCAACGATGCTTACAGCGCCAATCCCAAGGGCGTCGTCAGCGCCCTGAAAGTGCTGCGCCTGCACGAAACAGGCAAGCGACTTTTGATAACTCCGGGCATGGTTGAGCTGGGCGAATTGCAGGCGCGGGAAAACCACAGGCTGGGTTTGCTGGCGGCCGAGAGCGCCACGGACATCATCCTGATCGGCAAGAAGCAAACCGCGCCGATCTTTGCGGCCATTCAGTCCACGGACTTTGACCGCTCGCGGCTTCAGGTGCTGGACGCGCTGGATGACGCGGTAAAATGGTATCAGCAGAATTTGCGCGCGGGCGATACCGTGCTCTTCCTGAATGACTTGCCCGATACCTATTGAGATTTTCCCTGCGCATTTACCGTCTCCATGCGAACATAGAATCGAGAGATCCAAGGCTGCGTTGAGGCGCCCAAAATGAACAAGCGTCGCCAGGTAATCGCGGTAATCTTCGGCGGTCGCAGCGTCGAGCACGACGTCTCGATCGTCACCGGCCACCAAATCATGAAGGCCTTTCCGGCCGACAGCTGTGAGGTTGCGCCGGTCTATATCGCGCGCGACGGCCGCTGGTTCACAGGCGAGCCGCTGGCCGACCTCGACAGTTTCAAAGATGAGAGCCTGCTGGAGCGCGATGGCGTCCAGCCCTGCCTGCTCTCGCCGGATACGCGCCACCACGGCCTCATCCTCAATCCGCTGGCGGGCCGCTTCCGTCAAAGTCAAGTCAGGCGCATAGATGTGGTCTTTCCGGCGCTGCACGGCACCCACGGCGAAGACGGCAGCCTGCAAGGTCTGCTGGAGCTGGCCGACATACCCTACGTCGGCTGCGCGACCATGGGCTCCGCCTTAAGCAATGACAAGATTCTGACCAAGACTGCGCTGCGGCAAGCGGGCATTCCCGTACTCGCTGACTACTGGTTTTCGCGCGAGCGCTGGCACGAGCAGTCGGATGAAATCGTCGAGGCCATTCGCGGCGAATTTGAATTCCCGCTATTTGTCAAGCCGGCCACGCTGGGCTCCAGCATCGGCATCGGCCGCGCCGACTCGCCGGAGTTGCTGCGCGCCAGCATTGATATCGCCGCCAACTTCGACCGCCGCATTCTGGTCGAGCCGGCCGTCAGCAAGGGCGTTGAAATCAATTGCTCGGTCATCGGCTACGGCGACGATTTCCAGGCCTCGACGCTCGAGCAGCCCGTGTCCTGGGACGAGTTCCTGTCCTATGAAGACAAGTACCTGCGCGGCAGCGAGGGCATGAAAAGCGCCGAGCGGATCATACCGGCGCCAATCAACGCGGAGCTCACGCAGCGTATCCAGCAGCTTAGCATTGAAGCTTTCAAAGTGGTGGATGGCCGCGGCATCGCGCGCATCGATTACCTCGTCCGCCCCGACCAGAACGAGGTCTACTTAAACGAGATAAACACCATGCCCGGTTCGCTCGCTTTCTACCTGTGGCGGGAAGACGGCTTGTCGCAGACCGACCTGGTGGAAAAACTGGTCCAGCTGGCCTTCGATGCGCACGCGGTCAAACGGCGCAATATCTATGACTACCAGACCAATCTGGTGGAAGTCGCCAGCCGCCGCGGGGTCAAGGGCGGCAAGGGCAAGGCCTGACGCGCTCGCAAGCGTAAACTTGCCAGTCAAGTGCCCTATGTTATGATAATTGCGATTGGAGGTGTTGGAGCCTGGGCGTCAACTGTCGTTTTCGCGCGCCAATCACTCGGGTCGTAAACGAGGGCAGTCGCAGCGTAAATCAACTGCTACTGCATCCAGAAATGTACCGTGCCCTACACATCAAATAACCCACGACCGCCGCGCCCAGCCGACGTCGGCCGCTCGATCTGGGGCGGCGCGCCGCTTCCGCCGATCCCGGAGCGAGTGCTCGACGGGATTCCCGGGTTTCTGGCCTGGCTGGCGCTGCTGGTGTCCATCGCCAGCGCGGTCGCCTTTCCCTTGACGTTAATGACCATGGCCGCCCTGGTCGCTTGCTATTCCGCCTTTAGGTTTTTCCTGGCGGGCATCGCCAACGGCATCGGCCTCCGCCGAATCAAAGACTACGAAGCGATCGACTGGCATCAGAGATATGTCGACGACAAAACGCCTAACGCGCTCGATTGGGACAGCGTGCATCACCTGGTCATCATCCCCAATTACAACGAATCGATGAAAATTCTCTGCCGCACGCTGGATCAGCTCAGCTTACAGCATAACGCCCGGACGCAGATATCGGTTCTGCTGGCGATGGAAGCGGCCGAGCCGGAAAGCTACCAGAAAGCGCAGAGCCTGAATCGCCAATACGCCGACCTCTTCGCCAACGTCTACTTTACTGTGCATCCGCGCGGGCTAATGGGCGAGATGCAATGCAAGTCGGCCAACCTCTCCTGGGCGGTCAACCGCTTTTTGGAGAACGTCGTCGATGAACAAGAGATCAATCCCGATAACCTCGTGCTCACCACCATGGACGCCGACACGCGCTGGCACGTCAATCACTTCGCCGCCCTGACATACCACTTCGCCATCAATGAAGACCGCCACCGCACCTTCTGGCAGGCGCCGATTCGCTATCACGGCAATATCTGGCAGGTCAACCCGCTGATGCGCATTATCAATACTTACGCCACCGCTTTCGAGCTGGCCTATCTGGCCGCACCCTGGTGGATGGCGATGCCGATGTCGTCGTATTCACTGAGCCTCAAGCTGCTGGAGCAGAGCGGCAACTGGGACACCGACGTGATCGCCGACGAATGGCACATGCTCATCAAAGCCTATTTCGCCACCGGCGGCCACGTGTCGATCCAGCACATCTATCTGCCCTTCCTGGCCGATTCAACCACCGGCGCCAATATCTTCCAGTCGATAAAAAACCGCTACAGCCAGACCCTGCGCCATGCCTGGGGAAGCAAAGAAGTCGGCTATATGCTGGCCAAACTGATCGAGAATCCCAATGTCTTCTCGTTTAATTCGCTCAAGCTGCTCTTGCGCATCGCCCATGATATTCTGCTGGCGGGCGCGGGCTGGATCATCCTGACAGTTGGCTCGCAGCTGCCGGTCTTCTTCCACCCGGATATCGCGCCGGTCAAGCTTGATGGTCTGTTTGCCGCTACCGACAAGCTGGTGTACGCCGTGGACGGCCTGTCGGCCAGCCATCCGGCCTGGTTCCTGCTGGCGATTTCCGGCCTGGTCATGCTAATTCTGGTCGTCGTCTTTCAGGTGCAAGACTATCGCATTCGACCCGAACGCGTGGCGCCCTATACCCTGGTCGAGTCGCTGCTGGAATTGCTGAGCATTCCCTTCATGCTGGTCTTGACGCTGCTGGTCGTCGCCCTGCCCACCCTGGTCGCGCAGACGCGGCTGCTGCTGGGCATCCCGCTGCAGTTTATCGTCACCGACAAGTCCGCCGATCGCTGAACCCGCTTTCCCCTAGCGCGCTTGCGCCGCAATCCATATCATAGTCAGCAGTCAACCGGAAGGACGAGACGTGCCCGAACAGCGCGTACAAAAGATTATGGCGCAAGCCGATATCGGTTCGCGCCGTCAATGCGAAACGATCATCAGCAGCGGACGCGTGCAAGTGAACGGCAAGGTCATCGGCCTGGGCGCCAAAGCCGACCCGCTGAAAGATGCGATTCTGGTCGACGGCGTCAGAATCAACACCGCCTTTGAGCGGATCTGCATTGTGGTCAACAAGCCCAAGGGCGTGCTCACCACAAACAGAGGCGAGCCTGACGACAGCCGACCCACCATTCGCGAGCTGGTCGAGGTTCCAGGTCATCTCTTCCCCGTAGGCCGCCTGGACGCCGACAGCGAGGGCTTGCTGATCCTCACCAATGACGGCGAGCTGGCCAACCGCATTTCGCACCCGCGCTACGAGCACACAAAAACCTACAAAGTCACGGTAAAAGGCAAGGTATCGCGCGCGACCATTGAAGACTGGGAAAGCGGCGTCTGGCTCGATGACAGTCGCACGGCCGCTTGTTCTGTGAATATTCTGCAATCGTCCAAGCGCTCGACCGTGCTGCGCATCGTCATGCTGGAGGGGCGCAAGCGCCAAATCCGCCGCGTGGCTTTGCTGCTGGGTCATCCGGTTATGCGTCTGGTCCGCACGCATATCGGGCAGCTTGGCTTGGGCACCTTGCGCAAGGGCGCCTGGTATCAGCTTGATCACGACGAAGTCCAGGCGCTGCGGACGCCCGCCCGCGAGCTCGCTGACATCCGCCGAGCCAGACGCGCGCGCAAACGCAAAACCAGGCGCTGAGCCCAAATCGAATAACTCATGTCGCACGATCCGAGCATAGAAGAATATATCGCAAAACAGCCCGAGTACAACAAGTGGCGCGGCCTGCTGCATCCGCTGCTGCGCGCGGCTGTACCCGCCTTCTGCAAGGTCGAAGTGGAAGGCCTGCAGCATGTCCCGCGCCAGGGCAGGACCTGCCTGATGATCAACCACGTTTCTTATCTCGATCCCATCGTCGTCACCGCCAGCATCCCCTTCCGGCATACGGTCTCGCTATCCAAAGCGGAGAATTTCGCCATTCCGGTGGCGGGCTGGCTGCTGCGGCGCTGGGGACACTTTCCGATACACCGCGGCGAATACGACCGCAAGGCGCTGATGCAGACGATAGCGCTGCTGCAGAGCGAGCAGCTGGTGCTGATGGCGCCCGAGGGCACGCGTCATAGCGGCGGCTTGCAGCCGGGCAAGGACGGCCTGGCCTATATCGCCAGCAAGGCCGATGCGGTCATCGTGCCGGCGGCGATCTGCGGCGCGGAAGACTGGCGCAGCCGTCTCAAGCGTTTCCGGCGCGCCTACGCCAAAGTCGTGTTCGGCGCGCCTTTCCGTTTCCGCCGCGGCAAAGGCAAACGCGTGCCGCGCCAGGTACTTTCCGCGATGATCACTGAAGCGATGTACCAGCTGGCGCTGACCATCCCCGATGAGTACAGCTACTTGCGCGGCTACTACAGCGACCTCACAAACGCCAGCAGCGAGCACCTGGAGTTCGTCTAGGCTCAGCCTTCGCTTATCAGGTTGAGCGCCCAGTCGGTCAGCGCCTCGACTGACGCGCCCATATTGGCGAAGCGCTTGTCCTGAGTGAATCCCCGCTGATAGCGGATGTAGATCTGCTGCAAAATCACAAGCAGGCGGAAGACGCCCAGGACGTGGTAGAAGCGCATGTGGCGCAAGTCGCGCCCGCTCTTCTCCGCATAACGCGCCACAATTTCGTCGCGGGTGCAAAAGGCGTGGTCGCCGGCGGGCATCAAGCCGATTGCTTTGACCGAGGGGGCGTCATCCGGCTGCGTCCAGTAGGTCAATAGCGCGCCCAAGTCAGACAGCGGATCGCCCAGCGTGCACATGTCCCAATCAAAAACCGCCACAATTCGCCCGGGGTCGTCGTGGGCGAACATGGTATTGTCCAGCTTATAGTCATTGTGCACCAGCGAACGATAGTCGCTCTCCGGCTGTTGAGCGCTCAGCCAGCGATAGATTTCGTCCACGCGGGCGTCGTCCGCGCTTTTGGCCGCCCCCCAGCGTCGATGCCAGCCGTCGATTTGACGCTTGATGAAGCCGGCGGGCCGGCCCAGCCCGGACAATCCCAGAGCGCCGTAATCCACCGCGTGGAGAGCCGCCAGCGCGTCAACCAGCGCTTCGCTCATGCGGCGCGGCGCTTGGGCGTCGCTGGCGAAGCTTGCCGGCAGCGTTTCGCGCACGACGACTCCGTTGCAGCGCTCCATGATAAAGAATGGCGCGCCAATGACCGCTTCATCGTCACAGTAGAGAAAAGCGCGCGGCGCCAATGGAAAGGCGCGATGCAGGGCGGAGAGCACGCGGTATTCGCGGCCCATGTCGTGGGCGCTGGGCGCATACTGCCCCAATGGCGGGCGGCGCAAGACGTATTCGCGCTGACTGCCAAAGCGCAGCAAATAGGTCAGGTTGGCCTTGCCGCCGCCGAATTGCCGCACGCTCAGCGCTTCATCAGCGCCGGGCAATTTACCGCGCAAGTATTCATGGAGTCGCGCCTGGTCAAAGCGCTCATCCGGGCGGACGTCAATCAGGTCATCGCCGCTTGGCGCCGGCATAAGTAGCTTAACGCTCCCAAACAATATGCCCATAATTTCATCGCACCTAGTTTAACACAGCCTCGTCCTGTCTCAGGTCAAACTGGCCCGCTCTCGTATAGTCGTTTGGGCGCGCCGGCGGCCCGCCCCTACACTAATCCTCCTGAGCGCGATTCGGAAGCGGACAGGATTCAGCAGACAAGCGGGCCAAGTGGATCGCTCGCTGAACGGGGTCTTGACTGTTCATTAGAGGCCGGCGACGCGACCATTGCGCGCCCAAGACGCTTAGGTATGATAGCGCTGTGAAACTGACATCAAGCGAGCCGTTTTGAAGCCTGCCAGGATCTTTCCCATTTTCATCGCCTGCGTGGTATTCGTCGTCATTGGCGTCGCCAGTGGCCTGCTGAATATCGCCTGGACTTACATGCAAGCGACATTTGATGTGTCGCATAACTCGCTGGCGGCGCTGGCGCCGGCCGCCATGCTCGGCGGGCTGATCGCCGCCTTCCTCAGCGGCACGGTGATCGGCAGGTTTTCGCTCGCTCCGGTCCTGGTCGGCGGCATGGCCTTCGCGGGCATCGGCCTGCTCGGTTACTCAATCGCCCCGATATGGATAATCTTGCTCGCGGTCGCCTTTGTCACCAGCATCGGCAAAGGCACGATTGACGCCGCGCTGAACAATTTCGTCTCGGTCAATTATGGCGCCAGCGAAATGAATTGGCTGCACGCCGCCTGGGGCATCGGGCTGACCATCGCGCCGAATGTCGTTACCTTCTTTGTGATCGAGCAAGGCGGAGGCTGGCAATCCAGCTATGTATTGATCGGCGCGCTAGTTTTGCTGCTGGGGTTGGTCATCTTGCTGAGTTTGCCGCTCTGGCGCTTCAAAGACGCGCGCGGCGACAAAGACAAGCCCAGCCGGCGCACGCCTATGACGGAGACGCTGCGCCAGCCTATCGTCCTGATCGGGCTGTTGTTCTTCTTCCTCTACGGCGGCGTCGAGATCGGTACCGGTCAGCTGGCCAACACCCTGCTTATCGAGTCGCGCGGCCTGCCGCAAACCGTCGCCAGCGATTGGGTCAGCGCCTATTGGGGCAGCTTCACCGTCGGCCGCATCTTGATGGGACTGCTGGCCATGCGCCTGGGCGATCGCGCCCTGCTGAACTTCTGCTTTGCGTCGTCCGCGCTTGGCGCAACGCTGCTCTTCGCCAACTTGCACGAAATCATGAGTCTCGCGGGATTGCTGGGTATCGGCTTCGGGATGTCCGCTATTTTCCCCATTCTGATTTTGCAGACGAACGAGCGCGTTGGCCGGCGACACGCCGCAAACGCCATCGGCTTTCAAGTCGGTTGCGCCGGTTTGGGCGGGGCCGCGCTGACCGGACTGGGCGGCGTATTCGTCGAATATGTCGGCGCCGAGTCGATTAGCGCCTTTGTATTTGCCTGCGCCGCCTTGATGGTGCTGCTCTATCAGTTCATGATCCGCTGGGAAGCGCGCCAGCTGGCGCCCAGCCCGCGCTAGGCCGACGACATGATGCCGCTGGAAGAAAAAGTCGGACAGATGATGATGGCGGGCTTTGACGGCTTTAGTCCGCCGCCGCATATTTTGGCTTGGCTGGCCAGCGGGCGCATCGGCGGGGTATATCTCTTCGCGCGCAACATCCAGAATCCGGCGCAAGTCAAGCGGCTGGTGGATGACTGCCGGCGCGCGGCCACGCGTCCCATCCTGGTCGGCATTGACCAGGAAGGCGGCATCGTCGCGCGCCTGCGCGAGGGCTTCAGCGAGAGCCCCGGCGCCATGGCCCTGGGCGCTTCCGGCGACCCGCAGTTGGCTGAAGAAGTCGCCTTCATGCTGGGTACAGAGCTGGCGGCGCTCGGCGTCAACTGGAATTTCGCTCCGGTCGCCGATATCGCGCATCAGCCGGCCAATCCGTCGGTGGGCGCGCGCTCGGTCGGCGCCGACGCCGGGACCGTCAGCCGCATGGTCGCTGCGCAGATCCGCGGCTATCAGCGCGCCGGCGTGGCGGCGGCAGTCAAGCACTTCCCCGGCCTGGGCAATACGGTCATTGACACGCACGACGACCTGGCCACGGTAAAAGGGCCGCTCGATTATCTGTACCAGCGCGATCTCTTGCCCTTTCGCGCCGCCATCGACGCCGATGCCGCCTGCGTCATGCTGACGCATGTCATGTACGAAGCGCTGGACGACAGGCTGCCGGCGACGCTCTCGCCCGGCATTGTAAACGGCTTGCTGCGGACGGAACTGGGCTACCAGGTCGCGGTTTGCACCGACTGTATGGAAATGAAGGCGATCACGCGCGGCTTCGGCGCCGGTGAATCGGCGGTGCTGGCTGTGCAGGCCGGTGTCGACATGCCGCTATTCTCGCATACGCGGCGACGCCAGGAGGCCGCCTACGAGGCGGTGCTGGCCGCGGCGCGCTCGGGCCGGATTTCGCCGGCGCGCATCGACGAGTCGGTTGCGCGGATTCGCCGCTTGAAACGCGACTACAGCCTGGACCGCCAGCCCGCGCTCAGCGTCGTCGCCTGCGACGCGCATCAAGCGCTGGCGTTACGCGCCGCCCGCGCCGGCACGGTGCTGCTGAAGCGGGGAAGCGCGCTGCCGATCAGCGCTGACGATACTCGCGTCGTCTGCATCGAGTTCGCCGCGCGCCGCATATCTGACGCGGTCGAGGCCTCAAGCCGCGGCCGCTTCTCGACCCTGCTGTCAGCGCGCCTGCCGCATGCAGCCTGCCATACGATTGATCCGCGGCTCCCGCGCCTGGCGGCTTTGCCAATACTTGAGCGCTTGACAGCCGACGCCGACACTGTCATTCTGCTAACCCGCAACGCCCACCTGCAGCCGGCGCAGCTGAAGTTGGCGCAGCGCGTCATTGAACTCGCCACGCGCGCGGTCCTGATCTGCGCGCGCAACCCCTACGACGCCGGTCAACTTGCCGGCGCTGGCTCGGTAATTTGCACAATGGGAGACAGCGACCCGTCGCTTGCCGCCGCGGTCGATGCGCTGTGCGGCGACTTCGTCCCGGCGGGACAACTCACCGTGGACATCGCATGATTGCCGGCCGGCAGCGCGACAAGTTCGAGCGGCTTATCAAGCGGCATCTGCCCGCCACATTTCCCGCGCTGAGCATCTGCATCATTCATCGCGGCGAAATTATACTGCGCGACGCCTGGGGCTGGATCGACCCGGAAACCCGCGGCATCGCCGTCGCCACCGACTCGCTCTTTGACCTGGCCTCGGTGAGCAAGCTCATCACGCACAGCGCTTTCCTGACGCTGGTCGAAGCCGGCAAAATCGCGCTCGATAGCCGGCTGGTCGAGGTCGCGCCCGAGTTTGGGCGCATAACTCCCCGCCCGGTATCCAGTGGTCAGGATCCGCATACGCGAATCTTCTTGCCCGTTGAAAACCGGTTCCGCGGCCAGACAGTCGACCCGACCGCCGTCGCCTTCAAGCATCTGCTAACGCATACATCCGGCTTGCCGCCCTGGCGCTCGGTCTATCAGCTCGCGGCCGCTGAACCGCCGCCCCCGCCCAGCGCGGGCGATCCCACCGACGCCGAGCGCTGGCGCCGGGGCCTGGAGGCAATGCTGGACTTCCCATTCGCCGGAACGGTCGGCGATACCGTGCGTTACACCGATATCGGCATCATGCTGCTGGGCGAAGCCATCGCGCGCTTGCAGGGCTGCCCGCTGGAGCAAGCGCTGCGCGAACTGGTCTTGAAGCCACTGGAGCTGCTGTCGTTCACGCACAATCCAGTCGTCAAAGGCATTCCGCGAGAAAGTATCGTACCAACCGAATTCGACGATCACTGGCGGAAGCGGCGCGCCTGGGGCGAAGTACACGATGAGAACGCCTGCGGGGTGGGCGGCGTCGCCGGGCACGCCGGCTTGTTCGCGACGGCTAAGGATGTCGCCCGCTTTGGGCAGGCCTGGCTGGCCGGCGATCCCAGGCTGCGCATCGGCGCGGTTTTGCGGCGGCTGGCCACGCGCCAGCACGTGAGTGGGCAATATCGGCTCGGCCTGGGCTGGATGTTAAAGGCGGAGCAAGATTCCTCGGCAGGCAATCATTTCAGCTCGGGCTCGTACGGTCATACTGGCTTCACCGGTACATCGCTCTGGATTGACCCGCAGCGGCAGCTGGTCTGCGCCGTGCTGACCAACCGCGTATATCACGGCCGCGATCCGGACGGCATACACGCCTTTCGACGCGCCGCGCACGATCTCATCGTCGAGGCGGTCGACAGCTAATGAGCGGGCCGCTTTTTCTGGGCGTGGACGGCGGCGGCAGCACCCTGCGCGTCGCCATAGTTGACCATGTTCTCGTTTCGCGCTCTACGGCCAGGGAGTCAACCGTCAATCCCAATCTCATCGGCCATGAGGCCGCGCAGGCGCTGATTCGGCGCAGCGTCGGTCAAGCGCTGGCGCGAGCCAACCTGCGGCCGGCGGCCATTAGCGCTGCAGCCATCGGCGTCGCGGGCGCATCCAACACGCACAGCCGCGACTGGCTTTTGCAGACCCTCGAGCCGGCCCTGCCCGACAGCTTGCTTATAGCGAGCTCAGATCTGGAGATCGCGCTGGTTGGCGCCCTGGCGCAGCGCTGCGGCATCTTGCTCCTGGCAGGAACGGGCAGCGCGGTCTACGGGATCTCGCCGCGCGGGCAGCGTCTGCAAATCGGCGGCTGGGGTTACTTGCTGGGCGACGACGGCAGCAGCTACTGGATCGGTCGGCAGCTGCTGCGCCGCCTGATCGCCGTCTATGATGCTGGCGCGCCGGTCGAGCGCGATTCGCTAAGTCGCTGCTGCCTGGATGCGCTGGGAGTCAAACAGCCGCGCGAGCTGATCGCCTGGCTTTACCGCGCGGACGAGGCGCCCGCCGCGCGCATCGCCGGCCGGGCAAAAGTTGTCATCGCCGCCGCCAGCGCGGGCGATCAGGCCGCAAAAACCATTCTCGAGGCAGCCGCAAAACTATTGGCCGCTCAAGTAAGGGTCATGCGGGAACGACTCGACTTCGCCGACGCGCCGATCGCCTTCGCGGGCGGTTTGCTTGACCACGACAATTGCCTGTCGAATCTGGTATCCACACAGCTTGGGCTGGTTGAGCGACCGGTCGGCAAATACCCGCCCGTGATGGGAGCGGCGCTGCTGGCGAAAATGGAATGGAGCGCGCGGCAAGCCAAATGACCCTGCAAACGGAATCCGACAATCCCGCCAGCCGGCATATAGACACGCTGCCAACAAGCGAGGTCGTCGCCCTGATCAACGCCGAGGACGCGAAAGTGGCGGCGGCCGTTCAGGCTGCGCTGCCGCAGATCACCGAGGCGACTGAGGCCATAGTCAAGGCCCTGTCCGCGGGCGGGCGGCTCTTCTACGTCGGCGCCGGCACTAGCGGACGGCTGGGCGTATTGGACGCGGTCGAGTGCGTGCCGACCTTCAGCGCGCCGCCTGAACTCGTGCAAGGCATCATCGCCGGCGGCGAGGCGGCCCTGACGCAAGCGGTCGAAGGCGCGGAAGACGACCCGGCCCAAGCCAGGCTCGATATGCAGGCGCATGGCGTAACGGCGGTCGATGTCGTCTGCGGCATAGCAGCCAGCGGACGCACACCCTATGTCGTCGGCGCGCTGAAGTATGCGCGTGAACTGGGCGCCGCCACCATCGCCATTGCCTGTAATCCGCAGTCGGCAATTGGCGCGCTGGCGGAGATCAGCATCAGCGTAGATCTGGGCCCCGAAATCATCAGCGGCTCGACGCGCATGAAAGCCGGCAGCGCCCAGAAGATGATCCTCAATATGATCAGCACGGCCGCCATGATTCGCCTGGGCAAGGTCTACGGCAATCTGATGGTGGATGTGAAAGTCACCAACCAGAAGCTGGCGCAGCGCGCTGTTCGGCTCGTGCGGCACATCGCAGGTGTTGACGAAATCATCGCCGATTATCTGCTGGCGCTTTCAGGCATGGAGGTCAAAACCGCCGTTGTCATGCACATCAAGCAGGTGGATGCGCCAGCGGCGCGCGTGCTGCTGGAGCGAGCCGACGGGTGGCTGCGCGCTGTCATCGGCGATATGGACGGGGGCGACTGACTTACTTCCCCTCCCAGTCGACCGGGTAGGTTTTGTCAATCATCGCCTGCACCGCCCGGCGAAAGTCCTCGCTGCGGAAGAGCTGCGCCTGCGCCCAGGCTTCAATCTGCAAGCCGCGCGTATTGTCCACGATATCGTTGATGACGCGCTTGCCGTAGCTGACCGCTAGCGGCGCCGCCGCCGCCAATGCCTCCACCCATTCGTTTACTCCAGCGTCAAGTTCAGCCTTGGGATAGACGGCGTTCACCAGACCCCAGTCCAGCGCTTGCGCCAAATCGATGTTGCGGCCGGTCAGGACCAGGTCCTTGGCGCGCGCGGGCCCAATCAGCTTGACCAGCCGCACCGTGCCGCCGACATCCGGGATGATGCCCAGCCGAGACTCGGGCAAGCCCAACTTCGTACGCTCGGCGGCGATGCGAAAGTCGCAAGCCAGCGCCAATTCCAGCGCCAGGCCCAGGCAGTAGCCTTGCAGCACGCAGATGACCGGAAGTGAGCAGCGTTCGATTTTGTCAAATATCGACTGGTATCGCGCGGTGAAGGGGAAGAGATTGTCATTCAAATCGTTTTCCGGCGCCGAGAATTGTTCCAGGTCGATGCCGGAAGAAAACACCCGCCCGGCCGCGCGAACAACTACCACCCGCGCGCCCAGCGAGAACTCGCGCTCGGCGCGGTCGAAAGCGTCGGAGAGCGCCGCCATCATGTCATCGTTGATGGCGTTTCGCTCTCGCGGACGATTCAGCGTAACTGCAAAGACGGCGCCGTCGCGGCGGCAGACGATCAGTTCAGGCTTGGGCTCGTCCATGCTTCACGCCTGCGATTCGAGGAAGCGCTCAAAGGCCGCGACAGTATTCAAGTTGACGCGCGCTCGGGCGCGGTCGATGCGGCGCAGCAAGCCGGTGAGCACATTGCCCGCGCCGACCTCAATGAAGGTTTCCGCGCCGGCCTCGATCATAGCGCGCACCGAGTCGGTCCAGCGCACGGGCTGCGTCAGCTGTTGATCCAGTTCCCGGCGGATTTCGTCCGGAGTGGTCAAGGGCCACGCCGCTATATTGCCGATGACCGCGACCTGCGGCGGCGAAAAGGTCGTCTCGTGAACGGCCTGGCGGAATCCCGCCTGGGCGGACGCCATCAGCGGCGAGTGCGCGGCGATGCTCACCGCCAGCTTGAGCGCGCGCCGGGCGCCGGCTGCCGCCGCCAGCTCAATCAAGCGATCGACGGCCTCAATTTCGCCCGAAACCACCGCTTGCCCCGGGCAATTGTCATTGGCGAGCACGACGGTCTTGCCGGTATCGCGCGAGGCTTCCGCGCACAATACTTCGACCCTTGGCAATTCCAGCGCCAGCACAGCCGCCATCGCTCCTGGCGCCTGCTCGCCAGCTCGCCGCATAAAGCGGCCGCGCGCCTGCACCAGCCGAACGCCCGCTTCAAAGCTGAGCGCGCCGGCAGCGGTCAAAGCGCTCAATTCGCCCAGGCTGTGCCCGGCCATCCAGGCCGGCGTCGCCTCGGGCAGCGCTTCCTGCAGCGCGCGCCAAATCGCCATGCTGCTGACGTAAAGCGCCGGCTGGGTATGATTGGTCTGGTCCAGCGCTTCCGCCGGGCCAGTCCAGCAGATTTCCGACAAACTGTAGCCCAGGACTTCGTCCGCCTGGGCGAAGGTATCGCGCGCCACAACGTAGCGCTCGGCGAAATCCGCGCCCATGCCCAGCGCCTGGGAGCCCTGACCCGGAAATATCGCCGCAGTCGTAAGCCAATTCATCGAAATGTCAAACCCTCGCTTGCAAGTTCAGCGCGATAGTCCGCGTATGGACGGACATAGCAAGAAAAAACCGCGCGGCGCCGGCGCGGTCGATCAATCTCGCTGCAAATCCGCGACTTTCAGGCTAATCGTCGCTAGTCTTTACGACCAGTTCGCCGCGATAATGGCCGCATTTCGGGCAGACGCGATGCGCGATATGATACTCGCCGCAATTTTCGCATTCAACCAGGTGATTGAGGGTCAGCGCGTCGTGGGCGCGGCGGCGGTTGCGCCTGGACTTGGAGACTTTTCTCTTTGGAAGCGGGCCCATCTCTTTACTCCTGATTGATTTCGGGCATAATCAGCGGATTATACAAGTGAGGCGCAAATGCTGTCAAGCCACGTGTTACCGGCGCTGGCGACATTTCCGCCACATACAAGCAGGCAAGTTCTGATGACTGATTCCGGCATTCGGCAGCGGATAAACGACATCGCCAAGCGCGACCCGCGGCAACTGCGTCCGCTGGCCGGCGGCAAGATCAGCCGGGTCCTGCGGGTGGACTTCGCTAGCGGGGGGCCGCTGGTGGCGAAGGTCGGCGACGGCAGCCATGACTTGCGGATTGAAGCCTATATGCTGCGCTACCTGCGTCAACACTCCGCGCTGCCCATCCCCGAGGTGCTGCATGAAGAGCCGAACCTGCTGCTGATGGCGTACATCGCCGGCGATGAGCCGCTGGAACGAGCGAGTCTCCGTCACCTGGGCAAACTGCTGGCCGCCTGCCACCAGGTCCGCGGCGACGCCTTCGGCCTGGAGCGCGATACCTTGATCGGCCCGCTGCATCAGCCCAACCCGCCGACAGCCTCCTGGATTGACTTTTTCCGCGACCAGCGACTGCTCTACATGACCGGCGTGGCGCGGGATCATGGCGAATTGCCCGGCGCGCTGGAAGAGCGGCTGCTGCGAATCGCCGAATCTCTGCATGATTTTCTTGTTGAGCCGGCCTGCCCGGCGCTGATCCACGGCGACATGTGGCGCACCAATATCATCGTGCGCGACGGTCGCATCGCCGGCATTATTGACCCGGCGCTCTACTACGCCCACAACGAAATGGAACTGGCTTACATGGCGCTTTTCGACGGCGTCGGCCAGGAATTCTTCCGCGCCTATGATGAGATACTGCCCATCAACAGCCAGTTTTGGGAGACGCGCCGCCACATTTACAACCTGTATCCGCTGCTGGTGCACCTGGTCGTTTTCGGCAAAAAGTACATTCAGCCCCTCGAAAACAGCCTTGCGCGTTTCGGATTTTAGTTATAAGATTGTTATTTAGGTTGGATTTTTCGTACCAACTGCGACTGGAGCGGATTCTTGAAAAGCGATAAAGTACGCAGTTGATTGCATCCAAGACATGAATTAGCGGTCAATCATGATAGCAAGCGCAAGCAAGAAGGCCAAGAAGACCCGCACCCACTAAGTATGGGCTTGTTTGTGCTGACAGAGAACCGACGCATACACCCGCCCATACGGCGGGTTTTTTGTTGGACGCTCTAAAGCAACAGGAGACGACGCGATGACTGACGCAACGCCACTTTGCCCGGAATGCGACGCCGATG